>DASYBQ010000012.1:0-75599 GCA_036500625.1 Pseudonocardia sp. | reverse complement strand
TTGATGTAGTCGATGTCGGCGAAACCGGGGGCGCCGAAGTTGGCCAGGGTGGCGCGCACCGCGTAGGCGCCGGTGCTGGGGTAGAGCGGCAGGTGGTGCACCTCCTGCCAGATCAGCTGGTCGGCCTGGTTGCCGATGGCGGCGCGTTTGTCGTCGTCCAGCTCGGCGAGACCTTGCTCGAACAGCGCGGTGATCTGCGGGCTGAAGATGCGCCCGTAGTTCTGTCCCACGGCATTGCCCTTTGACTCGGCGTATATCTCTCTGGAGCTGCTGAACGGGGTGGACGTGCTCTCCCAGACGAAACCGACCAGGTCGAAGTTGCCGACGTTGATGAAGTCGACGAAGAGCCGCGCCGAGGACACCGCGTCGATCTCCAGTTGCACGCCGGTCTGGCCGAGCTGGTCCAGCGTGGTCTTGGAGATCGCGTCGGAGATCGGGTTTCCTGCCGTGCCGATGAACCGCAGCTTGAGCGGCTGACCGTTCTTGGTCCGCACCGCGCCCGGCGTCGGCCGTACCCAGCCCAGCTCGTCCAGCTCGCGGTTGGCCGCTGCCTGGTCGAAGGCCACCGCCTTGGAGTTGTCCTGGTAGTACTTCGCGCCATACGGATAGATGTGGTTGCCCAGCGACGTCGCTCCCGGCACGATCTGGCCGATCAGGCGGGTGGCGATCGCGGCTCGGTCGATGCCTTTGGCAATGGCTCTGCGTAGCCGCACATCGGCGAGGATTGCGCCGGCGGCGCCGTTGAAGGTGATGTGGTTGTAGGGCCGACCGGTGGCCTGCCGGACCGCCACACCAGGAACGGTTTGAGCGCGTCGCAGCAGGTCGACGCTGGACGCGATCTCGTAGAAGTCGATCTCGTTGTTGGCCAGCGCGTCGGCGAGGGCGGAACGCTCGTACACCTTGAAGACGATCCGGTCGAGCTTGGCCCGCTCGCCCCACCACTTCTCGTTGCGGCGCAGAGTGATCGTCTTCGCGCTCAAGTCGATCGATTCGACGGTGAACGGACCGGCGGTCGTCGGGATCTTATTGATCCAGCCGGTGTTGTAGATAGCCGGGTCGGACGTCGTGGAAACCGGGTAGAGCGGGTTGAACGTGCCCTGCCACTCGGCGAACGGCTTGCCGTAGGTGAGCGTGGCCTGCCTGTCGTCCGCGCCCCGGGTGATCGAGGCGATCTCGGCGTAGCCGGTCGAGCCAGGGGTCAGGAACGCGGGATTGCTGCCGTTGCGGGCCCGCCACTGCGACGCCAGATCCTGCCAGGTAATCGGCTTGCTGTCGCTCCAGGTGGCCTTCGGGTTGATCGTGTAGGTGACCACCTGTGGGGCGGTCGAGGTGATCTTGGCGGAGGTGAAGTAGTTGGTGTCCAGCGCGAAGGTGCCGTCCGGCAGGTCGAAGTGGTCCCGGGGCAGCAACGCGTCCATGACCTCCTTGGTCTCGCCGTTCGTGCCGTCGAACTGGATGCGGTTGAAGTTGTCCGGGATTGCGTCCAACGTCCAGCGCAGCTCGCCGCCGTCGCGCACCCGAGCACGCGGCATCGGGTTGATGTCGTTGTGGCCCGCACTCTGGCCAGGAGCGCGCAGACCCGGCCGTGCGCCAGACCCGCAGGCGGCCAGGAACAGCGAGGTGGCGAGCAGGCCGCCGCCCTGCAGCGCCTGGCGACGGGTGATCACTTCAGGTACCCCGCATCGATGTAGTCGACGTCGGCGTAGCCGGGAGCGCCGAAGTTGGCCAGGTTGGCGCGCACCGCGTAGGCGCCGGTGGACGGGTAGAGCGGCACGGTGTACACGTCCTGCCACAGCAGCCGGTCGATCCGGTTGCCGATTTCGGCCCTCTTGTGCTCGCGCGGCTCGGCGAGGCCTTCGCGGAGCAAACTGTCGACGTTCGGGTCGGTGATCCGGCCGTAGTTGCGCCGTATGCCGTCCGGGCCCGGAGTGGCGTAGCTGGCCTGGCCGGCGGTCAGCGGGGCGGCGCTGCTGCGCCCGTCGACGGTGGCCAGGTCGAAGTCACCGCGCCGGTAGGCCTCGCCGGCCTGGGGCAGCGGCTCCGGCTGCGGCACCACCTGCACGCCGAGCTGGCCAAGCTGGTCCTGCACCGCCCGGTCGATCTGCCCGGTCACCGGGTCCGGCGTGCCCTCCAACAGCCGCAGGCGCAACAGCTGGCCGGCCCGGCTGCGCATCGCGGACGGGCTCTGCCGCACCCAACCCAGCCGGTCCAGCTCCTGGCCGGCCGCCACCGCGTTGAACGCGACCGGCGCCGAGTTGTCCCGGTAGTCCCGCGAGCCGACCGGATAGACGTGGTTGTCCACCGTGGCGGCGTTCGGCACGATCTGCCCGACCATGCGCTGCGCGATGGCACGGCGGTCGATGCCCTTGGCGATCGCCTGACGCAGCGCGACGTCGGCCAGCAGCGCACCCGGCTCGCCGTTGAAGGTGACCTGGCTGTATCGGCGGTCCGGCGACTGGCGGATCGTCATCCCCGGCGCCGACTCGGCGCGGTTGAGCAGGTCCACGCTGGACCCGATCTCGCAGAAGTCGAGCTTGTCCTCGGTCAGCGCGCCCGGCAGCGCGGCCGGGTCGACGACGGTGTAGCGGATCTGGTCCAGTTTGGCCGGTGCTCCCCACCAGCGCGGCGACCGGGACAGGGTGATCGTGCCGCCGGTCGGGTCGAGGGAGTCCAGCTCGAACGGGCCGGCGGTGGTCGGCAGCCGGTTCACCCAGCCGGAGTTGAACACCGAGGGATCGGTGTTGGTCGAGGCCGGGTAGAGCGGGCTGAACAGTCCCCGCCACTCCGGGTAGGCACCGTTGAAGGTGATCACGACCTGATGGTTGTCGGTGCCCGGCCGGACCGAGGTGATCTGGTCGTAGCCGGCGGTGCTGGCGACCTGGTAGGCGGGGTCCGCGCCGGACAGCGCCTTCCACTGGGCCTCGAAGTCGCGCCAGGTGATCGGCCTGCCGTCGCTCCAGACCGCCTCCGGGTTGATCCAGTAGGTCACCGTGCCCGGATCGGTCGCGCTGGCATCGGCCGAGGTCAGATAGTCGTTGTTCCTGGTGAGGCCGCCGTCGGCGGCACCGGTGAACAGCCTCGGCAGCAGCGCGTCGACCACCGCGTGGGTCTGCTGGGTGGCCCCGTCGAACTGGTGGGCGTTGAAGTTGGCCGGCATGGTGTCCAGCGGCCAGCGTAGCTCGCCGCCGTCGCGGACCTGGTCACGCGGCCTCGGGTTGAGGTCGCTGACACCGGCTCCGGGCGCCGCGCCGAGCGACGCCGCCGAGCGGCCGCCACCCGAACAGCCCGCCATCGCCAGTACCGCGACGACGCCGGCGACCAGCACCAAGGACAGCCGCCTCACACGACCTCCCGGACACGCGCGTGGTGGCAGGCCACCTCGTGCCCGGGTTCGGTTGCCGCGTCCGGCGTCGGCTCGCGGAGTGGCTCCCGCTCGAGGCACAGCTGCTGGGCCAGCGGGCCGAGCGTGCCGAACAGCGGGCACCGGGTGCGGAACCGGCACCCCGAAGGCGGGTCGGCCGGGCTCGGCAGGTCACCCTGCAGCAGGATGCGCTCCCGGCGGCGTTCCACCACCGGGTCCGGGATCGGGATCGCGGACAGCAACGCCTGGGTATAAGGGTGGAACGGCGCGCGGAACACCGCGTCCACCGACCCGATCTCGATGATCTTGCCCAGATACATCACCGCCACCCGGTCGGCCAGGTGGCGCACCACGGACAGGTCGTGCGCGACGAACAGATAGGCCAGCCCGAGGCGCTGCCGCAACTCGTCGAGCAGGTTGATCACACCCGCCTGGATGGACACGTCGAGCGCGGACACCGGCTCGTCCAGCACCAGCACCTTCGGCTGCACGGCCAGCGCCCTGGCGATGCCGATGCGTTGGCGCTGCCCGCCGGAGAACTCCGCCGGGTAGCGCTCCGCGTGTTCCGGGCGCAACCCGACCAGCCGCAGCAGCTCGCGGACCCGCTCGGCCCGCTTCGCGCTCGGCACGCCGTGCACCAGCAGCGGCTCGCCGATCACATCGCCGACCGGCAACCTCGGGTCCAGCGACGCCATCGGGTCCTGGAAGACCACCTGCAGGTCGCGGCGTATCGCCCGCCGCCCGGCCCGGTCCAGCGTGGCGACGGACCTGCCGAGCACCTCGATGCTGCCCTCGGTGGGCGCGCTCAGCCCGAGAATCTCCATCAGCGTGGACGTCTTGCCGCAGCCGGACTCGCCGACCAGCGCCAGCACCTCGCCGGTGTGCAGCTCGAAGGACACCCCGTCGACCGCGCGCACCACCCCGATCTGGCGGCGGAACACCGCGCCCTTGGTCAGGGGGTAGTGCCTTGCCAGGTCGGTTACCTTCAGCACGACCGGTGTGGTGTGCTCAGAGTCCCGACCCAGGGTGCTGAGAGCCCCGACTCGCGGATCGGTTTCCACGCCGAACACCTCGGCGGCGTCCGGTTCGGCGGCCAGTTCGCCGGAGCGCCAGCAGGCCGTGCCGTGCCCGTCCGCCAGCTCCAGCGGGGGTTCTTCGGTGGTACACCGCTCGATCGCCAACGGGCAGCGCGGCGCGAAAGGGCAACCCGGGTCCAGGCCGACCATGGACGGCGGCTGGCCCTCGATCGGCACCAGCGGCTCCCGCCGGTCGGTGTCCAGGCGGGGCAGCGAGCCGAGCAGACCCAGTGTGTAGGGCATCCGGGGACTGGTGAAGATCGCGTCGACCGGCCCGGTCTCCACGATGCGCCCGGCGTACATCACCTGCACCCGGTCCGCCACGCCTGCCACCACACCCAGGTCGTGGGTGATCAGGATCAGTCCGGCGCCGGTCAGCTCGCGCGCGGTGCGCAGCACGTCGAGCACCTGCGCCTGCACGGTCACGTCCAGCGCGGTGGTCGGCTCGTCCGCGATGATCAGGTCCGGGTTGTTGGCGATGGCCATCGCGATGACCACCCGCTGGCGCATGCCGCCGGAGAACTCGTGCGGGAACGACCTGGCCCGCTCCCGCGCGCGCGGGATACCCACCACGTCCAGCAGCTCGACCGAGCGGCGCGCGGCGTCGGCCTTGCTGAGCCCGCCGTCGTGCACCCGCAGCGCCTCCGCCACCTGGTCGCCCACGCTGAAGATCGGAGTCAGCGCGGAAAGCGGATCCTGGAAGACCATCGCGATGCGTTTGCCCCGGATCCGGGCCATCTGCGAGTCGGTGCGCCCCAGCAGCTCCTCGCCGCGGAACTGGATCGAGCCGCCGATCCGCGCCTGCGGGGGCAGCAGACCCATGGCGGCCAGCGCGGAAACCGACTTGCCCGACCCGGACTCGCCGACGATGCCCAGCACCTCACCCGGACTCACCGCGAAGCTCACCCCGCGTACCGCCGCGACCTCGCCGGCCTCGCTGGGGAAGGCCACCCGCAGGTCGCTGACCCGCAGGATCGGCTCCGGAGAGGTCACCTCACACCGTCCTTGGTGGCGCCGCGCACCCGGGAGCGCCGCCGCGCCCGACTGGACGTCGGGTCCAACGCGTCGCGCAGCCCGTCACCGAAGAAGTTGACCGCCAGCACCGTGACGACCAGCAGGCCGGCCGGGAAGCCGAACAGCCAGCTGAAGGTCAGCGCCGAGTCGGTGCCCGAGGCGATCAGCGTGCCCAGCGAGACGTCCGGTGGCTGGATGCCGAAGCCGAAGAAGCTCAACGAGGTCTCCGCAAGCACCGCGCCACCGACGCCGATGGTCGCGTCGATGATCAGCAGCGAGGCCATGTTCGGGATGATGTGCCGGGCGATGATCCGCCAGGCCGGCATGCCCATGAACCGTGCGGCCAGCACGTACTCCCGCTCGCGCAGCGTCAGCGTCATGCCCCGCACGATCCGCGAGGTGATCATCCAGCTGAACGCGGAGAGCAGCAGCACCAGCAACAACCAGGACTTGCCTCGGAACGCCGGGCTCAGGATCGCCACGATGAGGAACGAGGGCAGCACCAGCAGCAGGTCGACCAGCCACATCATGGCCTTGTCGGTGGCCTTGCCGAAGTAGCCGGCGACCGCGCCGACCACCGAGGCGAGGGTGGTGGAGATGACCCCGACCAGCAGCCCGATCAGCAGCGATTTCTGCAGTCCGCGCATGCACTGCGCGAACAGGTCCTCACCCAGCTTGGTGGTGCCGAACCAGTGCTGCGGCGACGGCGGCATGAGCAGCGCCGCGTCGTCCTGGGTGCGGTAGTCCCACGGGGTGATCAACGGCGACAGGAACGCGCCGACGAACAGCAGCACCACGATGACCGCGCCGGCCAGGCCGAGGCGGTTGCGCAGCAGCCGGCGCAGCACCAACCGCCCCCGGGTTGCCGGCCGTCGCCCGACGTGCTCGACTTGTTCGAGGGTTTCGGCGCTCTCGGCGTTGACCGGGGCGGTCGAGCCACTGGCCACCGCGACCGGGCCGTTGTCCCGCCCGGAGTCGACAGGCTGCGGGTTCATCTGCTCACCCCACTCGCACTCGTGGGTCCAACGCGGCATAGACCACGTCGGACAACCAGCCGGAGATCAGCACCAGCACCGCGATGAACAGGGTGACGGTGGCGATGATGTTGGCGTCCTGGGTCTGCACCCCGACGATCAGCCAGTCACCCATGCCGAACCACCCGAAGATCCGCTCGGTGAACACCCCGCCGGTGACCAGCAGGCCGAAGCCGAACGCGAACAGCGTCGCCATCGGGATCAGCGCGGTGCGCAGCCCGTGGGTGAGCAGCGCCTTGCGCCTGGTCAGCCCCTTGGCCTGCGCGGTGCGCAGGAAGTCGCTGCCTAGTACGTCGAGCATGGCGCTGCGCTGGTAGCGGCTGTAGTAGGCGATCAGGCCGAGCGCGATGGATACGGTGGGCAGCACCAGGTGCTGCACCCGGTCCACGGCCGAGTCGAAGAAGGTGCCGCTGAAACCCGCCGTGGACTCGCCGTTGAAATACAGCAGTTGGGTGCCGGTGGCCTGGTTGATCGGCAGCCAGGCCACCTTGAGCAGGGTGCCGATCACGAACACCGGGGTGGACAGGATCAGGAACGAGGCCAGCGTGGTCACATGGTCGGACAGCTTGTACTGGCGGATGGCGCTGAGCACCCCGACCAGCACGCCGACCAGCACGCCGACCACCGTGCCCAGCAGGAACAGCCGCAAGCTGATGCCGACCCGGCGCCACAGCTCGGCGTTGATCGGTGCGTCGGCGACCGTGCTGCCGAAGTCGCCCCGGGTCACCACGCCCACCGCCCACACACCGAACCGCTGCGGGATCGGCTCGTCCAGGTGCAGCTCGAGGCGCTTGGCCTGGATGGTGCTGGCCGGCGGCGGTGGTTGGCGCTGCTCGAGCTGGTCGAGCGGCCGGAAGGTCAACGATGCCAGTGCGTAGGCCAGAAAGGTCGCCAGAATGCACAACACCAGGTAGTTGGCCAACCTGCGCGCAAGGAAAACGGCCATGGGCGCCTCGCTCCTCGTCCAAGCCGGTATCCGGTCGGCTCGGACCTGTCATGGACCAGGGTCCGGTACGACTCCGCCCGGCGTACGTTCGGCTACGCCCCCGTACCTGTTCGCGGGAGTATAGGTCGCAATTCAGGTCACCCATCGGGTGGGGGGCGGACCACTGTGGACAGCGTCGAGAGGACCGTGGCACGGTGGCCGTGTGACCGAGGTGAAAGCTGGGATCGGATCAGTGAACGCCACGGCGGCCGCGTTGCTCGGGCTGCTGCACGCGAGGCCGATGACCGGGGGCCAGCTCGTCTCGGCGGCGGGGCAGCGGTTCGGCACATTCTTCTCGGTCACCCGCAGCCAGGTGTACCGGGAACTGCCGGCACTGGCACAGGCAGGCCTGCTCGAGCTGGGGGAGCAGGGGCCAAGGGCGTCACAGCAGTACGTCCTCACCCCGGCTGGCAAGCGGGCGTTCAAAGCGTGGCTGCTCTCCGCTGAGGGCGCTGACCAGCTGCGCAGTCCATTGATCCTGCGGTTGCGCCACGCCGAGCTGCTGACCGTGCGGCAGCGGCGCGCGCTGATCACCCGCGGCCGGGCGGCCTACACCGAGCGGCTCGCCGAGGCACAGGCCGCCATGATGACGGCGGCCGACAACGGGTCGTCGCCGTACGACCGGGTGATCGCCGAGTTCGCGGTGGCACACAACCGCGCGGTGCTCGCCCTGCTGGAGGCCATTCCCACCGAGTGACGCCGGCGGCCCCCGGGGTCATGCCTACCGAGTGACGCCCACCGTCCGGGGGGTCGTGGACGTCGGTACGCGTTGCGGCAGGCTGTGCGGGTGTACCGAATCCTGTTCGCCCTCGTGGTGCGGCACGTACCCGAGGAGACCGCGCACCGGGTGGGCTTCGCGCTGATCCGGCTGGTCGGGCTGGTGCCGCCGCTGCGGCGGCTGCTGTCCCGCTGGCTGGCGCCCCGGGACCCGGTGCTGCGGGTGCGCGCGCTGGGACTGGAGCTGGCCGGCCCGCTCGGGCTGGCCGCCGGGTTCGACAAGGACGGCCTCGGCGCGGACGCGCTCAGCGGGCTCGGTTTCGGTTTCGTCGAGGTCGGCACAGTGACCGCGCGGGCGCAGCCGGGCAACCCCCGCCCCCGACTGTTCCGGCTGACCGCTGACCGGGCCCTGCTGAACCGGATGGGCTTCAACAACGCCGGATCGGCCGTGGTCTCGGCGCGGTTGGCCCGCCGGGACCGGACCGGCGGCGTGGTGGGCGTCAACATCGGCAGGACAAAGGTGGTGCCGGAGAGCGAGGCCGTCGCCGACTATGTGGCCTCGGCGACCGCGCTGGCCCCTGTCTCGGACTACCTGGTGGTCAACGTCAGTTCGCCGAACACACCAGGCCTGCGCAACCTGCAGGCGGTCGAGGCGCTGCGGCCGCTGTTGGTCGCGGTGCGGCAGGCGGTGGGGCCGGCGGTCCCGCTGCTGGTCAAGATCGCGCCGGACCTGGCGGACGAGGACGTGGACGCGGTCGCCGACCTCGCCATGGAGTTGGGTCTCGACGGCATCATCGCGACCAACACCACGATCTCGCGCGACGGGCTTGCGACCGACACCGCGCGGGTCGCCGCGCTCGGCGCGGGCGGCATCTCCGGGGCGCCGCTGGCTTCGCGTGCGTTGCGGGTGCTGGTTCGGCTGCGGACCCGGGTCGGCGACCGGCTGGTGCTGGTCTCGGTCGGCGGCATCGAGACGCCGAGGGACGCCTGGCAGCGCATTCAAGCCGGTGCCACCCTGGTGCAGGGCTACACGGGGTTCATCTACGGCGGCGGGTTGTGGCCCCGACGGATCCACCGGGGGCTGGCGCGGATGGTGCGGGAGGCCGGTTACTCCTCGATCGCCGAGGCGGTCGGTGCCGGCGTGTCCTGACATCCCGGTCGCGGTTTTGGGGGTTTCGGCGGGGCGGTGGCCTACGCTGGCGGGGTGATCAAGGCTCGGTCGGGGCGTCGAGTGATCAGTCCAGCCGGTTTCCTGCTGGCGTTGCTCTGTTTCGGGCTGCCGTTCCTCACGGTGTCCTGCGAGTCGCCGGTCGGAAGCGTGCGCGCCAGCTACAGCGGCTGGGACCTGGCCTTCGGTGGCGCGCCGGACATCACCGCATCCCTCGGCATGAGCGACTACCTCGCGCGCAGGCAGCAGGAGGCATCGGTGCCGTGGCAGCTGCTGGCGCTGCTCACTGTCCTCGCGATCATCGCGGGAGTCGTCCTCACCTGCGCCAGGCCGCGACAGCAGAGTTTGAGCAGCATCATCGCCGGCGGTTCGGCGTTGCTGCTTTTGATCATTAACCAGACCGTGGTGCACAGTGGCGCGGTTGATGAGCTGCGGAGGGACACCTTCCTGCCTGCCACGATTGTGCAAGGCATGGTCGAGAACCGGGTCGGTTTCTGGCTGGCCCTGTTACTGCTGCTTGGCGTGGTCGGCTACCACGTCCTCGAGCTGGTGTGTCAGCGGCGGGCCGGGCCCGCGCCTCCGGTGGGGTCTGGGCGGGGCGAGCCGGATTCCCCTCCGCCCCGGTCCTCGGGTTGACGCCGAGTCCGCGAAGAAACTCCTTTCCGGGACCTTGCATGACCTGCTAACCTCGAACACATGTTCGAATCATATTGCGCTGTCGAGGCTCCGGAGGCCGCGGGGCCGGTGTGGTCTGCCTGTGCGCCAGATGGGCTCCTGGCTACGGTGCTCGACCAACAGCAGGGTGGCGACTGCGCGGAACGGCTCGAACGGGTCGGCGCCTGGGAGAAGGTGATCGCGTTCGCCCAGGCTGCCCAGGTGCGGGAGATAGCCGGGTTCGCCGCCGAGGTGACGACCGATCCGGAGTTCGGCGACGACCCGAAGCAGGTGTATGCCTCGGTGTGCGCCGGCGTGGGCGCGATGACCCGGTTGGCCGCGCGGACCGCCGCCGCTCGGGTCGACGATGCGCTCACCCTGGTCGAGCGCCTGCCGGCCGTGCTGTCCGCGTTGGGCTCGGGTCTCATCAGCCTGTCCTCGGCACGGGCGATCGCCGACGAGACGGCCGGGCTCGACCCCGCGCTGTTGGGGGAGGCCGAGGCAGAGATCCTGTGGCATGCCTCTGGCCGGACCACCGGTCAGATCCGAGGCACCGCCCGTCGAGTGGTCGCGGGGCTCGACGCCGATGCGCTGCGCCGCCGCGCCGAGCGGGCACGTCGGGCACGGTGTGTCCGGTTAGCGTCAGAGCGCGACGGCATGGCCACGCTGTCTGCATACCTGCCCGCTGCCGAGGCAGTCGCGATCCACGGTGTGCTCGACGACTACGCCCGCCGCGCGGTCCGCCAGGGCGAGGACCGATCGATGGATAATCGCCGCGCCGATGCCTTGGTCGACCTGGTGCTCGACCGGGCCGACGGCTCGGGCTCCCGCGCCGAGGCGCAGATTCACGTCACCGTCTCGCTGACCACACTGCTCGGGCTCGACCAGCTACCCGCCGAGCTGGCCGGCTACGGCCCCATCCCCGCCGAAGTCGCTCATCAGCTCGCCGCCGAAGGCACCTGGCGGAGGTTGGTCACCGACCCGGTCAGCGGGCAACTGCTCGACTACGGCACCGCACGCTACCGGCCCCCGCCGCCTCTCGCCGGGCATGCCATGGTCCGGGACCACACCTGCGGCCACCCAGGGTGCCGGGTGCCCGCCCACCGTTGCGACATCGACCACCACGTCCCGCACAACGCGCGCGAAGGCACTGGTCCGACCAGCGGGGGGAACATCGGCCCGCTGTGCCGCAGCCATCACCGGCTCAAACACAGCCCAGGTTGGTCCGTCACGCGTGATCCCGACGGCCGGCTCACTTGGAGGTCGCCCACCGGTCACCGGTTCACCAGGTATCCGCCGCGGCTGAGTTATCCCCAAGGAGGTAGCGATCCAGGCAGTGAACTTCACGAGGTGGGATTTCCGGATGCCGAGTTCCCTGATGCCGAGTTCCTCAACGTGAGATTCTCAGATGTGGGTTTCCCGGACGACGGGTTCCCGGACGATCGGTTCCTGGACAGTGTGCTCTCAGATGTGGGGTGCCTGAACGCTGATCCCGATGATGTGCCCAATCAGGCCGCCGTAACGGTCGAGTGCACCTCGCCCACACTCTGAAGGGCGCGCCCGACACGCTCACCGGATCCTCTGGGTGCATCGCCACGAGTCGCCGAGGCGGTGGGTCGAACGGCCGGGCACATTGGGTCGTACCCTGGACCGTTGTGAACCTCGACGTGGCAACGGAGATTAAGAACCTGGATGGCACCCTCGAAGGGATCGAGGCGGTGCTGGATGTCGCCAAGCTGCGGGCCGAGGTCGATGAGCTGTCTGAACAGGCGGGCCAGCCCGACCTCTGGAACGATCAGGAACGCGCCCAGGCGCTGACCAGCCGGTTGTCTCGGGCGCAGGCTCAGCTGCGGCATGTGACCGAGATCCGGCGTCGGTTGGACGATCTGCCGGTGCTCTACGAGCTGGCCGAAGAAACCGACGGCGCGGAGGGCTCTCAGGCCCTTGCCGATGCCGATGCGGAGCGGGTCAAGCTGCGGTCCGACATCGGCGCGCTCGAGGTGCGCACGTTGCTCTCTGGCGAGTATGACCAGCGTGACGCGCTGATCACGATCCGGTCGGAGGCGGGTGGCGTAGACGCCGCCGATTTCGCCGAGATGCTGATGCGCATGTATCTGCGCTGGTCGGAACGTCATCAGTACTCGGTCGACGTCTACGACACGTCCTACGCCGAAGAGGCGGGCATCAAGTCGACGACTTTCGCGGTACATGCGCCGTTCGCCTACGGGACGCTGTCTGTGGAGCAGGGCACCCATCGACTGGTCCGCATCTCGCCGTTCGACAACCAAGGCAGGCGGCAGACCTCGTTCGCGGGTGTCGAGGTGGTGCCGGTGGTCGAGTCCACCGACCACGTGGAGATAGACGAGAAGGACCTGCGGGTCGATGTCTACCGCTCTTCGGGGCCGGGTGGCCAGGGCGTGAACACCACCGACTCCGCCGTGCGGCTGACCCACCTTCCGACCGGCATCGTGGTCTCGTGCCAGAACGAGCGTTCTCAGCTGCAGAACAAGGCCAGCGCGATGGCGGTGTTGTCGGCCAAGCTGCTGGAGCGGCAGCGGCAGGAGGAGCAGGCCAAGATGGACGCGCTGAAGGACATCGGGTCCAGCTGGGGCAACCAGATGCGTTCCTACGTGCTGCATCCGTATCAGATGGTCAAGGACCTGCGCACCGACTTCGAGGTGGGCAACCCCTCGGCGGTGCTCGACGGCGAGATAGACGGTTTCCTGGAAGCCGGCATCCGGTGGCGGCGCCAGCAGCACTCCGACCGCTGAGACACCGCGCGCTGACGTGCCGCGAACGCGACCCTAGTAGGCTCGCGCTCCGTGATTCGACTGGAGAACGTCTCCAAGTCTTATAAGACGTCCACGCGCCCGGCGCTGGACCGCGTGTCGGTGAACATCGGTGAGGGCGAGTTCGTCTTCCTGATCGGGCCGTCCGGCTCCGGCAAGTCGACGTTCCTGCGGCTGCTGCTGCGTGAGGACCTGCCGACCAGCGGTGACGTGTTCGTGTCGGAATGGAACGTGACGACATTGCCCCGCCGCAGGGTCCCCCGGCTGCGTCAGCGGGTGGGCTGCGTGTTCCAGGATTTCCGGCTGCTGCCCAACAAGTCGGTCGCGGAGAATGTGGCCTTCGCGCTGGAGGTCATCGGCAAGCCCATCCGCACCGTTCGCAAGGTGGTGCCCGAGGTGCTCGAGCTGGTCGGTCTCGAGGGCAAGGCCGGCCGGATGCCCCATGAGCTCTCCGGCGGCGAGCAGCAGCGAGTTGCCCTGGCGCGTGCATTTGTGAACCGGCCACTGGTGCTACTTGCCGACGAGCCCACCGGAAACCTGGACCCGGAGACCAGCCAGGACATCATGTTGCTGCTGGAGCGGATCAACCGGACCGGTACAACGGTGCTGATGGCCACCCACGACCACAACATCGTTGACTCGATGCGCCGTCGCGTGGTCGAGCTGGCAATGGGAAGGGTCGTACGGGACGAGACCCGTGGCGTCTACGGCGTGGGTCGGTAGGCGATGCGCTTCAACTTCCTGTTCCGCGAGGTCGTCACCGGCCTGCGCCGTAATATCACCATGACCATCGCGATGATCTTGACCACCGCGATCTCGCTGGGCCTGCTCGGCACCGGCATGCTTGCGGTGCACACCATCGACCAGACCCAAAACCTCTACGGCGACCGCCTGGAGGTGGTCGTCTCGCTCACTCTCGACGTGTCCATTCACGACCAGGACTGCTCGCAGAGCATCTGCGCGGGACTACGCGACGTGCTGAAGTCCTCGCCCCTGGTCGCCGCGGTGACCTACGAGAACCAGCAGCAGGCCTACGCCCGCTTCCAGCGCCTGTTCCAGGGGCAGACGCTCGCCACGCTGGCCCGCCCGCAGGGTCTGCCGGCGTCGCTGCGGGTCAAACTGGTCGACCCGAACCAGTCGACCCAGCTGGCCAAGCTGCTGGCCGGCAAGGTCGGGGTGGCGCGGATCACCGACCAGCGTGACGTGGTCGAGCGGCTGTTCAGCTTCCTGCGCACCATCCGGGACGTGGTGTTCACCCTGGCGCTGGTCGAGGTGTTGGCGGCGGCGTTGCTGATCTCGAACATGGTCCAGTTGTCGGCGTTCAACCGGCGCACCGAAGTTGGCGTGATGCGGCTGGTGGGAGCCACCCGCTGGTACACGCAGCTGCCCTTCCTGTTGGAAGCGGCCGTCACCGGTGTACTGGGCACCGCCCTCGCGGTAGGCAGCCTGCTGTTGGGCAAGGGGTTGTTCTTGGACCAGGCGATCACCAGCGGCTTCGGCGACGGGGTCATCCCGATCGTCCAGTACTCGGACATCTTGGCTGTGTCGCCGTTGCTGTTCGTGCTGGGCACTGGGATCGCGGCAGTTACCGGCTACGTCACGTTACGGCTCTACGTCCGCCTCTAGCGAGCTCAGTCCTTGGACGCGCCCCCGCCACTGGGGATGTTGCAGCCGCCGTTGCCGTAGATCGGTCCTCTGAGTACTGGCAGGTTCGGCGGCGGGTTGTACTGGGCGGGCACGTTGTCACCGGTAATCTTGTTCATGCAGCTGTCGGTGGCGGACTTGCTTCCGCCCTGGCCGCCGATCCACATGTCGAGATGCCCGTCCTCGCCGGAGTGCGGCGGGCTGGCCCCGGTGTCCTCGACGATCACGTAGCGCTGGACCGTAGGTAGGTAGAACCGCCCGCCGGCCTTCCAGATGCCATTGCCCTGCCCAGGAACCGCGACAGTGATCGGGTCTTCGTAGGTGCCGGTACCGCTGGCCTCCTTGTGCAGGATCGGGTGACTGACGATGGACGAGCCGGGCGGAGTGTTGTCCTGCCAGGAGTATCCGGTCAGCCAGATGTGTTCCTGCTTCGCCGGCCCGGTCGGTAGCGCTGACGGGCTCACCGATACCCCGTTGCTGGAGCCGTTAGCCGAGTTGCCGTTGTAGCCGTTGCCTGTCGAGCTGTTGTTGCCTGTCGAGCCGTTGTTGCCGCTGGAGCTGTTGTTGCCTGTCGAGCTGTTGTTGCCGCCGCTCGTCGAGCCGTTGCCGCCGATGGTCTGGTTGTTGATCCGCACACAGATCACATCGTTCGGCTTCGCGTTGTTGATTGCGTTGTCCAGACCGGACATATCGGTGATGACCATGGTGCACCCGGCGTTCTGCTGTGTCGAACCGGAGTTGTCCGAGCCAGCCCCGCTCGTACCCGACCCGCCGGAGCTGGACCCGCCGGAGCCTGATCCATTCGCGGTAGAGCCACCGGAGGTGGAGTCGCCGGACGAGCCTGAGGAGCCACCGGAGGTGGAGTCGCCGGACGAGCCTGAGGAGCCGCCGGAAGTCGAGCCGCCCGAGTCGCCGGAAGAAGAGCCACCGGAGGACGAGTCGTCGGACGAGGAGTCGCCCGAGGATGAGTCGTCGGAGGAGCTGTCCGACGACGAGTCGTCCGAGGAGCTGTCCTTCTTGCTCTTGGAGTGGCTCTTGGAGTGGCTCTTGGAGTGGTGGCCGCCCTTGGCGAGCATCGGTCCGAAGAAGGCTGCGCCGCCTACGGGGGAAATCACCACAACCACGGTGATGATCAGCACAACCACGGCGACGAGCACGCCGATCGGTACCGCCTTGCGCGCAAGGTCGCCGCTCAGCGCGCCGCCACCTCGGCCCCGGTACCCAGTCCAGTCCATACCGCTAGGCAAGCACCGCGCGGAGACCCCATGGGCCGGAATGGCGAAGAACGTGTGCGATCGCACCGGTAGGCTGGAGTGATGCGGGAAAAGGGCCGGAAGGTGATCGTGTCCAACCGGAAGGCACGGCACGACTACGCGATCCTGGACACCTACGAGGCCGGGATCATGCTGGTCGGCACCGAGGTGAAGAGTCTGCGGTTGGGCCGGGCATCACTGGTCGACGCGTTCGCCACGGTGGACGACGGCGAAATCTTCCTCCGCAACGTGCACATCCCCGAATACACCCAGGGCAGCTGGACCAACCATGAGGCGCGCCGCACCCGCAAGCTGCTGCTGCACCGAGGCGAGATCGAGCGTCTGATCGGCAAGACGCGCGAGGGTGGGCTCACCCTGGTGCCGCTGTCGATGTACTTCTCCGACGGCAACGTCAAGGTCGAACTGGCGCTCGCCCGAGGCAAGAAGAGCCACGACAAGCGCCAGGATCTGGCCAAGCGCGACGCCGAACGGGAGATCACCCGGGCCCTGGGCCGGCGCGCCAAGGGCATGGTGTGAAACAGGGCACCGACAGCGCGTTGCCCAGCCCGCCCACCGACGACGCCGACGTGCCCCGCTGGCTCGCCGAGCTCGGCCTGCCCGGGCTGGTGGACATGCACGTGCACTTCCTGCCCGAGCGGGTGCTGCGCAAGGTCTGGGCCTACTTCGACAACGCCGAACAGCACTACGGCAAGCCGTGGCCGATCACCTACCGCTATGACGAGCCGACCAGGGTCGAGCTGCTACGCCAGCTCGGCGTGCAACGGTTCGCGCCGCTGGTCTACCCACACAAGCCGGGCATGGCGGCCTGGCTGACCAATTGGGTGCTGGACTTCGCCGCGCGCACCCCCGAGGCGGTGCCCACCGCCACGATCTATCCCGAGCCGGGGGTCGAGGACTATCTCGGCGCCGCATTGGGCGCCGGTGCTCGCTGTGTGAAGGTGCACGTCCAGGTCGGCGGGTTCGATCCGCGTGACCCGTATCTCACCCCTGCGTGGCGGATGTTGGCCGAGGCCGGCGTGCCGGTGGTGGTGCACTGCGGGCACGGCCCGCTGCGCGGCAATTACACCGGCCTCGACGTGTTCGCCGAGGTGCTGGACGCGCACCCGAGCCTGCTCGCGGTGCTCGCGCACGCCGGCATGCCGGACTACTCCGGCGCGCTCGAGCTCGCCCAGCGCTACGCGCGGGTCCACCTGGACACCACGATGGTCGGCACCGCGTTCATGGAGGAGCTGATGCCGCTGCCGGCGGACTGGCCGGCACTGCTCGCCGGGCTGGGCGACCGCCTTGTGCTCGGTTCGGACTACCCGCAACTGCCGTACCACTATGCCGAGCAGTTGCGGGTCATCCAGCGATGGGCCGAGTCGGACGACCGACTCGGTGTGCCCTTCCTGCGCAGGGTGCTGTACGAGACCCCGCGCCGGCTGCTCGGCCTCGCGGACACCGGATCGCAGTCCTAGTCGAGACCTCCCGAGCCGAGGGAAGATCCCGTTGGACCGACGCGTTACCCTGGAGCGGTTACACAAGTACCAGGGGGTGAACGGTTTCGACTTCGGACGTTGATCAAGGGGAAGCGTGTCGAGGAAGGCGACGATGAGCTCGTTAACCACCCGTCGCAAAACAATTAAGCGCCAACCAACAGGTTAAGCGCGACGCATTCGCCCTCGCCGCCTGAGCGAGAGCTAGCGTCTGTCGGCCCGGAGGCGTCCCCGCTCCGGTGTCCGGCATCAGCTAGGGGACTCACCGTCCAACCCGGTCGCGGGGTCGGGCGGGACATCAAACAGCGGCTGGGATCGTCACACCGGCTCGTCCGCGTGACCGGTGGATCCGAGTAGAGGCACGGCGGACTGCACACGGAGAAGCCCTTGTGATGCGCCGGAGGACCCGGGTTCGATTCCCGGCACCTCCACGAGGTGGGTGGCCCCTGCTCGCGGAACGCGCGAGCGGGGCCTCGTCTCGGCTGTCCTGTGGGGGTCCAACCCCCACACCCCGGCCGGGGGCTCCGCCCCCCGACCCCCGTGATGGGCCGCCGACTTCGCTGGCGCTCAGCGGCACCCCCGTGATGGGGCCGCCGACTTCGCTGGCGCTCAGCGGCTGGTTGGGTCGGCTCGTTCGCTTTCGCTGTGCTCAGCTGGCTGGTTGCCGGGTTCGCTGGAGTTCGCCCGGAGGTTGATCGAGCACGATGCCGCGAAGGTTCATGCGGGGGCGCGCAGCCCGGGCGGCGTGCCCGATCCGGGCCTGGTGCCACTGCGGCTTCGTGGACACCGACCTGGCCGCGTGGACGGATGTGCCCAAGATCGCCCCTCAGGACGCCGAGGAACGGACGATGCAGGCATTGCTGGCCGGCCGGCCATGAGGTAGTGCTGGCCGACGAGGTCACCAGAACCGTGCGTGCCAACCTGTCCGGCGATCTCGGCGCGATCTACCAGGTGGACGCCCTCCGCCGACCGCCCGGCTGCGCAAATTGAGGTGGGGAGTGCCATCGCCGGATGCTGAATGGGTGTCCTCTGTAGCGAGCTAGACGACCTTATCTACCCCTTAATCCCGGGAGATGAGATATATGAGGCGCATGATTACTGCCCGATGCCTGTGATATGTGATCTAACCCACAACACTGAGTAGCCGCGTAACTGGTACTGGGTCGCACTGTTATAGCGGTCGTGCGGCTCGGGGACCGTTCGTCGTTTTGCCAACCCGCTCAGCTGGTCATGTGGAGGAGAAGTCATGGGTCGTACGGAGCGCATTGCCCTGGCGGCGGCGATTGCTGTGGTCGGTTCACTCGGTATCGCGGGCGTGGCGAGCGCCTCGGACAGCGACTACGGCGTCCAGGACAAGGTTCAGTCAGCCAAGGACTCCGCCAGCCACAAGCTGTCGGATGCCAAGGACTCGGGCAGCGACAAGCTGTCGGACGCCAAGGACTCCGCCGGCGACAAGGTGGACGGGGCCAAGGACAAGGTCAGCGATGTGCACTCGCTCAAGGACGCGATCAAGAACCTGTTCTGATCGCAGCCGTGTGCCGCGATGGCGGTACGCCGCCGCGACGACGTGAGGTGCGCGGGGATCACCGTGGCTGCCCGCGCACTTCCCACCTCGACCGGTCGATGGCCAGAGAGGTGAAATTGTCGGGGTGCCGTGGTCGACTGTGTGCGTGACAGAGCCCATCAGCGAATCCAGCAGCGAGGCCGCCGCCCGGCGGCTAGTGCTGGTCCATGCCCATCCCGATGACGAAACCACCGGCACCGGGGCCACCATGGCCCGCTACGCGTCCGAGGGCGTGCCGGTCTGCCTGGTCACTTGCACCCGGGGCGAGCGGGGCGAGGTGGTGGCCGATGATCTGGCGCAGCTGCGTGACGCGGGGCCCGATGCATTGGGCAAGTACCGCGAGTCGGAGTTGGCCGCCGCCATGACCGAGCTGGGTGTCAAGCGCTACGTGTGGCTTGGAGGCGCCGGCCGGTGGTGGGACAGCGGCATGGTCGGCACGCCGGAGAACGAGCACCAGCGGGCGTTCTACCGCGCGGAGCTGACAGAGCCGGTGCGCGCCCTGGTCGAGGTACTGCGCAGGGAGCAGCCCACCGTAGTGGTCACCTATGACCCGCACGGCGGCTATGGCCATCCGGATCACATCCAGGCGCACCGGGTCACGATGGCCGCGATCACGCCGGCGGCCGACCCCGAATATGCCCCTGAGCTGGGTGAGCCGTGGCGGGTGCCCAAGGTGTACTGGTCGGTGGTGCCGCGCTCGGCGGTGCTGAAGATGGCCGAGGAGGTCGGCGCCGAGTTCGCCGAGCAGATGCCGGGCGCGACTGATGACAAGATCACCGCTCGGCTGGACGGCGAGGAGTACCTGCCGGCCAAGCTGGCCGCGCTGCGTGCCTATCGAAGCCAGGTCAACCTGGATGATGGATTCTTCGCACGGTTCGTGAAGGGGGCACAGTTCCGCTACGAACACTTCCAGCTCGTGCACGGTGCGCGCGGCCCGGCGGGGCCGGGAGAGCAGGGTTGGGAGGACGACCTGTTTGCCGGCCTGGCCTGATCGCCGCTGCGGCGTTCGGTGCTCACCGGCTCGCTGACCGCGCGACGCGGTCGCGGAACGAGCGGCGGTAGTTCGACGGCGTCGTGGAGGTGCGTCGGCGCAGGTGCTCACGCAGCGAAGCGGCTGCGCTGGAGCCGGCCCGGTTGGCTACCAGGTCGAGTGGCATGTCGGTGGTCTCCAGCAACTGGCGGGGCCAGGCTCACCTGCTGGCCCCGCGCGCGCCTGCTGGCCCCGCGCCCGGCGGGCACTTTCGCTGACCGGTGAATCATCCATTTGGCGGTATGTCCTAGGCTACTGACGTGTCGCCAGACGTATCTCTGCATCCCGACCGAAGCGCCGTGCCCGGCACTCGGTCGGACAGGGTGTTGGACATGGTCGGCACCGCGGTGCGTCTGGGTCTTGCCCTCGTGTGGTTGGTCTCCGGCACGATCAAGGCCAGCAACCAGCTTGAGACCACGGTCGCGGTGCACGCCTACCAGTTGCTGCCCGGCGAGGTCGCCGATGTGGTCGCCGGCGTGCTGCCCTGGTTCGAGCTGACGCTCGGTGTGCTGCTGCTGATGGGACTTGGCGTGCGCCAGGTGGCCGTCACCTCCGCCATGGTGTTGCTGGCGTTCATGTTCGGCGTGGCGCAGGCATGGGCGCGGGGCCTGGCCATCGACTGCGGCTGTTTCGGCGGTGGCGGTGCCGTTGCCCCGGACCAGACCAGCTACGGTACGGAACTGCTTCGTGACACAGGGTTTCTCATCCTCGCGGTCTGGTTAGTTGTCAGGCCACGTACCCTGCTCGCGCTGGAGCACTTACTCACCCCAGGAGAAGATCAGCCGCAGGGCGGAGGAGGTCACCGACGTGGCGCAGAAGAGTAAGGTCAACGTCACTTACATCGTGGTCGGTGTGCTGGTCGTTGTCGTGCTGGTCGGCTGGGCCGTGGTCTCGCTGCGCAGCAACTCCAGTTCCGACAGCTCCTCCGCTAGCTACACCGCGACGGTGCAAGGGGCGACCGTGGTCGCCGGCAAGCCCGCAGCCAACAAGGTGGACGTGTACGAGGACTTCCTGTGCCCGTTCTGCAAGGCGTTTGAGGCCAGGGACGGTGGCAAGATGTCCCAGGCGATCAACGACAGCAAGATCCAGGTCGTCTACCACCCGGTGGATATCCTCAACCGCAACACCACCCCGACCGGTTACTCGCTGCGCGCGGCGAATGCCAGCCTGTGTGCTGCCGAGGCCGGGGTCTTCCCCCAGTACCACCAGAAGCTCTTTGCCGAGGCGCCGGGCGAGGGCTCCGCCGGGCTCAGCAACCAGGACTTGATCGCCAAGGGCCAACAGGTCGGTGCGCCCGGCTCCTTCGCGCAGTGCGTGACCCAGGGCAAGTTCAACAAGGCGGTGAGCGGCGAGACGTTGCGGGCCACCAAGGACCCGTCGATCCGGGCCGAGGGCTCGGACGGCTTCGGCACGCCGACGGTCATCGCCAACGGCAAGTTCGCCGACATCTCCGACGACTCCTGGCTGACCAACCTGACGAAGTAAGCGCCGGCCCCTCAGAACAGCTCCTGCCACCTGCTGGGCTCGCGGCCGTCCTCACTCCAACGCTCGAGGCGCGTCGTCTTCCCGGCCTCGGTGCGCGGCAGCCTGCCGGGGGATACCACCCGCACCACGCAGCCCACCCCGAGTGACCGCCGCAGCGCCGCGACCAGTTCGTCGCGCAACGTGTCCTTATCCACCGTGTCGGCCATCGGTTCCACCGCGACCCGAAGCTCCGGGCGGGTCGGCACTCGCCGATCTTCAACAATCAGGTAGTGCGGGCCGACCCGGCGGTCGGCCAGCAGTACCGCTTCGATCTCGCTGGGGAACACGTTGACCCCCCGGATCACCAGCATGTCGTCGGCGCGGCCGAGCAGCTTGCCCATCCGCCGCAGCGTGCGTGGTGACTCTGGGCTCGGCGGGTGCAGGGTGGCGATGTCCCCGCTGCGGTAGCGCAGCAGCGGCATCCCGGTCTTGGTCAGCGTGCTGAACACCAGCTCGCCCGCGACACCGTCAGGCACCGGGTTGCCCTCGTTGTCCACGGCTTCCACGTAGAAATGGTCTTCGGCCACGTTGAGCAGTCCACCGGAGTCCAGCGACTCGCACGCCACGCCGGGACCGATGATCTCGGAGAGCCCGTAGATGTCCAGGGCGCGCAGCCCGAGCAGCGACTCGATCTGCTGGCGCATCCCCTCGGTCCACGGCTCGGCACCGAACAGGCCGACGATGGGAGAGGCGGCACCCGGCGCCACCCCGGAGGCCCGCAGCGCCTCACCCAGGTATATCGCGTAGGACGGGGTACAACACAACACGTCGGGCCGCAGGTCGGCCAGCAGCCGCAGCTGCCGGTCGGTCATGCCGGCAGACATCGGCAGCACCGTGGCACCCAGCCGCATACCGCCGTGGTGCACACCCTGGCCGCCGGTGAACAGTCCATAGCCGTACGCCACCTGGATCACGCTGGACCGGTCGGCCCCGCCACCACCGAGCGCCCTGGCCATCACCTCGGCCCAGACAGCGATGTCGACGGCGGTGTAGGGCACCAGCGTCGGGCGGCCGCTGGTGCCGGACGACCCGTGGAAGCAGACGATGTCCTCCCGGCGCGCGGCCAGCAGCCCCCACGGGTAGTGCTCCCAGAGGTCCGCCTTCCGCACCGTGGGCAGTGCGGCCAGCTCGTCCAGCGAGACATCGGTGCCGGCGTGCACCCCCGCCGCCCGAAGCCGCCGTGCCTGTAGCCCTTCGGCCCGCAGCAGCCGGTCCACCAGCTCACGCAGTCGTCGTTGTTGCAGGTCACGGCGCCATTGCGGGTCACATCCCTCAGCATCGGGGTCGACGAGCTGAGGCGGGGCCCACAGTGGTCGCGTCACAGGGCCGACACTAGGGCCTGTCCGGTGGATCATCCAGCCGGCCGCGCTGGCCCGGCATCGAACCCACGGGACGGGCACTAATACCGTTCGGGCGCCTCAGCGGGCCCCCGCCGCGGGAGGCCAGCGGCCATCCGGTAAATTGTTCATTTGTAGGGGCTGTGGCGCAGCTGGTAGCGCATCACACTGGCAGTGTGAGGGTCAGGGGTTCGAGTCCCCTCAGCTCCACCAGGAATTTCTTGCTCGTTTGATCGAGCCGGTTGAGCGGCGTTTGGATCGCCACCCTCTACATCGTCGGGAAGATCGGCTTCGCTCGGGAAGTACCTCACGTTCGTTGCGTGGGGGCGGCCGGGCTGTCGTATTTTACTGAGCGTGACGAACGCCAGGCTTGATGGGCCCGCGGTTCAGCCGGGCTGGTGAGAGCCAGGTAATGAATGCCCGTCCCGCTCTTCGTCGTTCCTCGCGACCTGGCGGCTTTTCCTTGACCGGGTCCAGTTTAGGCTCGTACTTACCCGGTAAACCAGGCAGGTGATTGACCGCCATCAGTATCACCAGCTCAATTCACCTACTCGATCACTTGTAGATGTGCCCCGCCTCGGCGGCTCGCCAGACGCTCAGGAGCCCCGCGTCGACACGATAAGCACTGGTAGATGCCATCTGATCATGTCGGGACCGACGGCGACCGCCGCCCGCGAGCAAAATGACGCCCAGATTGCCAGTGATCGAGAAGACAAGGCTGCCGATCACGTTCCGCACCCCGATCTGCGGGCGCACCTCTGCGGACCGGTTCCACCGCCCGGCGGACATCGTCTTTTTCTGGCGTCCGCCTCCACCGGTTCTTCGTACACTTCGGCGTTTCGGAACACCTGTGTTTCCCGACCGCCCTCCGGTGTGGCGAGGTAGATGATAAACAGTACGACAAGCGCGACCAGTATTATGCCGTCGATTGTTGTGAGCGGCGCGGCCCGTGTGAGTGCGACCATCACGGGCGGCGCGGCGGCAAAGATGGCGATGTAATCGCGTTGAACCCGTACTTTGGTGGGGGGTGAGAATTGCGGCGAGCGCGAGCACAATGCCGCTGAACGAGATCGCGGTGCCGAACACAAGGCCGAGGGCGCGACGAGGTAGCCGATCAGCTTCTCCGCGCTGTATATCAGCGGCGTCGCCCCGGGAATGAAGATAGAGGTCGTCGCGGAAATCCCTCCTCATGTCAGCCTGGTAGCCCAAACTGCATCAAAGTGGCCTTCGGCTCGAGTGGACAGCGGGCCACTGAAGGCCCGGTGTTGTGGCGCTGCTCGGCCGCCGGATACTGGTCAGGGGATGGCGAAACCGACTGTGAGCTGCGGCTATGGTTTGAGTTGGCTTAAGGTTGATCATGGGTGGCAGCGAGCGGAGCTCGTTTGGCCAGGGAGCGCAGCCGATGCCTGTCCTGGCGGAACGGTGTGGCGGGACTCCGAGCGGCACATCTCGACCGCGCATGGTTCACCTGCGGCAGGCGCCGTCGCTCCCGCGCCCGAATACGTGTCGAGAAATGCGAGGCCCATGGCATGCCGATAGGGCCCGACGTGCCGCATCGTGTCGATTTCTTCGTGACGTTAACAGGTTGGCTCCGGTGGTTTTCCGAACGGGGAAGATCATAAGTGTCGGGGCTCGAGAAGACCAGAAGGGAGAGGGCATGCCTTGACCGGACGACAACCCGCGGACATATATTTTGGCCAGGTTAAGCCATGATAAATTCAACCCTTGACCATCAATATCTCCGGTGATACGCTCCGTACGTATAGTAGATCAAGAAGACATACATATGCATTATTGGAGTCGGGTTCAGGAGGCGACGCCGGCAAAATGGGGCCTACACTGGGCCGGTTGCCCGTCGCCGGAGGCATCGCACACGCTGAGGAGCTGCTCGCCAGCAGTGTGCGCGCCGAAATTCGGATCCCGCCCGATCAGCTGACTGGGATCCCTCGGTGCTCTCCTGCCACATGGTGGACGCTGGGTGAGATCAGCCCGAGCGGTGACGTCAAGCCACGGATCCACCCGGACAAGGAGGGCGAGGAGGTCCACTTCTGGCCCGGCCGGAAGTAGTGCCGTCTTTCGGCACCAGATCGGCGGAAAGGAGGTTGTAGTTATATGGAGTCTCAGCCACATGCGTGGGAAACCCCGGAGTTCGAAGAAATCGCGGTCGCACCCGAGGTGACCATGTACGTCGCCCAGATGGACGACTAGCGGACGAGTAGACGACAGGTGGTGCCGGGCTCCAGAGCCCGGCACCCCCAGTCTGTTGGTCACGAACACCGGTTGGACAGGAGTGGACCGCCAGGATGTGGATGCGGGTGCTCGGCTCGGCGGCGGGAGGAGGCTTCCCGCAGTGGAACTGCAGCTGCCCGACCTGCCGGGCGGTCCGTTCGGGCGAGCGTCCCGGCCAGGCCCGCACCCAGTCCTCGATCGCGGTGAGTGCCGACTACCGGCGATGGTTCCTTTTCAACGCCTCACCCGACATCCGGGCGCAGATCGAGTCGTTCCCCGCGCTGCATCCCCGTGACGACAGGGCGACGCCGCTGGAGGCGGTGCTGCTCACCGATGCCGAGCTGGACCACACGCTCGGCCTGCTGCTGCTGCGTGAGGGGCGGGGGTTGCGGCTGCACACCACCGGCTCGGCGCACCAGACGCTGTGCGAGGGCTCGGCGTTGTTGCCGACGCTGGAGCGCTACTGCCCCGTCGAATGGCAGGAGGTCGTGCCCGGGGCCGACGTGCCGCTCGGTGCGGGGCTGTCCTACCGGGCCTTCGACGTGCCCACGAAGAAGCGGGCCCGCTTCGGCCATGGCTCGCGGCAGGGGCGGGTGGTCGGATACCGGCTGACCGACGAGCGCAGCGGCCGGGCGCTGGTCTACCTGCCTGGCGTGCAGCAGCTCACAGCGGAGGTCCGTGCCCAGATGGACGACTGTGCCTGCCTGCTCATCGACGGGACCTGCTGGCGCGATGACGAGATGGTGCGGCTCGGCCTGGCAAGTAAAACCGCCCGCGACATGGGGCACCTGCCGATCGACGGCCCGGGCGGCAGCCTGGAACTGGTGTCACCGCTGCCCATCGAGCGCAAGATCTACATCCACATCAACAACACCAATCCCATCCTGCTGGATGACGCGCCGGAGCGGCGCATTGTCGAGGAGCGTGGTATGGAAGTGGCCATGGACGGGCTAGAGGTAGAGGTCTAGATGACGACTACAGAGACCGACAGTTTCGTCGAGGCGCTGCGCGCGCAGTCGAGCGGCTACCACGACCAGCACCCCTTCCATGTCCGGATGAACGCCGGCCAGCTGAGCCGCCGCCAGATCCAGGGCTGGGTGGCCAACCGCTTCTACTACCAGGAGAACATCCCGCGCAAGGACGCCGCGATCCTGTCCAACTGCCCAGACCTCGAGGTGCGCCGACGGTGGATCCGCCGCATCGTCGATCACGACGGCACGGTGCCGGGGGAGGGCGGCATCGAGGCCTGGCTGCGGCTGGGTGAAGCGGCCGGGTTGACCCGCGAGGAGGTGCGCGACGGGCGGCACGTCGCGGCGGGCGTGCGGTTCGCCGTGGACGCCTACGTCACGTTCACCCGCACCCGGCCGTGGGTCGAGGCGGTGGCGTCCTCGCTGACCGAACTGTTCGCGCCGGACCTGATGTCCGAGCGTCTCGCCGCGTTCGAGCGCTGCTACCCGTGGATCGAGCGGGACGGCCTTGCCTACTTCCGGGCCCGGCTGCGCCAGGCCCCCCGGGACTCCGAGCACGCTCTCGAAGTGGTGACCGAGTACTGCCGCTCGGCTGAGGACCAGGCGCGCGCGGTGGCGGCGTTGTCGTTCAAGTGCGATGTGCTCTGGAGCATGATGGACGCGATCGAGCATGCCTATGTCGAGTAGCTCCGGTCCGGTGGAGGAGCCCTCGGGTGGCACGGCGGTGAGTCCGCCGGTGCCCTCGTCGGGCCGTCCCCGGCTGGCGCCGCACGTTCGGCTGTCGTTCGACCGGGCGCGTGAGCAGCACGTGCTGTTGCGGCCGGAGACTATCGTTGTGCTGAACGCGACCGGCGCGGACATCATCGGCCTTTGCGACGGGCAGCGGACGGTCACCGAGATCGTGACCGAGCTGCGGGACCGGTACAACCGGGTGGCGGACTACGTGCTGGACGGCGAGGTGCGGCGGTTCCTCGCCCGCCTGGTCGCCAAGCGGTGTGTGGAGATCAGTGATGGATAGACCTTTCGGACTTCTTGCCGAGCTCACCTACAGCTGCCCGCTGGCCTGTGCGTACTGCTCCAACCCGGTCAACCTCGCCGACTACTCGGGGGAGCTGAGCACGCAGGAGTGGCTCCGGGTGCTCACCGAGGCGAGGGACCTCGGCGTCCTGCAGGCTCACCTGTCCGGCGGTGAGCCGCTGCTGCGCCGTGACCTCGTGGAGCTCGTGGCCGGCGCTACCGAGCTCGGCCTCTACACCAACCTGATCACCAGCGCGCTCGGCCTTTCCCGGCGCCGCGCCGAGCAGCTCAAGGCGGCCGGTCTCGACCACGTCCAGATCAGCATCCAGGCCGACGAGGCAGCCGCCTCGGACCGGATCGCCGGCACGCCATCGTTCCAGCGCAAGATCGAGGCGGCCCGGCTGGTGAAGGAGCTGGACTGGCCGTTCACCTTGAACGTGGTGCTGCACCGGCAGAACATCGACCGGATCGAGCCCATCCTCGACTGGGCCGAGGAGCTGGCGGCGGACCGGATCGAGCTGGCCAACACGCAGTACTACGGCTGGGCGTGGCGCAACCGGGACGCGTTGCTGCCCAGCAGGGAACAGCTCGAACAGGCGGAAACGGTGGTCCGGGCCGCTCGCGAGCGGTTGAAGGGACGCATGGACGTCATCTATGTCATCCCGGACTACTACAGCCAGTACCCCAAGCCCTGCATGGGCGGGTGGGCGAAGCGCCAGCTCACCGTGACGCCCAACGGCGACACCCTGCCCTGCCCCGCCGCGCACGCGCTGCCGCTGCCGAGGGCGAACGTGCGGGAGGACTCGCTGGAACAGATCTGGACCCGGGCCCCGGTCTTCGAGCGGTTCCGGGGCACCGACTGGATGCCGGACCCCTGCCGGAGCTGCGACCGCCGCGAGATCGACTTCGGGGGCTGCCGCTGCCAGGCGTTCCAGCTCACCGGCGACGCCGCGAGCACCGACCCGGTCTGCCACCTGTCACCCGACCACGAGATCGTGACCGAGACGGTGCGGGCCGCCAACGAGCCGACCAGGCCGGTGGACGTGGAGCTCATACCGCGCCCACACCGCGCCCGCTGACCACCCCGACCGCGGCCGCCGCGAGGTTCACCGGCGTCATCCAGCGCCCTGCCGGCTGGCGGCGGCAAATCGACCGGTGTATGCCCGGCCGAGGCCGTACGGTGGGCGGCTGGGCCTGGGGGAGGTTGCGGTGGGTAACGCGCTGGTTGACGGTACGGACTTCAAGCTGGGGCTTTTCGCGCCGAACTGTTCCGGCGGCCTTGCGGTGACCACCATCGCGGAACGGTGGAGTGCCAGCTGGGCGGACAACCTGCGGATGGCCGAGGTGGCCGACCGGGTCGGGATCGACTTCATACTGCCCATCGCCCGCTGGATCGGCTACGGCGGTGTCACGAACTTCCACGGTTCGGTGCTGGAGCCGGTGCCGTGGGCGACCGGGTTGCTCGCCAACACCAGTCGGGTGGTGGTGTTCGCGACCGTGCACACCGCGTTCAACCACCCGGTGGTCAGCGCCAAACAGCTGGCCACGCTGGACCATGTCGGCGGCGGCAGGGCCGGGGTGAACATCGTGGCGGGCTGGAACCAGCCGGAGTACGCCTCGATGGGCCTTGACCTGCCCGCCGACCACGACGACCGCTACGCAATGGCCCAGGAATGGTGGGAGCACGTCCGGGAGCTGTGGACCCGCAAGGGCCGGTTCGACCTGGCCGGGCGCTACTTCACCCTGCGCGACGTGGAGGCCGAGCCGAAGCCGGTGCAGGGCGTGCTGCCGGTGCTCAACGCCCTGCCGGTGCAGGGCGTGCTGCCGGTGCTCAACGCCGGGTCGAGCGAGCAGGGCAGGGACTTCGCGGCCCGCAACGCCAACTACGTGTTCACCATCATCGGGGATGCGCGGGAGGGCGCCGCGCTGGTCGAGCGGCTCACCAGCAAGGCGCGGCTCGACTACGGCCGCGAGGTCGGCGTGATGAGCCCGGCGCACGTGGTCTGCCGGCCCACCCGCGCCGAGGCGCTGGACTACCTGCACTACTACGCCGAGGAGCACGCCGACTGGGATGCGGTGGACAACCTGATGCGGCTACAGGGCCTGCACGCCCAGTCGTTCACCAAGGAGATGTTGGGCGCTTTCCGGCCCCGGTTCGCCGCCGGACACGGCACCTGCCCGCTGATCGGCACGCCAGACGAGGTGGCCGACGAGATCGGGCGCTACCACCGGGCCGGCCTGGCCGGCATGACGCTGTCCTTCGTGGACTACGTCGGTGAGCTGGAGCAGTTCGGCGCCGAGGTGATCCCGAGGCTGGCGGCCAAGGGCATCCGAGGATCTCGCTAGCCGGTGCTTCCCGAGCCGTCAGTGCCGCGCGGCGTAGAGGTCGCGGAGCACGTTGGTCTCCAGCTCCATCTCGTCGAGCCGGTTGCGTACTACGTCACCGATGCTGATCAGCCCGACCAGCTCGCCGTGCTGCAGCACCGGGACGTGGCGGAACCGGCTCTGCGTCATCCGCACCATGATGCTGCTGACCGAGTCGTCCGGTGAACAGGTCGGCACGTGGCGCGACATCACGTCCGACACCCGTTGTTCGAGCAGCGCCGAGCCGTGCGTCCGCAACCCCTTGATGACGTCCCGTTCGACCAGCACGCCGGTGAAGCCGCGTGGTACACCGGTGACCACCAGGGCGCCGATCCGGGGCGGACCGATCAAGCGCTCGAGCGCGGCCTCGACTGTTGCCCACGGTTGGATGGTGACCACGTCGTGCCCCTTGGCACGCAGGATCGAGTCGACCTTCATCCTGACCTCGGATCAGTGGTGCCGTTGGTTCAGATCGATTCGAGGCTATGCCGATGCGGGGCACGAGGCAACACGTCGGACGGCGAGCCTGAGACTGGCTTTGCGGACGGGTCAGCGGGGCGTTAACGGGGTCGGACTAATCTGGCCGGGTGAGGCTGCCGTCGACACGCGCCGCGCGAGCGCTGGCCGGTGGCGCGGCGGCGCTGGTGCTGCTCGTCGTCGTGGCCTCGGTGCTGTACTGGACGAGCCCGCTCGCGCACCCGCCGCCCGGTTGTACCGCGTCGGTGACGGCCGCGCCCGGCTCGGACGCTGAGACGTTCTCGGACTTCGCGATGAGCCCTGAGCAGGCGGAGAACGCCGCGACGATCGCGGGTGTCGGTGGCAAGCTCGGCATGCCGGACCACGCCGTCACGGTGGCCATTGCCACCGCGCTGCAGGAGTCCGGGCTGCACAACCTGTCCTACGGCGACCTCGACTCGATCGGGCTGTTCCAGCAGCGGCCCTCGCAGGGCTGGGGCACGCCGGACCAGATCGCCGACCCGGTCTACGCGGCGACCGCCTTCTACCTGCGCCTGCGCCTGCAGCCGAACTGGGCCGACATCGATGTCACCAAGGCGGCACAGCTGGTGCAGCACTCGGCCGCTCCGCTGGCGTACGCGCAGTGGGAGCCGAGGGCCCGAGTGTTGGCGGCCGCGCTGACCGGCGAGGCGGAGGCGTCGCTGACCTGCCACGACATCAAGGTCGGCGCCCCCTCGGTCGTCCTGGTGACCGAGGCGAAACGGGAGCTGGGTACCGCCGCGCTGACCGGCCAACATCCCCCCGAGCGGGCAAGGGCGCTTGGCAACTGGCTGGTCGCGCACGCGGTGCGCTTCGGCATCGACCGGGTCACGGTGAACGGCGCCACCTGGACGGCGGCCACCGGTGAATGGGCGCCGAGCGGGCCGCCGGACGGCATGCTCAGCCTGCACCAGGTCACCCAACCGCCGCCGCCATGACCCGGGCGCCGGGTCAGCGGTGCTGGCTGCCCGGCGGGTCGGTGGACCACCAGTCGAAGGTGGGCTCCTCGCCGGACTCCTCCGCGATGGGGTCGTCATCGAGCCAGCTCAGCGGCGGAGTCCGGACCGACGACGGTGCCGGGCGCTGCCGCGCCGTCGGCGTTCCCCGGGGCACCGGTATGGCGGCGGACGCCGGCTCGCCGCGCACCGCCGCTACCCCGCGCACCGCCGGTGCCGGACGGCGCGCTGCCACCAACCTGCCGTGCGCGACCGGCAGGGTCTCCACGCTGTAGCGGGCAGTCTGCTCCGGCGCTTCCGGTTGTTCCGCTGGTTCCGGCCGCTGGCGGGGCAGCGGGCTGGGCGCCGGCCTCGTCCACGCGGCGGGTGCTGGGCGCGGGCCGGATGTCGGGCCGGGCGCGGGCGCCGGGCGAAGTGCCGGCGGCGCAGGGGGCTTGGGCCGGGGGAACGGTGTCGGGCGAGGCCGGGGCACCGGAGTCGGATGGGGGCGTGGTCGGGGTACCGGGTGCGGTGGGTTGGTCGGCGGGTTCCCCGGCCCGGTCCCGGTCCGCCCGGCCTCGGTCGGCCCCGTCCCGGGCCGGGGACGGGGTACCGGGCGTGGCGGGTTCGTCGGCGCGGCAACACCCGGTGCTGCCGTGGTCGGTGTTGTCGTGGTCGGCGCGGCCACCGGTCGGGGGACGACGGGATGGTGCAGGCGGTAGAGCTCGGCGTAACCGGGCGCGGTCTCCAGCAGCTCGCGGTGCGTGCCGTAGCCGGCGACCCGACCCCGTTCCAGATAGACGATCCGGTCGGCGTCGGTCACCGTCAGCAGGTTGTGTGAGATGACGATCGTGGTGCGCCCGCGCATCGCGCGCCGCAGCGGCGCGAGGACCCGCTGGCTGGCCGCCGCGTCCAGGCCGGTGGTCGGCTCATCCAGCAACAGCACCGGCGCGTCCCGGATGATCGCCCTGGCCAGCGCGATGCGTTGGCGCTGCCCGCCGGACAGCATCATGCCGCGCTGCCCGATCCGGGTGTGGTAGCCGCCGGGCAGACCGAGGATGAACTGGTGCGCGTCCGCCGCCTTCGCGGCCGCGACGACGTCCGAGGGCGCTGCGTCCGGCCTGCCCCACAGGATGTTCTCCGCGACAGTGCCGTCGAAGACCAGCGTCTCCTGCAGCACCACCGCAAGGTTGTCGCGCAGGTCGGCGACCCGCATCGACCGGGTGTCCACGCCGTCGAGGCGCACCGCGCCGGAGGACGGGTCGTGCAGCCGCATCAGCAACCTGAGCAGCGTCGACTTGCCCGCGCCGCTCGCGCCGACCACCGCCACCGTCTCGCCGGGGTCCACCCGGAAGGCGATCTCCCGCAGGGTGTGCAGTGGGCTGCCCGGGTAGCGGAAGCTCAGCCGGTCCACCCGCACCGCGCCGAGGACATTCGGCATCGGCACCGGGTCGGCCGGGTCGCACACGTCCGGTTCGGTGCCGAGCACCTCCAGGATCCGCTCCGCGCCCGCGCTGGCCGAGTAGATCGAGTTGGCCAGGTGACCGGCCCCGCTGATCGGGCCGTAGAGCTGGGTCAGGTAACCGAGGAACACCAGCAGGCTGCCCAGCGTCATCCGGCCGGCGATCAGCTCCCGCACGCCGATGCCCACCACCGCCAGCATGCCGATCGCCTCCAGCAGATCGGTGAACGGCGCGAACAGCGCCTCCAGTTTGGTGGCCAGCAGCTGCGCGGTGAAGCTGCCAAGGTTCTCCCGGTGAAAGCGTGCCGACTCCCGGCGCTGCTGGTTGTAGGCCTGCACCAGCGCCACGTTGTGCAGGCTCTCCTGTGCCACCGCGGTGATCGAGCCGGCCCGGCGGCGCCGTTCCCGCGATGCGTCCTTGATCCGTCGGGAAAAGAACCGGGCGAGCAGCAGGAAACCGGGTGCGGCAACCAGCGCGGCGAGGGCGAGGCGCCAGTCCAGGAAGAACAGCGCGCCGCCGAAGAACAGAATCTGGAATAGGTAGGTGAGCGCCTGGTTGAGGCCGGAGAGCATCATTTCTTCGATCGCCGATACGTCTCCGCTCAACCGGCTCACGATGTCGCCCAGCTGGTGATTCTCGAAGAAGGTCAGCGAAAGGCCCTGTAAGTGGTCGAACACCCGGGACCGCAGCACCAGCACGAACCGTTCGGCGACCCAGGCGTTCAGGTACTCGTCGGCGAACGAAAGCACGCCCTCCGCCACGGTGACCGCGAGGAACGCGGCGGCGACCACCGGGAAGCGGTTCAGGTCACGCGGGGTGAGCACGTCGTCGATGAGAATCTTGACCAGGTAGATTCCGGCGGCCGCCAGCAGCGGCGGGACACCCACCAGCAGCAGGCTCAGCACCAGGCGCACCCGGAAACCTGCCGTGTCCGGCCAGAAAGCCCGGAAGATGCTGCGCACGCTCGCCGAGGGGGCGGTCTCGACCAGGGAATCTTTGGGCGGGACCACGGCGAGCAGCGTGGTGGTCTCGACGGAGTCGGCCTCGGCGTCGGCCGATGGGGGAGCGGGCCGCCCGGTTGGTCTGCGATGTGTGGCCATGGGGGAGCGTTCGGGTCGGCGCCGGTCCCGCCCGGGGGCTCAGGCGGGACCGGTCGCCGCGTCGCCTACTTGCAGTGGCCGCCGCGGCCGCCCCGGCCGCCGCCGCACGGGTCGCCGCAGTGCCGCTTGAGCGGGCGGTGGCAGTCATCGTCGCGGTGCGAGCGGGACGGCTCGGGGCGGTGGCCGCCGCGAGCCCTGCCGCCGTTACCGCTGAGGATCGAGATGTTCAAGTGTGACATCGGAAATTCCCTCTCATTCCTGGCTGTCGCAGCCTCGGGGTGGCTGCTGCTTGGCTCATCAGCGCCCGACCGGAATTCGTTTCGTGCTTTTCTGTGCTCCACCCGAACAGCCCAGGAGTAACAGAACTCGGCGAAAGGAGTAATCCACCGAATACGACGGGGAAATGCGCAGGCAGACCCGGTGCCGTACGCCGGCCCGGCCGGCTGGGGCGGTGCGTCCCCGTCGTGGCGGCAACCCGTTCGGCGTTCACCCGGACGGCTCGGCCGGCGCCTCGGGGGGTGGTTCTGCCGTCAACCGGTTGTTTCAGCGTGTCACCGTCTCCGCCCGATCAGGGTGGCTGACATCATGCTGTGGATCACTCGTCGGCGTGAACTGGTGACCGGTGCGTATCCATCGGGCCCATATTTCGCCGCTGGGAGCCGGCGAGTCAGCTGATCTGGTGACGAGGAGGAAGCGTGAATTCAGCGGGTCCGTGGCCCAGCGGCGCGGCCTGTCCCACCGAGGACCGGCACCGGTTCGTGGTGTCGGCCAGCGGTGTGCTGGTCGCGGGCATTGCGCTGACCTGCCCCAACTGTGCCGCTGCGCCCGGCCGGCCGGGCGCGGTCGCCAGCCTGGCCGAGGCTGTGGCGATTCGCCGCCGCACGATCGCCGGGCTCGCCGCGTTGCCCGAGCCGGCGTGCGCCGAGCTGGCCGCCGCCGGCACGCTCACCCGTCTCTACCGGGCCATCCTCATTGATCTACGGGACGCTGCGCAGCGCTGTCTGGACGAGCTGGGCGCGGAGCCGCCGGCCGCGCTGCGCGGCGTAGCGGCGTTGCCCGACCGGGCGCGGGCCGACCGGGTACTCGACGCCTCCACCGAGTGGCTCTGCACCCTGGCCGCCGGTCCCCAGCGCTGAGCCGATGGCCACTCAGGAGGGTCTGGCAGGGTGCAGCGCGCGCAGCGACCAGCGGCCGGGATCGCCGACCAGCACGGCCCGGCTCAGCGGGGCGACGTCGATGCGCCACACCGACCGGGGGTGGGCGTCGATGGCATGCACGATCGCCGCTCTGACCACCGTGGGGTCGACCACCGCGAGCACCGCCCGTACCCCGGCCAACCCGTCCAACCAGTGTCCGACCCGGGCCAGCAGCGCCGTGATGCTCTCCCCGCCGTGCGGGTTGGCCGCCGGTTCGGTGAGCCAGCTGGTCACCGCGCCCGGGGTGTTGGCGAGCACCTCGTCGAGGGTGCGACCGGTCCAGGCGCCGAAGTCGCAGCCGGCCAGCGACTCGACGGGCACGGCCAGCTCGGCCAGCCCGAGGGCCTCGGAAGTCTGCCGGCACCGCGTCGACGGCGCGCGCACGACCGAGTCCATCCTCGGAAGCGAACCCGCCATCGCCGTTGCGCTGGCGATCCCGCCGGCTTCCAGCGGCTCGTCACCGGCGAACGAGACGGTCCGGCTCGCCGCGGTGGCGGCGTGACAGAGCAGCACCACGCGCACCCTCGTACCTCGCTAATCATCTGAACAGATATCTTCTTCGGCGGCTGCTCTACTGCTCAGTCGGGATCGACGAGGGGCCACCTCGGTGTTCGGGCAACACGATGGTCGTGCACGACGCACGGCACTTTCTCGGCGCCGTCTAGCTCTGCACCAGCCCGTGGTCGCGACTCCCCGGGTGCGCCGGCTCGTCGTGCGCTCCTGGCAGGCAGTCCAGTAGCGCGCGCAGCCGCTCGTCGTCGGTCAGGTGGTAGTGGATGGCGCGACCGTCGCGGCGGGTCCCGACCACGCCGTGCGCCCGCAGCAGGCGCAGTGCCTGCGAGACCGTGCTGTCCTTGACCCCGGTCGCGGCGGCCAGGTCGGACACGCAGATCTCGCGGGCGTGGTGGATGCACAGCAGCAGCGCCAACCGGGTGTGGTCGGCCAGCAACGCGAACCGGGTTGCCCAGTCGTGCAGCGTCTCGGCGTCGGGCAGGTGGGCGATCGCCTCACACACCCGCTCGCCGTTCAGTACCGTGTGGGGGTCTTGCGGATCGAGTAGGTGCACGGCTCCATTCTGGCCGGTGCGCCGGTGTGCCGGGGGGACGGTTCGGCCCTGGCGCGCTCAGCCCGGTGTCGATGTCGGGTCGGGTGACCAACCGGACGGGACTCGGTCGGCGATTTCAGCCCGGCGTTCGGCCCGGCAGCAGCGATCATCGGTGCATGCAGCGTTTACCCGAACCAGGCCAGCAGCCACCGTCGCGCCCCGGCTCCCCGAAGGCCGGCGACCTGGGTTTCACCCCGCGACCTCGAGTGCGTTGGCTCGCCCCCGCCATGTTGGCCCGCACCGGCGCGTCGGTGGCGGTGTCCACGCTGTTCGGCAGCTTCGCCGACCGCCGTGAGCTGGAGCGCACCGAGTCTGGCGACCCGCTCGACCTTTCCGAGCAGCCGGATGCGGGCGAGCCGTTCTGGCTGGACTACGTGGCCGACATCGGTGACGGCTTCGACGGCGCCGCCACCGTCGCGAGCCAGCTGGCCGCCGAGCGGCTGGAGTTGTCCGGCGAGCACGGCACGCACCACACCCAGGCCGGCACGCTGCTCATCATGGGCGGCGACGAGGCCTACCCGGTGGCCTCGGCGGCGAACTACAACGACCGGCTCGTCGGGCCCTACCGCTCGATGCTGCCCTGGACCGACCGGCCCCGCTGGCTCGTTGCGCTGCCGGGCAACCATGACTGGTATGACGGCCTGACCAGCTTCCTGCGCCAGTTCTGCCAACAGCGCTGGATCGGCGGCTGGAAGACCGAGCAGACCCGCAGCTACTTCGCGGTGAAGCTGCCGCACGGCTGGTGGCTGTGGGGCATCGACGTCGCGCTGGGCGACGACCTCGACGAGCCGCAGCTGGACTACTTCCGCGACATGGCCACCCGGGTGCAACCGGACGAGTCGATCATCCTGTGCTGGGCGATGCCGTCCTGGGTGGAGTCCGGCCCGGACAACCCGGAGGGCTATGCGCCGCTGGAGTACTTCGAGCGCACGGTGGTCCCTGACCGGGCCATGCTGCGGCTGTCGCTGTCCGGCGACCTGCACCACTACGCCCGCTACCAGGGTCAGGACGCGGCCGGCCAGCAGAAGATCACCGCGGGCGGCGGCGGGGCGTACCTGTACCCGACCCACCATCTGCCCGAGACGCTGAGCCTGCCTCCTGAGCAGTCCCAGGACCTGAACAAGCACGCCCCGGTGCCCTACCAGCTCCAGCGGCGCTACCCGGACGCGGCCACTTCGAAGCGGCTGCGCCCTGGCATCCTGGGCGCCGTCTTCCGCAGCCCCAAGTTCTGGGCGGTGCCGGCGGTGCTGTACCTGCTGCTCGGGGCCGCCATCGGCAAGGCGTTGCCCCGGCTGGGTCGCTCGCACTGGGTGGCGCTGGACGTGCCCGGCCTGGTGCTGGCGATCCTGCTCGCCGGCGCGGTGTGGCTCGGGCTGACCGCGTTCACCGGGCAGGGCGGCGAGCGGCACGCCGCACTGGGCCGCTGGGTGGGCCTGTTGCACACGGTGCTGCACCTGGTCGTGGTGGTTGTCACCGTGATCCTCGGTCAGCTGGCCGGGCGCGCGCTTGGCGTGTCGTCGGAGCCGCGCTCGGTCGCGGTGGCCCTGTTGTGCGGTGTGGTCGGCGCACTGCTCGGTCCGCTGGTGGTGGCGCTCTACCTGTTGCTGGCCGACCGGATCGGGCCGCGCGGGGTGAACACCGACGAACTGTTCTCCGCGCAGGGCATCCAGGACTACAAGTGCTTCCTGCGGCTGCGCATCGCGGCGGACGGCACGCTCACGGTGTTCCCGGTGAAGGTGCAGCGCGCGGCGCACTGGGAGTTCACCCGCCCCGACCAGGTGACCGAGGACCGCCGCTGGTTCCACCCGGCCGACGGTGTGGAGCCGGTCTCGGAGCTGATCGAGCCGCCGATCACTATCGCCAAGCGCCCCACACCGCTCCCGCCCACCACGTAGCCGCCGTGGCGTGCGGTACGCGGAGAGAGTAGAAATTCTGCTAATCAGACGTAAATGAAGCCTAATAGAAATCAGCTCTGTCGGAAAAGATCCGCACTTCCGCCCAAGGCGATTCGCCCACGTTGTGGGCGGCCCACCGAGCGGAACGCGGGACCTGTATTGCGAAATACTGGGTGGTAACCGATCCGAGGGTGCTTACCTGGTCGGCCAGACACCCGCTATCGGCATGCTTGTTCGGTGAGAGACCGGTAGCTGTGATAACTAATCCGCGCAAGACCGTTCAGCGGAGTTGCTACTTCGGTGTAGCCGGTGTTGCTCAGCGAGTCATTGTGCTGGTTGGGTTTAGTAGTGGCGGAGCTGGTGCTCGGCGTGGGCCAGGATTTGATCTTCGAGTATGGCGCCGGCCGCGGCACCACGGTCGATTGTCGAAATCACGCGGCGAATCAAAACGGCACACGATGCCGGATGGAGGGGTTCGATGTCGGTGGACACAGGCTCGGAGCAGGAGGCGCAGTCGCAGAACGGTGCGGGGCGCAATGGTCAAGTGCCCACGGCTCTGGGGACCGCCGCGGCGCGGAATCTGGCGACCACGACCAAGACGCCACCACAGATGCAGGGCATCACCAACCGGTGGGTGCAGCGGATTCTGCCCTGGGTCGAGGTCAAGGGCGGTACGTACCGGGTGAACCGGCGGGTGTCCTACGCGGTGGGTGACGGGCGCATCGACGTGGCGCAGACCGCCGATGCCGCCACGATCATCCCCGCCGAGCTCGCCGAGTTCCCCGCCCTGCGCGGCTATGACGACGCCGACGTGCTGGAAGGGCTGGCGGGCCGGTTCGCCCAACGCGAGATCGACTCCGGGGTGACGGTGGTAGAAGCCGGGGCGGCGGTGGATGAGGTGTTTGTCATCGCGCACGGTCGGCTGACCCGCTCGGGGCCCAACCGTTACGGCCAGTATCAGGTTCTTGGTGTGCTCGCCGACGGGGACTATTTCGGCGCGACCGCGTTGACCGACTCCGATGCCACCTGGCACACGACTGTGACCGCGGCGACCGCGTGCACCGTGCTGGTGCTTCCGCGCGCGGAATTCGAAACCGCGGTCGAGCAGTCGCCGTCGCTGCAGGCCCACCTACGGCGGTTCTCGGCGATGGCGGGCCAGGCGCGTGGGCGAGGTGGCGAAGCCTCGCTGCAGGTCGCGGCGGGGCATTCGGGTGAGCCGGTGCTGAGCTCCACGTTCGTCGACTACGAGAGATCACCGAGGGAGTACGAGCTGCAGGTCGCGCAGGCGGTGCTGCGAGTGCATTCACGGGTGGCGGATCTATTCAACGAACCGATGAACCAGATCGAACACCAGCTCAAACTCGCCATCGCCGAGCTGCGCGAACGCCAAGAACACGAGCTGATCAACAACCCGGAATTCGGCTTGCTGCACAATGTGGATTACTCCCAGCGTCTGGCCCCGGTCGAGGGACCGCCCACCCCCGACGATCTCGACGAACTGTTGTGTCGGCGGCGGGACTCGCGCTTTTTCCTGGCCCACCCGCGCGCGATCGCGGCGTTCGGCCGCGAATGCAGCCGGCGCGGGATCTACCCCGACAGCGTGCCGATGGGCGAGCACAGCGCACCCGCGTGGCGCGGCGTGCCCATCCTGCCGTGTCCGGTGATCCCGGTGACCGAGCACGGCACCTCCTCGATCCTGGTGCTGCGGACCGGGGCGGACAACCAGGGAGTGGTCGGGTTGACCCAGACCGGGCTGCCCGATGAGTACGAGCCGGGGTTGAACGTGCGGTTCATGGGCATCGATGAGAAGGCGGTCATGTCGTATCTGGTCTCGACCTACTTCTCCGCCGCGGTATTGGTGCCCGACGCGATCGGCATGCTCGAACACGCCGAGATAGGTCGGCAGCTACCGGCCGAGGCCGCCGATCCGCCGGCGCAACGGCGTGGCGGCACCGCCAAGCGACGGTAGGTCCTGCCCGGCCCACGCGCGGGGAAAGGATCGAGTGTGATGTCGCAACCGTTCGAGCTGCCCGAGTTCTACACGCCGTATCCGGCGCGGTGTAATCCATACCTGGAAAGGGCCCGAGCGCACAGCAAGTCCTGGGCGTACGACATGGACATGATCGACGTGCCCGTGGACGGCACAGCGATCTGGACCGAGGATGACTTCGACGCGCACGACTACGCGCTGTTGTGCGCCTACACCCACCCCGATGCGACCGCCGACGATCTTGATCTGGTCACCGACTGGTACGTGTGGGTTTTCTACTTCGATGACCACTTCCTGCAGTGCTACAAGCGCGGCGGTGACCTCGACGGGGCGCGGGCCTACCTCGATCGTCTCGCCGAGTTCATGCCCCTCGCCGATCGAGCCGGTGATGCCCCGGAACCGACCAATCCGGTCGAAGCCGGGCTGGCCCAGTTGTGGTCGCGCACCGTCCCGGCACATTCGCCGGACTGGCGGGCACGCTTCGCCGAGAGCACCCGGAATCTGCTCAACGAGTCGTTGTGGGAGTTGGCCAACATCAACGAAGCTCGGGTGGCCAACCCGATCGAGTACGTGGAGATGCGCCGCAAGGTAGGCGGCGCACCGTGGTCGGCGAACCTCGTCGAACACGCCGCCTCCGCCGAGGTCCCCGCCCCGATCGCCGCGTTGCGCCCGATGCGCGTGTTGCGCGACTGCTTCGCCGACAGTGTGCACCTGCGCAACGATCTGTTCTCCTACCAGCGCGAGGTGGCCGAGGAGGGTGAGCTGGCCAACTCGGTGCTGGTCATCGAGCGTTTCCTAGGTTGTTCGACCCAGACCGCGGCCGAACTGGTCAATGATCTGCTCACCTCCCGACTGCACCAGTTCGAACACACCGCGCTGACCGAGATTGCCCCGCTGCTGGTCGAGCACGGCATCGACCCGGCCGCCGCGACCGGGGTCGGTCGGTATGTCAAAGGGCTGCAGGACTGGCAGGCCGGCGGGCACGAATGGCACATGGCCTCCTCCCGGTACATGAACACCCACACCACCCCGGGACCCGCGCTGTCCGGGCCGACCGGTGTGGGCACCGCCGGCGCCCGGATCGCGGCCAGCATCGCCGCGACCATGCCTCAGCGGGTGCGCCGGTTCACCCACGTGCCCTTCCAGCCCGTCGGTGCCGTCGCGCACCCTGAGATGTACATGCCCTTCGGGGTGCGGCTGAGCCCGCACCTATCCGGCGCCCGCGCCCGCAACATCGACTGGTCGCACCGGATGGGCATCCTCGCCGAAGGGGTGTGGGACGAGCGGCGGCTGCGCGCGATCGACCTACCGCTGTGCGCCGCGGGGATCCACCCCGAGGCCACTCCCGACCAGCTCGACATCACCTCCGGGTGGCTGAGCTGGGGCACCTACGGCGACGACTACTACCCCATGGTGTTCGGCACCACCAGGAACATCGCCGCCGCGAAAGCCCAGAACACCCGACTGGCTACCTTCATGCCCGTCGAGGCCGACGATCCTGGCTGGACCGCCGCCACGACGGCGGTCCCGCTCAACGGGCTGGAGAGATCCCTGGCCGATCTGTGGGCACGCACCGCGGCGCCGATGAGCGTGCCAGCCCGCGAGCAGTTCCGTCAGGCAATCGCCGACATGATCGAGAGCTGGATCTGGGAGCTGACCAACCAGACACACCACCGGATCCCTGACCCGATCGACTACATCGAAATGCGTCGAGCGACGTTCGGCTCGGACCTGACGATGACGCTCTCGCGGCTCTCGCACCCCGCGACAGTGCCGGAGACGGCGTACAGGTCCCGCGCGGTGGCCGCGATGCAGAACGCCGCCCAGGACTACGCATGCATGATCAACGATGTGTTCTCCTACCAGAAGGAGATCCAGTTCGAAGGTGGGATCCACAACTGCGTGCTGGTCGTGCAGAACTTCCTGGACTGCGGCCCAGAGGAGGGTATGCAGGTGGTGGGCGAACTGATGAACGCCCGGATGCACCAGTTCGAACACGTGATCGCCGTCGACCTGCCCGCCATGTTCGACACTCTGCACCTCGACGAGCCCGCTCGGGTCACGCTGCGCGGCTACGCCGCCCAACTCGAGAACTGGCTGTCCGGGATTCTGCACTGGCACCAGGGCTGTCACCGTTACGCCGAGGCCGACTTGCTCGCCAACACCCAGCACGCCCACCCCCGGCCCCAGCCGCCGGCATGGCCGGTGCGGCCCACCGGATTGGGCACGTCGGCCGCCCGTCTCGAGCCTCTTCGCCCGGCGGGTGACCGCGTCCGGCAAACCCTGGGCCGGCGCCCCGAACCGGAGCGGGTCCGCCCGAGCGCGCTGATGATGGCCGATGGGCCCGGTGTCCGCGACACCGTCCGACTCGGACGCTGAACCCGACATGGCCAGCACACCGACAACCGGCTCCAGCGCCACGGCCGTCACCGCCGGCGCGAACTCCGCCGAGGCGCGCACGGCCTCGGCGGTGCTCACCGAGACCCGACAACGGGTCGAACCGGAGTTGCGCGCGGTCGTGGCCGCACTGCCGGAGTCAATACGAGAGATCTGTGACTACCACTTCGGCTGGATCGACCCACCCACGCCGTCGCGCACCATCGCCGGTGGCAACCCGGTGGGTAGCAGCTCCACGGGCCACGGCGTGGGGCAGGGTAAGGCGATCCGGCCCGCGCTGGTACTGGCCTGCGCCCAGGCCGTGGGCGGCGAGGCGACCGTGGCGTTGCCCGCGGCGGTCGCGGTGGAGTTGATCCACAACTTCTCCCTGCTGCACGACGACGTGATGGACAGGGACACCACGCGCCGGGGCCGGCCCACCGCCTGGACCATGTTCGGCTCCGGCCCGGCGATCCTGGCCGGCGACGCTCTGCTGGCCCGAGCCTTCCACGTACTGGCTACCAGCGAGCACTCCAGCGCGGCGCGAGCGGCCCGCTGGCTCTCCTCGGCCGTGGTCGAGCTGATCGCCGGCCAACACGCGGACATCAGCTTCGAGGGCCGCGACGACGTCGAGCTTGCCCAGTGCGAGGACATGGCCCGGGGGAAGACCGCGGCCCTGTTGGGCTGCTGCTGCGCACTCGGTGCACTGTTCGCCGGCGCCACCGGTGAGCGGATCGAGGCGCTGCGCCGCTTCGGGGTGGCGCTCGGCCTGGCTTTCCAACACATCGACGACCTGTTGGGCATCTGGGGCGACCCGAGGCTCACCGGGAAACCGGCCTATTCGGATTTGCGGAACACGAAGAAGTCGTTACCCGTCGTGGCTGCCCTGAGCACCGACACCGCGGCCGCGGCGCAGCTGCGGATCCGCTACCAACCCAACCAGATCACCTGCGACACCGACTTCACCCACATCGCGGAGCTGATCGATCAAGCGGGTGGACGCACCTACAGCCAGACCCAAGCCGAACGACTCCGCGACCGCGCGCTGGAACACCTGCAACGCGCCCAGCCCAGCGCCGAGGCCGCCGGCACGCTGTGTGCGCTGGCTGCGCTGCTCACCCACCGCGACCGGTAACCGCCCGGTCCGGCACACCCGCACCCCGTACAGACAGAAAGGTCACCGGTGGAACAGGTCGTACTCCTCGACGAATCGGGCCGACCGACCGGAGTAGCAGACAAGGCAACCGTGCACGGTCACCGCACTCCGCTGCATCTCGCGTTCTCCTGCTACCTGTTCAACAACAACGATCAACTACTCCTCACCCAGCGCGCCTTGTCCAAGAAGACCTGGCCAGGGGTCTGGACGAACAGCTGCTGCGGACACCCCGCGCCAGGCGAGGCACTCCTGGACGCGGTCGCCCGCCGCCTGCACGGCGAACTGGGCATCGCCACCGCCCAGCTCACCCTCGTGCTGCCACGCTTTCGCTACCGCGCCAGCATGGACAACGGAATCACCGAGAACGAGATGTGCCCGGTCCTCGCCGCCCGAACCAACGCCGAGCCGCGACTCAACCCCTCGGAGGTCAACAACGCCCGGTGGATCGACTGGACAGAGCTCTCCGAGGGCGTCATCAGCGACACGATCAGAGTCTCACCCTGGTGCGCCCTGCAAGTCCGACAGCTCAACACCCTCGGCACGCACCCCGACCAGTGGCCCCCGGCCCCGCTCACCGACCTGCCCCCGGTAGCCACCCACACGTAGCGCCCGAGCACTGGTCAGCGCGGTGTGATGATCCGAGCCGTGGCCGACGCCGTTGCCAGAACTCGCCCGGCCTCGTCAGCCAGGTCTGCGGCGAGGAACGCGACCGTCCCGCCGCGGTGCACGACCCGTCCCGAGCCGCGTAGCCGGCCCGGGCGCGCCGGGCGAAGATAGTTGACCTTGAGCTCCAAGGTGAGCGGGAACTCACCCGGGGCGAGGGTGGCGACGAGCGCGGGACCGACCGTGTCATCGAGCATCGCGGCCAGGAAACCGCCCTGGATGTTGCCCAGTGGATTGGTGAATGCCTCGGTGGCGGTGAAGTGCACCTCGACCTCGCCGCGTTCGGGATCGATCCGAACCACCCGCCAGCCGAGCATCGCCGCGGCCGGCGGTGGCGGGCTACGGCCTTCGACCACCTCCCAGAACGGACCGGAACGAGGTGCGGGCTCAACCATGCGCGGAGCTTGGCACCGCGCACCGACAGAATTGGGTGAGCGACTTCGGGGAGCTGGAAGCTATGTAGAGTTCTCTCTATGTCGAGTCCCGGGGTTACGGTACGGATGCAGGCGGTGCTGTCGGTGTTCTCGACCCCCGACGACGAAATGTGCGGGTTCGGCGGAGCCCGGGATGAGCCGGCCGCGCTGTCCGCGCCGGTCGCTGACGACGGTGGGCCTACGGCGGGCCCTGCTGGTTGCCGGCCTGACCGTGCTGGTCTGCGCCGCCGAGCTGGCGTTGCCCGCCGCGTCCAGCTGGCTGGCGGCGGCGGTTGCGCTGCTCGTCGCCGTTGTCGCGCGGGGCGGCGTGGCGGTGCTCGATCCGGCGGTGCGCGATCCGGCGGTGCCCCGCTGGCTGCTCCCGGTCCGGCTGGCGCTGCCGCCTTGCGCGCGGGAGGACTGGCTAGCCGAGGTGGCCTCGGTGCTGGATGCCGAGCGCCAGCCCTCGGCACGGCGGAGCCAAGCCCTCGGCTTCCTGCGCGGGCTGCCGGCGACCGCGGCCACCACCTGGTGGTCGAGCCGACGGTGAGTGTGCACCTGGTGGGGGTAGCCAAACGCTACCGGCGGCGGACCGTGCTGGACGGGGTGACGCTGCGGGTGCCGGCCGGCGAGGTGACGGTGCTGCGCGGTGCGAACGGCTCGGGCAAGTCGACGTTGTTGCGCATCGCGGCCGGGGTGACCGCACCGACCGAAGGCCGGGTACTCGGCCGGCCCTGCTCGGTCGGGTATGTACCGGACCGGTTCCCTGGCGGGCAGCGGCTGACCCCGCGCGGCTACCTGCGCCATCTCGCCTCGGTGCACGGGCGCGGGCTGCGAGGCCCGGCGCGCCGCGGCGAGCGGCTGCTGGACCGGTTCGGTTTCACCGGTGACCCGAGCGCGCCGATGGCCATGCTGTCCAAGGGCAACGCGCAACGGGTCGCGCTGGTGGCCGCCCTGGTCGCGGACAGTGCGCTGGTGGTGCTGGACGAACCGTGGTCCGGGTTGGACGTCGAGGCGGTGCCGCTGCTCACCGAGGCAGTGGCCGCCACGGCGCTCGGTGGCGCGGCGGTGCTGGTCACCGACCACACCGGCGCCTGCGACGAGCTGCCAGGACAACGTTTGCGCCTGGAAGGCGGCCACCTGGCGGCGGACCCGCCCGGCGGTTACCGGGACGCTCCCGTGACGGTCACGGTGTCGCTGCCGGCCAGCCGCCGCGCCGAGCTGGCACGCCTGGTTGGCGAGACGAGCGCGACCACCGGAACCTCGGTGGGGTTGCTGTGCGCAAGGCCGTTGGTCCGGCGGCCCGGCTGGGCGCTGCTCGCCGCCTGCGCCGTCACCCTTGCGACCGGCACCCAGCCGTGGCTGCCGCCGGTCGGGACCGCCATCCGCCAGTTGGTCGGCGCGGATCCGTCGCCATGGTGGCTGGCCCGCGATACGCTGGTCGCAATAGTGCTGTCCGGGCTGGCTGTGGCGTTGAGCACAGCGGCGGGTCCGAGACGGAGCTGACCAGCGCACCTGTCGCCGGCCAGCCGCGAATGCGGCTACCGGGATGAGACGGCCGGTTCTTGGGCGTCGCGAGTCGAGTGTGGAGCGACCAGCCGTGGACCGGAAGCTCGGGCAGCCGGATGTGGAGTTCCACGTGCGGCACGAGGGCGACCAGGATGCCGCGCCGCTGCTGGCCCTTGCCGCCGCGCAGGGCGGCACCCAGGAGCCCGGTGCCGGCCCGGCCGCCGACGACTGCGCCACCGGCGAGGGCGGGCTGCTGCTCGTGGCGTATGTCAACCGCCGGCCCACCGGATGCGGCGGCTACCGGCAGTTCGCCGCCGACCCCGCCGGTGAGACCGTCGAGATCACCCGGATGTACGTGGTGCCCGGCTCGCAGCTCGCCGGTCTGGCCAGGTTGATCCTGGCCGAGCTGGAAGGCGCCGCCGAGGAGGACGGCTACCGGCGGGTGGCGGTGCGTATCGGACATGGGCGGCGGGCCGCGCGGGCCCTTTTCGAGATCACCGGCTACCGGCCGTGGCCGGTCGGTTCGGACGCCGGCGCCCCGGTGTACGCCAAGAACCTGCCACCCCCGGAGGAAACCCTGGTGACCGGCTCGCCGTAGCGGCAGACTCGGAAGGCGGCACGGCGACCGGCGCCGGGCGGGGAGAGAGCGGCGGCACTGAGATGGCAGCCAGCACGGCGGAACTGGATCAGCTCGCGGCGCGGCGCGAGGAGGTCCGGCGGGAGTTTCTGTTGCCGCGCGGGCGGCGCCCGGCCAGCGCCGGCCGCGGTATCCACCACACGGCGCTGATCTGCGCCGATGTCCGCCGGACCGTCGAGTTCTACCAGAATGTGCTGGGCTTCCCGCTCACCGAGGTGATCGAGAACCGGGACCTGCCCGGCTCAACGCACTTCTTCTTCGACCTCGGCCACGGCAACGCGCTGGCCTTCTTCGACCTGCCAGGGGTCGACCCCGGCGCATACGCCGAGGTGTTGGGCGGACTGCACCACCTGGCCATCTCGGTGACGCCGCAGAGCTGGCAGGCGGCGCGTGAGCGGCTGGACGCGGCCGGTACCGAGTACCTGCTGGAGAGCGGCACGTCCATCTACCTGCGCGACCCGGACGGTGCCAGGGTCGAGTTGATCTCCGATCCGCTCGGCGAGATGTACGGCCAGCCGGTCGGCTGAACCCGAGCCCCGAACCGAGGTCGTTCGGCGGCGAGGGCGAGAATGACGCGCTGTGAGCAGTGCAGGATTCGCCCGGTACCTGGCGGGGCTCGACGACTCGGCGCTGGTCGAGTTGCTCGGCGCCCGCGCGGACGTCTGTATCGAGCCGGTGCCGCGCGGCTTCGCGCAGCTCGAGCAGCGGCTCGGCGGCCCGGACTCGTTGGCCGCCGCGCTGCGGGTACTGACCCTGGACCTGCACACCGTGGGCCAGATGAGCGCGGTGCTCGGCGACGGCGCGACGGTGTCGGGTATTGCGTCCCTGCTGGCCGCGCCGGAACCAGAGGTCCGCGACGCGTGCGGCGAGCTCTGCCGCCGGGGGATGGCCTGGTTCGAAGGCGATATCCTTCGGCTGCCCGAGCGGCTGGCCATGCACTGGGCGGCCGGGATCGGCGGTGGCCGCCCGGTAGCGAAGATCGCCAAGACCGTGTACGCGGACGACCTGCGGGTCGCCGCCACCGCGCTCGGGATCCAGGCGAATCACCTGCGCAAGCCGGAGTTGATCGGGAGCATCGCCGAGGCGATGTCGGACCACCGGCGGATCGCCAAGGTGATCGCCGCGCTGCCCGCCGGGGCGCGCCGCGAGCTGAACGCGCTGCGCGGCTTCGACGAGGGTATCTATTTCACCTCGGCGGACTTCCACTCCCGGCGTGCGGTGGCAGGGCAACTGGTCAGGGCCGGTCTGCTGCTCGGAGGGCAGGGCAGTACCGAGCTGCCCTGGGAGGTGGCGCTGGCGGACTGGCTCGCCAAGCAGCCCCTCACCCTGCCGGCAAGGCCCCAGCTGGCCGAAGCGGGCGCGGAGCCCTCGGCGGCGCTGCGTACCGGCCAGGCCGCCGCCTCGGAACTGCTGCGCGCGCTGACCAGACTGCTGGACGCCGCCGCGCACACCCCGCTGTCCGCGCTGAAGAAAGGTGGCATCGGGACCAGGGAGCGCACCCGGCTGACCAGCCGGCTGTCCATCCCGGGGGAGATGCTGGTGCTCTGTATCGACCTGGCCAGCGCGGCGGGTCTGCTGGGCCACGTCGAGTCCGGCTACGCGCCGACCGACGCCTACCCGGCATGGCGGGAGGCAGCCCCTGGGCATCGCTGGGCGACCGTTGCCGCCGCGTGGCTCGCGCTGGACTTCGCGCCGACGCACCGGACCGTCGACGACGACAAGGAGCAGCCGCCGCCGTTGCCGCTGGCCTCGGCGGCCGGCCTGATGCGCCGCGCGATGCTGACCGCCGCCCGGCCCGGCGGGTCGGTGCGCGCGGCGGGCCGGGAGATCGACTGGTTCTGCCCGCTGCACGGCTACCCCGAGGCCGAGCGGGACGCGAGGGTGGCCGCCGCCGTGCGGGAGGCCGAGCTGCTCGGTGTCGCGGGTGAGGACCGAATCTGCGAGCTGGGCGAACAGCTGCTGGCGGCACCCTCCTCGGCCGAGGAGGACCAGGTGGCGCGGCTCGGCGAACGATGCGCGCCGCTGCTGCCCGAGGCGGCCTGCTCGGTGATCCTGCAGTCCGACCTGACCGCGGTGGTGTCCGGAGAACCCAGCGCCTCGGTGTCCCGGCTGCTCGCCGTCGCGGCGGTGAGCGAGGCACGTGGCGCGGCCAGTGTGTGGCGGTTCAGCCCGGCCAGTGTTCGCGGCGCACTGGATGCCGGCTGGCAGGCGCCGGAGCTGCTGGCCGAGCTGGCGGCGCTGTCCGACCGGGCGGTGCCCCAGCCGCTGGAGTACCTGATCAACGACACCGCCCGGCGGCACGGCGCCATCCGGGTTCGCGGCATGCGCAGCTGCCTGACCGCGGAGCCGGGTCTGGTCACCGAGCTGCTGCACACCAAGGCGCTGGCCCGGCTGCAGTTCGGTCAGCTCGCGCCGACGGTACTGTCCAGCCCGTTCGACCTCGACGAGGTGCTGGCGAAAGTGCGGGCCGCGGGTTTCGCGCCGGTAGCCGAGGACTCCAGCGGCTCCGTCATCGTCGAGGCCCACGCCGAACACCAGGCCGCTGGGCCTGCCCGGTATTCGGTACCCGGCCGGTCGCGAGTGGCCGCGGCCGAGCTGGCCAGGCGACTGCGCACCGCGCCCACCGCCGGTTCGGACGGCGTCGTCGACTCGGACACCGTCGAGCTGCTCGCCCAGCTGAACCCGAGGCTCAACAGCGCCGAGCTGTTGTTGCTGGCGGACGCGATCGAACACCAGCACGACGTGCGGATCACCTACCGGAACAAGAGCGGCAACCGCACCGTCCGGGCCATCCAGCCGCTGCAGCTCTACGGCAGGTGGGTCGAGTCCTGGTGCCACCTACGCGACGCCGAACGCGAGTTCACCGTCGCCAACATCGAGTCCGTCGGCCCCTACTGAGCGGGTTAATCCTGTTTCTGTAGGTCAACTAAGTCGATGAGCGGTGTCAGATCGGCGAAGTCCTTGGCGTTGCGGGTCAGGAGTGGCAGTTGGTTGGCAGCTGCCACCGAGGCGATCAGCAGGTCCATCTGCCGCCGTCGAGGATTACGTCCAGTAGCGATCACCATCGCATAGAGCTGGCCGTATGCCTGGGCAGCCGACTCGGTGAACGGCAGCACCAAGCCCGAGCGGGCGAGCCACTGGAGACGGCCGACTCGGGCTGTCAGCTCGACGGGGTCGAGCGCCTGATGAATGCCCACGTTGAGCTCGGCGATGGTGATGGCGCTGACCACGTACTCGTCGCCGCTGCCCCGCACAGTGGTGGGTGGGTCGATGACCGCCGAAGTGTCGAGCAGGAACCGCGTCACCGCGATTCTTCCGTGCGTTCCGGTTCGCCCGGTCCACGGAAGGGGTCGGTATCGACGTAACGGTCGATGTCGGCGAAGAACTCTGCCGCGTCGATCTTCGGGAGTGTTCTAGCGGCCTCCATCAGCTCCGCGCCTGTCATGCCTCGGGGCTCGGCGTGCGGGCGGGCGTGCGGGATGAGGTCGGCGATGGGGGTGCCGTTGCGGGTCAGGATGAACTGTTCGCCGTCCTCGATGGCCCGCATGATCGCTGGCATCTCATTGCGCAGCTCTCGCTGGGTGATTTTCCTGGTCACGCAGGTATGGTAGCCGCATAGTGCTACGGATCGCTACAGGGGTCACCGCCAAGAAGGCAGCCACATCTCGGCGTTCCAGTGGGCGGCGGTGATGGAGTCGCCGACCATGATCGGCCACAGCCAGGCGAAGTTGGCCACCGCGAGACCCAGGTAGAGCGAGACGAGCAGCAGGCCGGTGGCCCGCCGCTCGGCACCGGCCAAGGCCCGTCCCAGCACGTCGCCCGATGCCAGCGTGATGCCCAGCACCAGGAACGGGGCCATCGGCGTGGCGTAGAAGAAGTACATCTGCCGGTCGATGTCGAGGAACCAGGGCAGGTACCCGGCGCCGTAGCCGACCAGCACCGCGGCGTAACGCCAGTCGAACCTGGCGGCCACCCGCCACAGCGCCCAAACCACTACGGCCGGGCTGGTCCACCACAGGGCAGGGGTGCCGATCAGCATCGTCGAGCTGACACAGTCGTTGGCGCCGCAGGACCGGTCGTTGGTGTTGAGGTAGTAGAGCATCGGGCGCAGGCTCATCGGCCAGGTCCATGGCTTGGACTCCCACGGGTGCGGGTTGGTCTTCGACGTGGTGAGGTCCTCGTGGAAGGACAGCACGTGGGCGCTGTAGTACCACAGGGACCGCAGCGCGGCCGGCACGAACGAGAAGTGCCCACCCGGGCCGATGTCCTGGCCCACCTCGTAGCGGTCGGTGCCGGTCTCACTGGCGAACCAGGCCCACCAGCCGGCGAAGTAGGTCAGTACCGGGACGGCGGCCAGTGCCCACAACGCGGGCCCGACGTCGCGCACCAGCACACCCGACCACGGGCGCGCCACACCGGCGGCCCGGCGCGCGGTGAGGTCCCACACCAGGGAGAGCACACCGAACGCGGCCACCCAGTACACCCCGGACCACTTCACCGCGCAGGCCATGCCGATCAGCACCCCGGCGGCGAACCGCCACCAGCGCACCCCCATCCGGGGCCCGAACGGCGAGTCGTGCACCCGCCCCTGCGCGACCACGATCGCCATCCGGGCCCGCACCTCGTCCCGGTCCAACACCATCGCACCGAACGAGGCCAGCACGAAAAGGGTCAGGAAGATGTCGAGCATGCCCATCCGGGACTGCACGAAGCTGGTCCCGTCGCACAGCAGCAGGGCGCCGGCCAGCACTCCGAGCAGGGTCGAGCGGGTCATCCGGCGGGCGATGCGCACCAGCAACAGCACGCAGAGCGTGCCGGCCAGCGCGGCGCTGACCCGCCAACCGATCGAGTCGTAGCCCTGCCACCACTCGCCGAGGGCGATGAGCTGCTTGGCCAGCGGCGGGTGCACCACCAGCTCGTAGCCCGGGTTGTCCTCGACGCCGCCGTTGCGCAGCATCTGCCAGGCCTGCGGCACGTAGTGCTTCTCGTCGAACACCGGCGTGCCGCCGTCGGTGGGGTGGCCGAGCCGGTAGAACCGGAGGATCCCGCCGATGACCGTCAGCAGGATCGCCAACAGCCAACCGCGCAACCGGTCCGCGGGCATCGGCCGGTCCAGCGGGAAGCCGGTCTGTCCGGGCGGCCACGCCGGCGGGCGCGGCCCGACCGGCAGGGCACCCGCCCGGGCCAGGCGGGTGGGGGGCGGTTGCACGGACACCATCGCAACCGAGCGTAGAGGGTCCCGCGAGTGCGCAGGCGGCCCGTCGCGGCACGTGTCGCGGCCTCGCGCGCTGCCCGGCCTTCGATGATCGACGAAACAGGCCCCGGAGGAGGTTAGGCTGGCGCGGTGGCGGACGAGGGTGCTGGCGGGCGGCTGCTGCTGGCCGCGACACCGCTCGGCGACCCCGGGGACGCCTCGGCCAGGTTGGTCGCCGCGCTGGGCGGGGCGGACGTGATCGCCGCCGAGGACACCCGCAGGCTCCGCCACCTTGCCACTGCGCTGGGAGTCACGCTGAGCGCGCGGGTGGTGAGCTACTACGACGCGGTGGAGGCCGCGAGGGCGCCGGCGTTGGTGGATGCGGTGCGGGATGGCCAGACCGTGCTGGTGGTCACCGACGCCGGCATGCCCTCGGTATCCGACCCGGGGTTCCGCCTGGTCAGCGCCTGTGTGGCGGCCGAGCTACCGGTGAGCTGCCTGCCGGGGCCCTCGGCGGTGACCACCGCGCTGGCGGTGTCAGGGCTGCCGTGTGAGCGGTTCTGCTTCGAGGGCTTCGCCCCGCGCCGGCCCGGCGAGCGGCGGCGGTGGCTGGCCGGGTTGCTCGCCGAGCCGCGCACCTCGGTGTTCTTCGAGTCGCCTCGCCGGCTGGCCGCCACGCTGGACAACGCGGTCGAGGTGCTCGGTCCGGACCGTCCAGCCGCGGTGTGCCGGGAGCTGACCAAGACCTACGAGCAGGTGCTGCGCGGCTCGCTGGCCGAGCTCGCCGGATGGGCGCGCGACGAGGAGGTGCGCGGCGAGATCACCGTGGTGCTCGCCGGCGCGCAACCGGCCGAGGCGCCGCTGGCGGAGCTGGCCGCCCAGGTGCGGGAACAGGTGGCCGGCGGCCTGCGGCACAAGGACGCGGTGAACGCGGTGGCCGCCGGCTCCGGCGTGTCGAAACGGGAGCTCTACGCGGCGTCGTTGCCCGAAGGGTCGGCAACGGACGGATAAGCCGCCTGGTCGCCGCTGGACCGGCTCGCCGGCGGCGAGAGTTCGGCCAGCTCGGCCACCAGTTCGTGGCTGCGCCGGGCGTCCGAGGGGTCGTGCACCATCGTGGTGACCATCAGCTCGTCGGCCTGGGTCTGCTCCAGCAGCGAGGTGATGCCCTTGAACACGGTGTCCGGCCCGCCGATGATCTGGTTGGCGAACCGGTCGGCCACGAACGCGCGCTCCATCTCGTTGTAGTCGTACCCGGCGGCCTGTGCCGGGGTGGGCATCAGGCCAGGTCTGCCCTGGCGCAGCTGCAGGAAGGACAACCCACCCGGGCCGGCCAGGTAGCGGGCCCGCTCGTCGTCCCGCGCGGCGACCACCGAGGCGCAGACCATCGCGTAGGGCTCGGTGAGCCGGGCGGAGGGCCGGAACTGCTCCCGGTACAGCGCCAGCGCGGGTAGCGTGTTCGTCGCGCTGAAGTGGTGCGCGAACGCGAACGGCAGGCCGAGCATCCCGGCGACCTGGGCGCTGTAGCCGCTGGAGCCCAACAGCCACACATCCGGCTTGTTGCCCAAGGCCGGCACCGCGTGCACCCCTCGGTCGTTCGCCGAGCTGAAGTAGCCGACCAGCGCGGCGAACTCCTCGGGGAAGTCGTCCACGGACAGCGCGTTCGCGGTGCGGCGAAGCGCCTGCGCGGTGACCGGGTCGGTGCCCGGTGCCCGACCGATGCCGAGGTCGATCCGGCCGGGGTGCAGCGCCTCGAGCATGCCGAACTGTTCCGCGACCACCAGCGGCGCGTGGTTGGGCAGCATCACCCCGCCGGAGCCGACCCGCATCGACCGGGTGGCGGCGGCCAGGTGCGCGATGAGCACCGGGGGCGCCGAGCTGGCGATGCCCGGCATGTTGTGGTGCTCGGCTACCCAGAACCGCTGGTAGCCGAGCTGCTCGGTGCGCCTGGCCAGCTCGATCGTGCCACTCAGCGCGGCACCGGGCGTCGAGCCGGAGCCGACCACGGCCAGGTCGAGGACGGAGAACGGGATGTCGAAGTGCGCCACCCCGTTTGCAACGCGTATCCCGGCTCGACCCTTCCCTGGCGGCTGGCGCAAGTTCACGGCAGCCGCAGCACCAACAGGCGGGAGGGGACACCGGAGTCACGCAGCCGGCCGTCCGGGCCGAACGCTCCGGGCCCTTCGGTCATGCCGAAGTCGTTGTCGTTGGCCACGGCGAGGGTCTTCGGGTCGCGCACCGCCAGTCCTTCGATCTTCTCGGGCAGGTTGGGCACCTGGGCGGTCAGGTCGAGCAGCAGCGTCTTGCCCAGCGGCGTGACCGACGAGGCGGCCAGGTCGGCCTGCTCCAGCGCCGGGGTGTGCGTGGCCGAGTCGAACGGCCCGCCCAGCACGTTCGTCGCGCCGGACAGCCGTACGACGTAGAGCTTGGCCACGTTGTCGGTCCGCTCGTCGACCAGCAGCTGGTCCGGGCCGTACCAAGCCATCGCGCTGATCTTCATGGCCGACTCGTCGCCGCCGGCCGACGGGTCGAACCCAGTGACGTCCTGCAGCGGGTAGACGTACTCGGCGCTGGGCCGCCCGGACGTGGTGTCCAGTGCGAGCACCCGAACCGCCCGGGACCGGCCGCCCGCCTTGTCCCCGGCCTTGTCCCCGGCCTTGTCACTGGGTAGCGCGAGCGGGCTCTGCAGCGCGGCGTACAGCGTGTGCCCGTCCGGGCTCAGCGCCAGCGACTCGAAACCCCGGTTGCCCTGGCGGTGCGACAGGATCGCCGGCAGGGTCGGGAACACCGGGTACCCGGCGTCGGGCAGCGCCAGGCCGCCGGGCACGTAGCGGGCCAGCACCCGCCCGGACGAGGACAGGTGCACGATCGAGGGCGAGTACTCCTCGGACACCCAGAACTCGCCGTTGCCGGTGCGCACCAGTCCCTCGGTGTCCAGCCCGCCGGGGTGCAGTGGAAGCAGCGTCCGCCCGGTCAGGTCGTAGGGCGACTCGTCGCGGCCGGCGGTGTTGGACAGGCCGGTGACCGCCTGGCCGTCGGTGGCGGTGATCGGGATCGCCTGCAGCACCCGCAGCACCGGGCCGTCCACCCTGACCCGCAGGACGGCCGGGTCGAACCCGGGAACCGGGAACGTCCTTCGCTCGGCGCCGTCGACCTTGACCTGGCCGTTCGGCCCCCGGTCGGTGATCATCCAGTACTCGTCGGGCGCGCTCGCCGGGTAGAGGTCGCTGCCGATGCCGCCGAGCGCGATGCCGTGGTCGTCCGGCACAGCACGGGGCAGCAGCCCGTTGGAGAACTCGGCAAGCGGGACGCGCGGCAGCGTTGCATCGGCCAGCACCGTCGGAGCCGTTGGCGCGGGCGCGCCGCTCGTGGCCGCCGGCGGCCCGGCGGCGCCCGGTGCTCGGGCCGGCGCCGGAGCCGGTGAGTTCGCGCAGCCGGCGGCGCATGCGGCCAGCAACGCCGCACTGAGCAGGACACTGGACGCTCGCATGATCGTCAGCTTGGCAGCCTCAGGTGAATACCTGGTGACGAAATCCGCGCCGGGCACGGGTGCACTGAAATGGCGGCGGAAGTTGTCGGTGCTCGGTGCTTTGATGGCCACCCATTCGAACCTCGTACTTCTCTTGAGAGGCACACCATGTCCACCCGTGACACATCCTGGCCCGCCGGCACACCCAACTGGGTCGACATCTCCGTCCCGGACATCGACGCCGCGCTGGAGTTCTACGGCTCGGTGATCGGCTGGAGTTTCGCAGGTACCGATGCGGAGTACGGCGGTTACCGAATGTGCCAGGTCGACGGGCGTTCGGTCGCTGGCATCGGCCCGATGCAGGCCGCTGAGCAGCCCACCGCCTGGCTGGTCTACATCGCCTCCGACGACGCCGACGCCACGGCCAAGCTGATCACCGAGAACGGTGGCACCCTGTTGGCCGACCCGTTCGACCTCGACGAGGTCGGCCGGATCGCGGTCGCGCGGGACAGCACCGGCGGCGCGTTCGGTGTGTTCCATGGCAGACAGGAGATCGGCACCCAGGTGGTCGACGAGCCGGGCTCGATGGTCTGGGAGGACGCGCGGCTCACCGACGTGGCGGAAGGGCGCCGCTTCTACCAGGCGGTGTTCGGCTACACCTACGAACCGGTGCCCGGCATGAGCCTGGATGATTACGCCACGTTCTCGGTCGGCGAGCGTCCCGGCGGCGGGATGGGCAACATGATGGGCGCTCCGGACGGCACACCCAGCCACTGGGTGGTCTATTTCAGCGTCGCCGACGTGGACGCGGCGGTGTCCGCGGCCCAGCGCGGCGGGGGGCAGGTGCTGATGGCCGGCGAAGACACACCGTTCGGCCGCATCGCGATGGCCACCGACCCGTTCGGCGCGGTGTTCGCTCTGCACAGCCCGCTGCCCGAGCAGGGCTGAGCACCCACGCCGACGCGGCACGGCCAGAGCCCCGCACGCGCTGGCCGTGTCGCTGGCAGTGTTGTTTGCAGTGGTCAACTGCGCCCGGCACTGCCGACGGCGTAGGTGAGCAGCGCGAACGGGCCGTCCCGCCGGACGTCGACCAGCTCCATCGGCGGTTCGGAGATCCGCCTCGGCAGCAGCGGCGCGCCGCCGCCGAGGGCTACCGGTGTGTAGCCGAGGATGAGCTCGTCGAGCAGGCCGTGGTCGTGGAACTGGCCGGCCAGTTCGCCCCCGCCGACGACCCAGATGTTGCGGCCGGCGGCCGCTTCGGTCATCTCGGCGTGCACCCGGGCCACGTCGCCCCGGACGAACCGGATGTCGGCGCCCGGTAGAGCTGGCAGCTCCTGAGTGCTGAACACCCACGTCGGCTGGGTGTAGTCCCACGGCCGGGGATGGTCGGCGTCCGGGTAGATGTGATGGTCCAGAATCCACCGGTAGGTGGTCGAGCCCATCGCGATCGCGCCGACCTTGGCGATGAACGCGCTGTAGGTGTCGCCGCTGCCGTCGCCGAAGCGCAGCAGCCAGTCCAGTGAGTTGTCCGGGTCGGCGATGAAGCCGTCGATGCTGGTCGCGGTGTAGTACTGGGTCTTCACCCGCGCAGCGTCGCACGGCCCGCCGACAGTCTTCACCCGGAAATACCCGGTGGCCTGGTGCGCATAGGCTTGTCACATGAGTTCCCGCGTGCTGACCGCCGTGGCGTGGCCCTACGCCAACGGCCCCCGGCACATCGGCCATGTTTCCGGTTTCGGTGTGCCCTCCGACGTCTTCTCCCGCTACCAGCGGATGGCGGGCAACCGGGTTCTCATGGTCTCCGGCACCGACGAGCACGGCACACCGATCCAGGTGCAGGCCGACGCCGAGGGCCTGTCCGCCCGTGCGCTGGCGGACAAGTACAACCGGGTCATCGTGGGCGACCTGCAGGGCCTCGGCCTGGCCTACGACCTGTTCACCCGCACCACCACCAGCAACCACTACCAGGTGGTTCAGGACCTGTTCCTGGCGCTGCACCGCAACGGTTATGTCGTGGCAAAGACCACGATGGGCGCGATCAGCCCTTCCACCGGGCGCACCCTGCCGGACCGCTACATAGAGGGCACCTGCCCGATCTGTGGGTACGACAGCGCGCGCGGCGACCAGTGCGACAACTGCGGCAACCAGCTGGACCCGGCCGACCTGATCAACCCGCGCTCCAAGATCAACGGTGAGACGCCGAAGTTCACCGAGACCGAGCACTTCTTCCTGGACCTGCCGGCGTTCGCCGAGTCGCTCGGCAAATGGCTGTCCACCCGCAGCGACTGGCGGCCGAACGTGCTCAAGTTCTCCGCCAACCTGATCTCCGACCTCAAGCCCCGCCCGATCACCCGCGACCTGGACTGGGGTGTGCCGATCCCGCTGGACGGCTGGCGGGACCAGCCGATGAAGCGGCTCTACGTCTGGTTCGACGCGGTGATCGGCTACCTGTCGGCGAGCGTGGAGTGGGCCCGCCGCTATGGGCAGAGCCCCGACTCCTGGCAGCAGTGGTGGTGCGACCCGGCGGCGACCGGGTACTACTTCATGGGCAAGGACAACATCGTCTTCCACTCGGTGATCTGGCCGGCGCTGCTGCTCGGCCAGAACGGGGCGGGCGACAAGGGCGGCCAGCCGGGCGCGTTCGGCACGCTGAACCTGCCCGACGAGATCGTGTCCTCGGAGTTCCTCACCATGAGCGGCTCCAAGTTCTCCACCTCGCGCGGCACGGTGATCTACGTAGGCGACTTCCTGCGCGAGTACGGCCCGGACGCGCTGCGCTACTTCATCTCGGCGGCCGGGCCGGAGAACCAGGACACCGACTTCACCTGGGAGGAGTTCGTCCGCCGGACCAACTTCGAGCTGGCCAACGAGTGGGGAAACCTGGTCAACCGGTCCATCTCGATGGCGCACCGCAACGTCGGCGCGATCCCGAAGCCGATCGCCCCTGCCGAAGCGGACGCCGCGCTGCTGGCCACCTCGAAGGCCGGCTTCGGCGAGGTCGGCGGGCTGCTCGCGCGCAGCCGGTTCAAACAGGCGCTCGGCGAGGCGCTGCGGGTGGTGTCGGCGGCCAACAAGTACCTCTCCGACCAGGAGCCGTGGAAGCTCACAGACGACCCGGAGCGTCGGGACTCCGTGCTGCACACCGCGTTGCAGGTGGTCCAGGACGCGAACACGCTGCTCACCCCGTTCCTGCCGCACGCCGCGCAGCAGGTGCACGAGGCGCTGGGCGGCAGCGGGGTGTGGGCCGCCCAGCCGGAGATCCGGGAGGTCGACGACCTCGGCGACGGTCCGGCGTACCCGGTGCTGACCGGCGACTACGCCGGCGAGCAGGCGCGCTGGGAGTCCAGCCCGATCGAGGTCGGCCGGCCACTGGCCAAGCCGTCGCCGCTGTTCCGCAAGCTGGACACGAAGCTGGGCGAGACCGGCCCGGACTGGGCGCCCATCCGCACGGAGCCCTCGTGAGTGTTGAGGAACGCCAGAGCGATCCTCAACACTCACGAGGGCGCAGGCCACCGGCGCCGGAGCCGCTCGCCGAGCCGGGCACCATCGACGCGCACACCCACCTGGACGCCTGCGGCGCGGTGCGCCCCGAGGAGGTGCGGGCCGCGATGGACAGGGCGGCGGCCGTCGGGGTGCGCGCGGTGGTCACCGTGGCCGACGACCTCGCCTCGGCCCGGTGGGTGCTGACCGCCGCCGAGGCCGACGCCCGGGTGTCCGCCGCCGTGGCACTGCACCCGACCAGGGCCAACACCGCGACCGACGCGGCCCGCGCGGAGATCGCCGCGTTGGCCGGGGCACCGAGTGTGGTCGCGGTCGGCGAGACGGGGCTCGACTACTACTGGCCCCGTCACGACCCGGACTGCGCCGACCCTGCCACCCAGCGCGAGGTGTTCGCCTGGCACATCGAGCTGGCCAAGCTGCTGGACAAGCCGCTGATGATCCACGACAGGGACGCGCACGACGACGTGCTGGCGGTGCTGCGTACCGAGGGTCCCCCGGAGCGGGTGATCTTTCATTGCTTCTCCGGCGGGCCGGAGCTGGCCAGGGCCTGCGCGGACGCCGGCTACTACACCTCGTTCGCCGGCCCGGTCACCTTCCGTAACGCGGCCGCGCTGCGCGAGGCGGCCGTGCTGCTGCCCGAGGAGCTGCTGCTGGTGGAGACCGACGCCCCGTTCCTCACCCCGCATCCGCACCGGGGCAAGGCCAACGAGCCGTACTGCCTGCCCTGGACGGTGCGCGGCCTCGCCGACGCCAGGTCGGTCGACGCCGGGCGCATCGCGGAGGCGACCGGTCGAAACGCCGAGCAGTTGTTCCGCATCGGCCAGCCGCGGTAGTCGACCACCCGCTACTCCATTCGGGGTACAGCCGGGCAATCGCCCACGAGGTGATCTCGGCGCTGGTTAGCGTCCCGTGACCGCTGGCCCACCCGGGCCGGCCCGGCGGAACGGATGTCCAGTGATCCAACGCCCGGTGGCACTGGCGCTGGTGGCGGCGATGTTTCTGCTGCTGCTGGCCGGCGGGGTGCTACTCGGGGTGAGCAAGAAGGTCACCCTCACCGTGGACGGCCAGACCCGGACCGTGCACACCTTCGCGGTCACCGTGCGCCAGGCGGTGCACGCCGCCGGGCTGAGCCTTGGCGCCAGGGACCGGCTGGAACCGGACGGCGCCACCGGGGTCGACGACGGCGACCACATCATCCTGAACCGGGCCCGGCCGCTGACGCTGATCGAGGACGGGCAGCGGCGCGACATCTGGACCACCACTGCCACCGTGCGCGACGCCATGCACAGCCTGGACCTCAACGTGACCGGCAGCGATGTGTCCGTGTCCCTCGGCCAGCCGATACCGCTGAGCGGAATGCAGCTCACCGTCGACGTGACCCGGACGGTCACCCTGACCGACGGCGCCGGCCCGGCCCGCTCGGTGACCACCCGGGCCGGCACGGCCCGCCGGATGCTCGCCGAACTGGGCCGGCCGCTTGGCGACGAGGACGTCGCCGAACCGAGCCCGGACAGCCCGCTGGACGACGGCGACCAGGTCGCCGTGGTGCGCAGCGGCCGGGGGCGGCTCAACGTGACCAGGGCCATCCCACCGCCGGTGCAGCGCATCCAGGACCCGAACCTGGCCCAGGACGCCGAGGTGGTGCTGCAGCCGGGTGAACCGGGCGAGCTGACCAGCACGTACCAGGTGGTGGTGCGAGGCGGCACCGAGACCAGCCGCGAACTCCTCAGCGAGCGGGTGACCAGCCAGGCCCAGCCCAGGGTGGTCCGGGTGGGCACCAAACCGAGCTCACAGGCACCTCGGGTGCCGGCCGGCGCGGTGTGGGACCGGCTGGCGTCCTGCGAGTCGAGCGGTAACTGGAGAATCAACACCGGCAACGGCTACTACGGTGGCATCCAGTTCGACGCCCAGACCTGGCGGGCCTACGGCGGAACCAAGTACGCCGCACTGCCGAACCAGGCGAGCAGGGAGGAGCAGATCGCGGTTGCCCAGAAGGTCCGGGACGCCAGGGGCGGGTACGGCGCGTGGCCGGCCTGTTCCCGCAAGCTCGGCTTCCCCGGCGACGGGGCCAGCCGCGCCGACACCGCCCCCTGAGCAGGCTTCCGCGCTGCTCGGGCCGGCCGAGGTGCGCGCGCTGGCGCGGCGGCTGGTCGTCCGGCCGACCAAACGGCTCGGGCAGAACTTCGTGCACGACGCCAACACGGTGCGCCGGATCGTCCGGCTGGCCGAGCTCGGTCCCGAGGACGTGGTGCTGGAGATCGGCCCCGGGCTGGGTTCGCTGACCCTGGCGTTGCTGCCGGTGGCCGCCGCCGTGCTGGCCGTGGAGATCGACCCGGTGCTGGCCGGCGCGCTGCCCGACACCGTCGCGGAGCGAGCACCCACGCTGGCCGGCCGGCTGAGCGTGCACGCCGGCGACGCGCTGCGGCTGCGGCCCGGCGACGTGGCGGCCGGGCGGGAGCCGACCGCGGTGGTGGCCAACCTGCCCTACAACGTCGGCGTGCCGGTACTGCTGCACGTGCTGGAGCAGTTGCCGTCGGTGCGCACCGGGCTGGTGATGATCCAGTCGGAGGTGGTGGACCGGCTGGCCGCGCCGCCCGGCGGCCGGGAGTACGGCGCCCCGAGCGCGAAGCTGGCCTGGTACGCGGAGGCACGCCGGGCCGGGCCGGTGCCAAGGTCGGTGTTCTGGCCGGTGCCCGGGGTCGACTCGGCATTGCTTGCGGTACGCCGCCGCGCCCAACCGGCGACGACAGCGTCGCGCGAGCGGGTGTTCGCCGTGGTCGACGCGGCCTTTGCGCAGCGCCGCAAGACCCTGCGCGGCGCGTTGGCCGGCCTGGCCGGCTCGCCGAGCGCCGCTGAGCAGCTACTGCGCGCGGCCGGGGTCGACCCGAACACCCGTGCCGAGCGCCTTTCCATCGAAGACTTCGCCCGAATAGCCGCCGCTGAGTCGCACTGACCGCGGCGCCGCGCACCTCGCGCCTACGCCGCGCACGGTGCACCATGCGCGGCGCGGACGCAGGGTGCGCGGCGTGGGCGGTTGGGGGCTGGGGGTGTGCCGGGCCCGGGGTCGGCGCGGCGCACGTAGAGTGATCGGTGTGCTTGCACTGCTGCCGCCCCCGGTCACGGTGCGTGTGCCGGCCAAAGTGAACCTGCACCTGGCGGTCGGCCCGGCGCGCGACGACGGGTACCACGATCTGACCACCGTGTTCCACGCGGTGAGCCTGTTCGACCAGGTCACCGTCGCGGCGAGTGACCAGCCGGGCGTCGAGGTGCACGGCGAAGGTGCCGCCGGTACGCCCCTGGAGGTGCCGGCCGATAAGCGCAACCTTGCCTGGCGCGCGGTGCGGGAGCTGGCCGAGCTGGCCGGCCGCGCCCCGGACGTCCGGCTGGTGCTGCGCAAGGCCATCCCGGTTGCCGGCGGGATGGCCGGTGGCAGCGCCGACGCGGCGGCCGCCCTGGTGGGGCTGTCAGCGCTGTGGAAGCTCGACCTCTCGCGCGAGGAGCTCGGCGGACTTGCCGCGCGGATCGGCAGCGACGTGACGTTCGCGCTGCACGGCGGGACCGCGCTGGGCACCGGGCGCGGTGACCAGTTGGTGCCGGTGCTGACCCGCCATCCGCAGTACTGGGTGATCGCGCTGCACCGGGGCGGGCTGTCCACCCCGGTGGCGTTCGCCGAGCTGGACCGGTTGCGCGGCGTGGCCGGCTCCCCGATGGTGCCGGCCAGGTGCGGCCCGGTCGAGCCGATGCTGGAGGCATTGGCCTCCGGTGACCCGCGCCGGGTCGCCCTGCTGCTGTCCAACGACCTGCAGGCAGCGGCGGTGAGTCTCGAGCCGACGCTGCGGCGCACGCTGCGCGCCGGTGTGGAGGCGGGCGCGCTGGCCGGCATCGTGTCCGGGTCCGGTCCGAGCTGCGCGTTCCTCTGCGCGGACCAGGAGTCCGCGTTCAGCGCGGCCGTCGAGCTGGCCGGGCTCGGCGTGTGCCGCGCGGTGCGGGTGGCGCACGGGCCGGTGCCCGGCGCCCGCATCGTGGACAACACCGAACCGGCTCCGAGCGGTACGCCGCGCCAACCCCCGGCGCGGGGCTGACATGGCGGACCCCACCAACCTGATCAACTTCGAGGCGGTCACCGCCACCGTGCCCGGCGACGGGTCCCGGGTGCTGCTGGACCGGGTATCTCTCGGTGTCGCGGCCGGCGACCGGATCGGTGTCGTCGGGCTCAACGGCGGCGGCAAGACGACCATGCTGGAGGTGCTGACCGGCGCGAGGGAGCCGGACTCCGGGCGGGTAAGCCGGCTGCGTGGGCTGCGGGTCGCGCTGGTCAGCCAGCACAACGAGCTGCCGGCCGGCGCGGCGGTGCGGGACGTGGTGCTCGCCCCGCTGGGGGTGACCGACCGGTCCGCCGAGCACGAGTGGGCCGGGCTGCCCCAGGTGCGCACGGTGCTGGCCGGGTTGGGCATCACCGACCTGGAGCGCCAGGTCGACGGCTTGTCCGGCGGTGAGCGGCGCCGGGTGGCGCTGGCGGCCGCGCTGGTCGGCGAGTCGGACGTGGTGGTGCTGGACGAGCCGACCAACCACCTGGACGTGGAAGGCATTGCCTGGCTGGCCCGCCACCTCGCCATGCGGCGCTGCGCCGTCGTGGTGGTCACCCACGACCGGTGGTTCCTGGACGCGGTGTGCACCCGCACCTGGGAGGTGGCCGATGGGACCGTCGAGTCCTACCTCGGCGGGTATGCCGACTGGGTGTATGCCCGCGCGGAGCGTGTCCGGCAGGCCGACGCGGCGGAGGAGCGGCGGCGCAATCTGGCCCGCAAGGAGCTGGCCTGGCTGCGCCGGGGCCCGCCGGCCCGTACCTCGAAGCCGCGTTTCCGCATCGAGGCGGCCGAGGCGCTGATCGACGGCGAGCCGGACCCGCGCAACACCCCGGAGCTGATGGCGTTCGCTTCGGCACGGCTTGGCAAGCTCGTGCTGGAGCTGGAGGACGCCACGCTGAAGGTCCCGGACCGGCTGCTGCTGGACCGGGTGACCTGGCGGTTGGGGCCGGGGGACCGGATCGGGCTCGTCGGGGTGAACGGCTCGGGCAAGAGCACGCTGCTGCGGGCACTGGACGGCACCCGGGCGCTGGACGGCGGGCGGCTGGTCACCGGCAAGACCGTGCGGCTGGCGCACCTGAGCCAGGAGCTGGTCGACCTGCCGGGTTCGCTGCGGGTGCTCGAGGCGGTTGAGCAGATCGCCCGGTTCGTCACGGTCGGACGGCACGAGCTGTCCGCGTCCTCGATGTTGGAGCGGCTCGGCTTCCCGACGGCCCGGCAGTGGACCCCGGTGGCGGAGCTGTCCGGCGGCGAGCGGCGCCGGCTGCAGCTGACCCGGCTGCTGATGAGCGAGCCGAACGTGTTGCTGCTGGACGAACCGACCAACGACCTGGACATCGACACCCTGCAGCGGCTCGAGGACCTGCTGGACGGCTGGCCGGGCACCCTGGTCGTGGTCAGCCACGACCGGTACCTGATCGAGCGGGCCTGTGACACCGTGGTCGCGCTGTTCGGCGACGGCCGGATCACCCACCTGCCGGGTGGCATCGAGGAGTACCTGGCGCGCCGCGCCGCCGCCGTGTCGGCATCCTCGGCGCCGGCCGGACAACCAACCGGGCCCCCGGCCGTCCAGCCGGCGTCCTCGGGCTCGGCTTCGAGCTCCGCCGAGCGGCGGGACGCGCAGAAGGAGGCTCGCCGGTTGGAGCGGCGGATGGACACGCTGACCGTGCGGGAGGGCGAGCTGCACGCGGCGCTGGCCGAGGCGGCCACCGATCCGACCCGGCTGCTCACTCTGGATGCCGAGCTGCGCTCCGTGGTCAGCGAGCGGGCACAGGTCGAGGAGCAGTGGTTGGCCGCCGCGGAGCTCGCCGAGGGCTGAAGCCAAGCGAGTCCGGAAGGCTGAACCAAGAGATCGGCGCGCGATCAACCGCGATCTCGGCCAACCCCTCGGCCGACCTGCGGGTGTCCTCTCCGCCGCACGGACATTCACCGATGGGGCTGATACCCCGACTTTCCCATGATGAATGTGCGACGATGACTCAAGGTTTCCCGCGGTGAGCACGACGTTCTGGTGTGACGAGGGGGACACGACGTGTCAAGGCACCCAGGCTCAGCGGGCTGACACCAGTGACCTGGTGATGGCAGCGCTTAGGGGCTAGGTAGGCTGGTCAGAGGGGTAGTGCACAACCTTGGCGGGGGATCGAATGGACGCTGCGGGTTCGCGGCAACGTCGAGCGCCCCTCGTCGCGGGAAGTGCCGGCGTGGACGCGGGAGGCCGCTGCCAATCCTGTAGTGTTCCGCTCGCCGCTGACAACAATGCCCGGCTGTGCGGTAAATGCCACCGTGAGCAGCATGACCAGCTGCGCGATGCGCCCGCTGCACATAGTCGTGATTTCTTTGAGACGGATCAGTTCCGGGCAGCGTTCCGGAGCAGGGACATGGGCCGGGTCTTTACCGCTTACCGCACTCATCCTCGGCACCTGAAAATGTTCGGAAAGGCGCTCAATCAGGAAACTCTTGGGCGCTGGTTGGGCCTTACCCAGGCGCAGGTCAGTAAGATCGAGAACCGCTCCAGGCCGGAAACCCGCCTTGATATCCTGATCGACTGGGCTAAGGTTCTACAACTCCCGTTGGACATGCTGTGGTTTGACATGCCCAACCAGAGCCGCTTTGCGAGCAACCATCAGAGTGGGCAGGGGTCGAGGGCGCCCATCTTGCTTGATGAGCTAGTAGTTCCCCGGTCGCCAGATCAGCTGTTGGCGGCACATACGGGGACTAGCAGTCGCTCACTGAGTCGCCGGATCGGTTCGGGTGATGTCGAGGTCGTCCGCGAGATGACTTTGTTGTTTTCTCGCACCGATCAACGGAGAGGAGGGGGCCACGGCCGTAGCGCCGTCATGGAGTATCTGAAATCTGACGTCATTCCTCAACTGAACGGCGTGTACGCGGCGGAGCGGACCCGATGTGAAATGCTGTCCGCTGCCGGTGAACTTGCTTATCTAGCAGGTTGGATGGCATTTGACGACTCCGACCATGCATTGGCGAAAGATCTTTTCGCTCACGCGGTTAAATTGGCAAGTGAGGCAAACGATCCGCCCCTGATTGGCCATGTACTTCGCGCAATGGCTCATCAATCTCTAGATTTGGGTTTTTCGGCTGAGGCTTACGATCTGGCAACCGCATCAGTTGAGGGCGACCGATACAGCAGGGCGAGTTCCCGTGAACGCGCGCTGCTGGGAGTCATCCATGCCCGATCATTGGCTGTAAGGGGTGAAGGTGGCAGGGCATCATCGGTCCTGCTCCGAGCGGAAGGCGATCTGTCGAAGGCGAGCCCTGAATCCCCTGAGCCGAATCGGGTGTTCTTCTTTTCTGAAGCAAGCCTTGCGCATGAAACTGCTTGCACATTGCGAGACCTTGGAGACTTACCTGGGGCGGATGAGAAATTCCAGAGAAGCATAAACCTGCGGGATGCATCGAAGTTCACCCGAACCCATGCGGTCACACTGGGGTACCTTGGTGCCATAAAGGCTCGTCAAGGCGAGATATACGAAGCATGTGCCGTATGGTCGAAGTGTCTCGATGCTATGCAGGGTGTGCGCTCCGGGCGGACCAGGCGAGTGGTCTCGGAAATGCGGGCGACGCTACTACCCCTCAGCAAGGAAGACGCGGTCGCGCGCGAATTGGAATACATGGCCGTAACATATCTCGCCGACTCATCGCCGTCCTGAATATGGTAACTCACTCTCTAGGAGCGACGCTAGTATGGTCGAATCATTCGGGGTTGATGCAGTGGCATACGTGGTTGGAGGCCGAGCAGATCCCACGGACGACTACTGGGGTGGTACGCGTTCAATCATCCGAATAGACGGTGATCGCTTCAACGTAGATTCCACCGCGGGGTTGGAAGATTTCTCTCACCTGGAGATAGTGTTTCGATTCCATCTAACGGACCCAAGTGACCTCCATCTTGGGGCGCGACGTCCACGCAATAACCCCGACTGGCCAGAGGTTGGAATCTTTGGCCATCGGAACATGCGTCGAATCAACTGGCTCGGGGTTTCGCGATGCAAATTGATCGAAGTGAACGGACTTGATCTCTTAGTTGAAGACCTCGATGCGGTCGACGGAACACCTGTCCTCGACATCAAACCGTGGTTCAGCGAGTTTGGTCCGCGTGGAAAAGTCCGACAGGCAAAATGGTCGACAACTATGCTACAAGACTACTTCTCGCCGAGTCGTTAAGAAACCGTGGCGCCTGTGACACCTTGGGGCATGTCGGGCCGTCACGCGGTCACGGTGTCAATGATCGGTGTTCAGCGCAGTTGGGTAAACCGCCGGAAGACGCGGTCGAGCAGCGGTTGAAGGAGCCGGTCCGGCACGTGGCGCTCCGCCGTCATGGCCGAGTTCCACCCGGTGACCTGTTCGAGTGCCGTGCCCGCGTGTGCCACGGCCAGTGCCGCCGCAACGACCCGGTCCGGCTCGGCGAGCAGCCAGCGGGGTAGCCCGGCCATGCTCACCCCGGCCCGACCGGCGCCTTCGGTGCGGGTTGGGCCGGGGTGACAGTACTCGTGACGCCGACACCGGTGCCGCGCAACTCGTGGCGCAGCGTGGCGCTGAAGTTGAGCACGAAGGCCTTGCCCGCGCTGTACACGGCGGCGCCCGGGAACGGAAAGAACCCGAGCTCGGAGGCCACGTTGAGGATGGTGCCCCGCCCGCGCGCCACCATCGCGGCCGCGGCGGCGTGGCTCGACCGCAGCACGCTGACGCAGTTCAGCTCCGCCTCGTAGTGCCGCTCCTGCACCGGGTGCGCGAGTAGCGGGCCGGCCAACCCGCCGCACGCGCAGTTGACCAGCAGTTCGATCGGGTGCCGGTCCGCGGTCAGCGGCCCGCCGCGCCACGAGGACCACGTTCACCCAGCCGGTGGCCAGCCGCTCGGCGATGGCCTTTCCGATCCCGCTGGACGCTCCGGTGACCAGCGCCCACTGCCAGGCCGGGGGCCGCTCGGCCCGGTCCCACCGCATCCGCGGACACTAGCGCGCGGGGCGGGTGTCTCGGGCAGGAGCGCCTCGGGTCAGTTGAGTGAGGCTCTTCGATGAGTTTTGCCGCGGTTGTCGGTCTATCCGTGGGTAGTTCGACGCATGGTCGAGCGCCGGAAATCCTCCGGCGGCCAGCCCTTCCGGAAGGACCGATCCGATGACCGCCATCGCCAACAACGAGACCGCCGCCACCACCGCAACGTCCAGCTCGTGGTTCGAGCGCCGGTCCGCCGCGCGCACCGGGGTGGTGCTCAGTGTGCTGGCCGGGCTGTTCCTGCTGTTCGACTCGGTCGCCAAGTTGCTGCGGGTGCCGGCCGTCGTGCGGGGCACGGTGCAGATGGGCTTCCCGGACCACAGCGTCCAGGTGATGGGTGCGCTGCTGCTGTTCGGCGTGGTCCTGTACACGATTCCGCGCACCGCCGCGCTGGGCGCGCTGGTGATCACCGGATACCTCGGCGGCGCGGTCTGCGCCAACCTGCGGTTGGACATGCCGCTGCTGGGCTTCCAACTGTTCCCGGTCTACCTGGCTGTGCTGCTCTGGGGCGGGCTTTACCTGCGCAGCGCGGCCCTGCGCGAGCTGGTGCGCGTCGGCCGGTAACACCGATACCACCCGACTGGCGAGCGGCGCGGGCCGCTCGCCAGTCGGCTGCCCGGGGATTGCGGCTCGCTACACTTGAACGGTTCAGGCCAGTCGACCGGTGGGGGGAACCGCATACATGGCCGATCGCACCGCTGGGGTACCGGACACCGCCGAGGCGGCCGGCGCCGACCCGCACTGGTGGCGCCATGCGGTGATCTACCAGATCTACCCGCGCAGCTTCGCCGACGGCAACGGCGACGGGCTGGGCGACATTGACGGCATCCGGGCCCGGCTGTCGCACGTCGCCGAGCTGGGCGTGGACGCCATCTGGATCAGCCCCTGGTATCCCTCACCGATGGCCGACGCCGGCTACGACGTGTCCGACTACCGGGACATCGAGCCCCGCTTCGGCGACCTGGCCGGTGCCGAGGCGCTGCTGCGGGAGGCGCACGCGCTGGGACTGCGGGTGATACTGGACATCGTGCCGAACCACACCTCGGACCGGCACCGTTGGTTCACCGAGGCACTCGCGGCGGGCCAGGGCTCGCCGGCCCGGCGGCGGTACCTGTTCCGGACCGGCCGGGGCGAGGGCGGCGAACTGCCGCCGAACGACTGGCCGAGCGTGTTCGGCGGCCCGGCCTGGACCCGGCTGCGCGACGGTGAGTGGTACCTGCACCTGTTCGCCCCCGAACAGCCCGACCTGGACTGGACCAACCCCGAGGTGCACGCCGAGTTCGAGCAGACCCTGCGGTTCTGGTTCGACCGGGGGGTGGACGGCTTCCGGATCGACGTCGCGCACGGGCTGGCGAAGGCCGCCGGCCTGCCGGACCTCGGCCTGCCTCGGGATGCGGACGACGGCCCCGGGCTGTTGGGCACGGTCCGGGCCCGCGAAGGGGAACACCCGTTCTGGGACCGCGACGAGGTGCACGAGGTGTACCGCGCCTGGCGCACGGTGGCCGACTCCTACCCCGACCCGAGGGTGTTCGTCGCGGAGGCGTGGGTGGACCGGCCGGAGCGGCTGATCCGCTACCTGCGGCGCGACGAGCTGCACACCGCGTTCAACTTCGACTACCTGTGCGCGCCGTGGCTGGCCGACCAGCTGCGCGAGGTGATCACCACCACGGTGGCCGCGCACGCCGAGGTGGGTGCGCCGCCGACCTGGGTGCTGTCCAACCACGACGTGGCCCGGCACGTGTCGCGCTACGCCAGGGCGCAGCGGCCCCGGCCGGCGCACTCGCTCGACGACCTGCACGGCATGCCGGCGGACCTGGCGCTGGGCGAGCGCCGGGCCAGGGCGGCCACCCTGTTGATGCTCGCGCTGCCCGGCGGTTGCTACCTCTACCAGGGCGAGGAGCTTGGCCTTGCCGAGGTGGAGGACCTGCCCGAGGCGGTGCTGGACGACCCGATCTGGGCGCGCTCCGGTCACTCCCAGCGGGGCCGGGACGGTTGCCGGGTGCCGCTGCCCTGGGCCGGCGACGAACCGCCGTTCGGCTTCAGCCCGGCAGGCGCGGCCGCGCCGCCGTGGCTGCCGCAGCCGGCGCACTGGCGGGAGTACACCGTCGAGGCGCAGTTGGCAAGGCCCGACTCGATGCTGGCTTTCTACCGGGAGGCACTGCGGCTGCGGCGGGAGATCGGCACGGGCACCGCGCTGGAGTGGCAACCGGGGCCGGAGGGCGTGCTCCACTTCCGCCGGGGCCGGGACTTCAGCTGCCTCAGCAACGTCACGGCCGAGCCGACACCGCCGCCGGATGGCGCCACGATCCTGCTGGCCAGCGGCGCACTGACACCGGACGGCCGAGTCCCCGCCGACACCACGGTGTGGCTTCGGGCCAGCACCCCGGCCTGAGGCCCGCCGGAACGATGTGGCACTGGGCACCCCGCTGCTTAACCGCGGCGGGTCTGGGTACTTGACACTTCATCGAGTCCAGCTGGGTGGTCCGCGCGAGCGGCATCGGGACGAGCACCCGCGGTGCTCCCGGAGAGGGCGGGGTTGTGTGATGAAGGTGCTGGTTGCCGGCGCGTCCGGGTTCATCGGTAAGCGACTGTGCCCCGAGCTGGCGAGCGCGGGGCACACCGTCCGGGCGATGACGCGGCATCCCGAGTCGTACGCCGGTGCCGGTGATCCGGTGTTCGGTGACGTGCACGATGCGCGCGAGCTGGTTGGCGCGCTCGCCGGCTGCGAGGCGGTCTACTACCTGGTCCACTCGCTGGGCGACGACGACTTCGAGCAACGCGACGCCGACGCCGCGCGGTCTTTCGCCCGTGCCGCCGCCGAAGCGGGGGTGCGCCGGATCGTGTACCTCGGCGGTCTTGGCGAGGACGGTGACGACCTGTCCGCGCACCTGCGCAGCCGGCGCCAGGTGGAGAAGTTGCTGGCCGCCGGGGGTGTGCCGGTCACGACGCTGCGTGCCGGGATCATCGTCGGGCGCGGCGGCATCTCCTGGGAGATGACCCGCCAGCTCGTGGAGCGGCTGCCGGTGATGGTCACCCCCCGCTGGGTGCACACCCGGACACAGCCGATCGCGGTTGCCGACGTGGTCCGGTACCTGGTCGGGGTGCTGCGGGAGCCGGACACGGCGGGCCGCGTCCTGGAGGTGGGCGGGCCGGACGTGCTGGAATACGTGGAGATGATGCGGCGGGTCGCCGCGATCGAGGGGCGACACCTGTTCATCAGGTCGGTACCGCTGCTGTCGCCGGGACTGTCGTCGAAGTGGCTGCGGTTGATCACCGACGTCGATGTGGCCACCGGGCGTTCCCTGGTGGACTCCATGGCCAACGAGGTCGTGGTGCGCGATCCCGCGATCCGGGAGCTGATTCCTTTCGAGCCGATGAGCTACGACCAGGCGGTGCTCGCGGCGCTGGGCGAACGCGCCGAGGCCGCGCGCCGCGAGTCAGCCTGACCTACTGGTTGCCGGCACCCAGCTCGGCAAGCAACAGCGCTTCGGCAAGCACCGCGCACCCGAACATGCCCAGGTGCAGGCTCTCGTCGATGCCGTGCCAGCGGCTCGCCGGGTCGCCGACACCGGTGACCAGCACCGAGGCACCGGGGAAGGCTCTGGCGAACTCGGCGATGAACGGGATCGAGCCGCCGATGCCGACCTCGACCGCCGCGTTGCCGTAGGCCTCGCCGAAGGTCCGGCGCGCCACGTCGTACACCGTGCCGACCGCCTCCAGCTCGAACGGCGCGGCCGCCGCGCCAGGGGTCACCGACACCGTCGCGCCCCACGGCGCGTGCCCGGTCAGGTGCTCGGTGAGCGCGCGCCGCGCCACCTCCGGGTCCTGGCCGGGAGCCAACCGCAGGCTCACCGCCGCGCGGGCCGAGGGCAGCAGCACGTTCGCCGCCTCGGACACCTTCGGCGCGTCGATGCCAAGCACTGCCACCGCTGGCTGCTGCCACAGCCGTTCCACCAGCGTGCCGGTGCCCAGCAGCTGCACCCCGTCGAGCACCGCGGCGTCCGAGCGGAAGGTGGCCTCGTCAAGGTCCGGGGCTTCCGAGCTGTTGTGCACCAGCCCCGGCACCGCCACCCGGCCCTTGTCGTCGTGCAGCGTGGCCAGCAGCCGGCACAGCGCGGTGAGCGCGTCACCCAGCGGTCCGCCGTACACCCCGGAGTGCGCCGGGCGTTGCAGCATTCTCAGCTCGACGGTGCAGTCGACGAGGCCGCGCAGGCTGGTGGTCAGCGCCGGCACGTCGGTGGCCGGGTTGCCGGAGTCGGCGATGATGATCACGTCCGCGTCCAGCCGGTCCCGGTGCTCGGCGAGCAACGCGGTCAGCGTCGGGCTGCCGGACTCCTCCTCACCCTCGATGAACAGCGTCACCCCGACCGGCAGGCCGCTGTCCAACGACCGCAGCGCGCGCAGCACCGAGAGGTGGGTCAGCACGCCGGCCTTGTCGTCCGCCGCGCCGCGTCCGTAGAGCCGCCCGTCCCGTTCGGTGGGGGTGAACGGCGGGCTGGTCCACAGCGCATCGCCGCCGGTTGGCTGCACGTCATGGTGCGCATAGAGCAGCACGGTCGGCGCGCCTTCCGGCGCCGGCCAGTGCGCCAGCACCGCGGGCCCGCCGCCGGCGGACACCACGTCCACGCTGGCCGCGCCTTCGGCCCTGGCCAGTTCGGCGACGGCGGCGGCGCTGCGGTGGGTGTCCTCGCGGTGCGCCGGATCGGCCCAGATGCTGGGGATCCGGACCAACGCCTCCAGATCGGCGCGGGCCCGGGTCATGACGTCGTCGAGTACTGCCGCGATGGCGGCGCGAGGCTGTGACACGCCCACGGAGTCTAGTCGCTCCGCCGGCTACCGGAGCTTGATCGACGGGTCGATGAACTGGTTGGTGGCGATGTCGGCGGCCTTCAGGCCGGGTTTCACGTTCGCGCCGGAGCCGGCCAGGGTGGGGCCGAGGGTGTCGATGGTGGATTGCACCCTGGCCGGGTCCTGCCCGCCGAGTGCGCCGCTGCTGTCGTCGGCGACGATCCCGAGCCGTCGCATTGTGCCGGTCGCGTAGTCCGCCACCCCGGTGGAGTAGGTCCAACCGTCGTTGTAGCGGGTCGCGGCGTCCACGATGACGTGGTTGGCCGGCCCGGGTTCGCGCAGGTAGTCCAGCTGGGCCTGTTGCAGGATCGGCACCAGTCGACGCAGGCAGGGGGCGAGCGCCGCCAGGTCGCCGGATCGCACGGACAGCGCACCGGGGTAGACCGAGTACCCCAGGTCCGCGAGCAGCTGGTAGCGAACCGGTTTGCCCCAGGCCGGCACCTCGTGCTGGTAGATGTACGGGTCCGCGGTGGCGTAGCCCTGTTGGGCGATCGTCGGGTCGGTGACGAACCGGGTCGGTGCACCGGTGTAGCCGGAGTCGACCTGGGCGGGCTTGATCAAGCCCTTGGCGGTCAACAGCGGCATGAAGGTGTTGTCCCTGGCGACCACCACCTTGGCCCCGGAGGCGCCGATGTCGGCCGCGCCGCGCCAGTCAGGGTGGTGCACCGGGTCCCACATCAGCATCTGTGGACTTTTGACCAGGGTGGACACCACCGAGATGACCGGCTGGTCCGCGGAGGTGGCGATCGCGCGGTCGGTGGGCACCTCGCCGAGCATGATCGATTTGTCAAGGTACATCCGTGCCTGGGTGCTGGCGAAGGCGACGGCCGGCCCACCGGCCCGGATCTCGACCCGCACCCCGGTGTCCCGGCCGCCGGCGACCAACGGCCCGCTGACCTGCTTGTGCGCGGCGTCGATGGTGTAGCCGCCCGCGAGCAGCTGGTAGCGGGCGGCCTGCTCGGCCTGTGGCTCCCAGCCCTCCTGGAACACCACGGTGGCCGGGCACACCCCGGCCAGCCGTTGCGCACCGGTGGCCGGGGGCAGCGCGCCGGCTCCCGGCACCGGCGGCGCTGGCGGCCCGGAGCACGCGACCAGCCCGGCGGCGAGCAACGCGGCGGCCATCGCCGCACCGACCTGTTTCATCGAGACTCTCTCCCGGGTAGCGAAAGGGCCGGTCAGGGTTTGCGAGCCACCGCGCCGTACTGCTCGACGGGCCGGGCCGCGTTCGCCCCGACGGGCGCGGGCCGCCACTGGGTGACCGGAACCAACCCTGGCTCGACCATCTCGAAACCCGCGAAAAAACGTGCCATCTGCTCCGGAGTACGAATGTCGTAGTAGCCGATCCCGGTGCCCAGGTACTGCTTCAGGCCCGCGCGGCGTGCCTCGCCGGCGTCGAGGCCGTCGTCGAAGAGGAGGTAGCTGCCGGATGGGACGGCCTCGCGCACCGAGGCGGTGATACGCAGCGCCTCGTCGAAGGGCACCGCGCCGAGCACCCCGAGCATGCTGACCGACACCGGGTGCCGGAAGTCCAACGTGTCGGACGCCTCGGTGAGGATGTGCTCGATGTCCCGGACGTCGGCGTCCAGGTAGGCGCACACCCCCTGCTCGGTCACCGGGGTGAGCAACGCGCGGGCATGCGCGAGCACGACCTTGTCGTTGTCCACATAGACCACCCGGGCGTCCGGGTGCACGGCTTGGGCGACCTCGTGCAGGTTCGAAAGGTTCGGCGGCGCGGGCAACCCGCAGCCAAGGTCGAGGAACTGGTGCACACCGCCCTCGGTGGCCACGTGGCGTACCGCCCTGGTGAGGAAGTGGCGCGCCTGCTCGGCCATGTGGAACATGCCCGGGTAGTTGGCGGCCATCACCTCGGCGGCGTGCCGGTCCAGGGCGTAGTTGTCCTTGCCGCCCTGCAGATAGTTCCAGGTGCGTGCCGGGGACGGCCTGGTGAAGTAGTCGGCGGGCAGCGCGGCCTCTTGCGGTGCGCGGCGAGCCCATTCGTTGTTCATCGACCTCACCCGCGACAATTGTCCAGAAGTAGCTGTCGGGAACCATAGCGCCACGGCGCGCAACAATGATCGACACTGTCATGGTTTGCGGCCCACCGCGCCGTACGCCTCGACCGGGCGGAGCGTGCCGACCTCGGCCAGGTCCGGCCGCCATCGATGGACTGGAACCAACCCGGGCTCGACCAGCTCCAGGCCACTGAAGTATCGGGCCATCTGCTCGGGAGTGCGTACGTTGTAGTCGTACATCCCGATCTCGCGGGCCTTCAGCTCGCCTTCGCTGAGCGCGCCGCCGGCCACCCCGTCGTCGAACACCACAAAACTGCCAGTAGGTACGGCATTCATTGCTGTGGCGACAATCGAGATTGCCTCATCGAGTGGCAGCGTGGCGAGAACGCCGAGCATGCTGAATGCGACCGGACGGGCGAGGTCCAACGTCTCGGCCGCCGCGACCAGGATGGACTCGACGTCGCGGATATCGGCGTCGAGGTAGGCGCACACACCGGCGTCGGTCTTCGGGGTGAGCAGGGCTCGGGCGTGCGCGAGCACCACCTTGTCGTTGTCCACATATACGGTCCGCGCGTCCGGGTGCACGTCCTGCGCGACGTCGTGCACGTTGGACAGATGCTCCGGTGCGGGCAGTCCGCAACCGATGTCCAGGAACTGGCGCACACCGTGGTCGCGAGCCAGCACCAGCACCGCGCGCGCCAGGAACCGCCGGCACTGCGCGGCCTGCTCGAACATGTCCGGATACACAGCGGCGATCGCCTCACCGACGGCCCGGTCGAGCGAGTAGTTGTCCTTGCCGCCCTGCAGGTAGTTCCACATGCGCGCCGGGGACGGCTTGGTGAAGTGGTCGTCGGGCAGCGCGGCTGGCTGCGATGGCTGGCGAGCCCACTCGTTGCTCATCGACCTCACCCGCGATAACTGTCCCGAACGTGATTGTTAGACACTATAGCGCCACAGTGTGCTTCATGATCGACATGCTGGGTCCGGGGCGACAGCTTGGCCGGGTCAGGTTCGGTTGGAGCCGTCCGGCCAGGTCACGGTGAGGGGTAGGCCGCGTTCGCGGGCGGTGGCCGCCACGTCTCCGGTGCCGCCTCTGCCGTCGGAGGGTTGGCCGTCCCACACGGCGACCATGCGGTCCACGGTGGCCAGCATGTGCTCGCTGGCGGCCAGGTAGGCGTCTCGGTCGGACTCCGCGAACGGCATGGTGGTGACGGTGTCGGCCTTGCCGAGCAGCTCGTCGAAGTCGGCCGCGTTGCTCGGCTTCACCTTGCGTTCGCGGTAGTCGCCGGCGGGTAGCACCACTTCCAGCTCACCACCGAGTTCGAG
>DASYBQ010000011.1:0-2325 GCA_036500625.1 Pseudonocardia sp. | reverse complement strand
CACCGACTCATTGTGGCTGTGTTGCGACTGGTGAGTGTTGTCACAGCGCAGGTGCCGAGTGACTGCGGTTTTGGTGGGTATGCCCCGCGCGGCAACTGTGGGTTCGGTGAGACCTCGGTGCGCGCCGCGCGCCTGGTCGCGGTGGGTCCGAAGCCACGCGGACCAGCTGATGAGTTTCGCCCGGAGGACACCGATGACTCGCTCAATGCTGATACCTGACGGCGGCATCGACCGCGCGCGTCCGGCGCTGACCTCGCTGTTGAGCGCGGCGCCGCCCGAGACCGGACCGAGTAGTCCGCTTGCCGAGCCAGGTCGCCTGCTGGTCGAGCTTGACCGGCGTGGCGAGCTGGCGATGCCGTTGCCCGGCGAGGGCGCCACCGCGGTGCGCTGGGCCGCGTTGGCCGGATGGGGCCGGCGCGACCTGCCGCTGGCCAGGCTGATCGAAGGGCACACCGATGCCGTGTCGATCGTGGCGCAGGCCGGTCGGACACCGAGGGGCGGCGCGCTGTACGGCGTCTGGGCGGCGCGCTCCGGCGGCACCGGGGCGCACCTGGTGGGCACTGGCGATGCCGCGGTGCTGAGCGGCACCGTGCGGTTCTGTTCCGGGGCGGGCACGCTGGGTCGGGCGCTGGTGGTGGCACTCGGCCCGTCCGGCTCGCGGATCGTCGACCTCCCGCTGGACGCCGAGGGCATCCGGCGGGTGCCCGAGTCCTGGCACGCCGTTGGCATGGCGGCCAGCGACAGCATCGACGTCGAGTTCCACGGGGTGCCCGCGCCGCCCGAACGCTGGCTCGGCGGGCCGGGTTTCTACACCGATCGGCCCGGCTTCTGGTGGGGCGGCGGCGGAGTGGCCTCGGTGTGGCTCGGCGGCGCCGCGGGGGTGTTGGACGAAGTACACGCGGTGTTGCGCGACACCGACCCGGACCCACACCAGCGGGCCCAGCTCGGTGAGCTGCACGCCGCGCTCGCGGCGGCCGACGCACTGCTGGTGCGCACCGCCGCACTGATCGACGCCGAACCGGGCCTGGCGCACCGCACACCGGTATGCACCGCGCGGGCCGCCGTCGAGCGATGCTGCCGCACGGTGCTGGACGTGACACCTCGGCTGGTCGGCGTCTGTGGGCTGAGCAGACGCGACGGCCTGGAACGCCGCCTGGCTGACCTCGGCGTCTACCTGCGGCAACATCACGGCGAACGCGACCTCGCCGACCTGGGCGCCGCCATTCTGCGGGACCTGCCGTGACCCGCCCGACGCACCGGCCCTCCGCGATCAGCTGGGCGGACGCGGTGGTCGAACGGGCCGTCCGGCCCATCGATCCCGGCGCACTGCGCCGGCTGCTGGTGATCGCCGCGCACCCGGACGACGAGAGCCTCGCCGCCGCCGGGCTCATGCAGGCGGTGCACGCCGCCGGTGGCCGGGTCGAGCTGGTGGTGGCCACCGACGGCGAGGCAGCGTTCCCCGAACTGGGCCGCACCGCGCGCGCCGAGCTGGGGCGCACTCGGCGCGCCGAGCTGCACCGGGCGCTGCGGATACACGGGATGGCCGCGGTGGCGGTGCACTGGCTGGGTCTACCCGACTCCGGGCTGACCGAGCAGGGCCGCGCCGAGGAACTGGCCGAACTGCTGCGCCCACACCTGCGCGACGCCGACGCCTACCTGGCGCCCTGGACCGGTGACCCGCACCCGGACCACGCCGTCGCCGGGCGCGCGGCGGCCGCCGCCGCGCCGGTGAGCGTGCACGGCTGGAACTACCCGATCTGGATGTGGACCCGCACCGGCCCTGACGACCCCGCGATCCCCTGGTCGCATGCCGGCCACTACGTGTTGACCGAGCAGCAGCGGGATCGCAAGCGACGCGCGCTGGCCTGTTTCACCTCCCAGCTCGAGCCGGCACCCGGTGGCGGCCCGCCGATCCTGCCCGCGCGGGTGCTGAGCCACTTCGAGGGCGATCGCGAGCTGTACTTCAGGGTGCCGCGCCGCGACAGCGCCCCGGCGCGGCGGTTCGAGCAGCTCTACACCCAGCACGGTGACCCCTGGCAGACCAGGACGAGCTGGTACGAGCGGCGCAAGCGCGCGGTCACCGTGGCCTGCCTACCCCGCGCCCGGTACCGGCACGCCGCCGAACCGGGCTGCGGGCTCGGCGAGCTCACCCGGGAGCTGGCGCGGCGCTGCGACCGGGTCGAAGCCAGTGACTACGCCGAACCGGCGGTCGCCGCCGCACGGGCCGCGACCGCCGGGCTGGCCGGGGTGAGCGTGACCCACCGCGAGCTGCCCGACCCGGCGGTGTTCCCGGACGGGATCGACCTGGCGGTGCTGAGCGAGGTG
>DASYBQ010000010.1:0-54237 GCA_036500625.1 Pseudonocardia sp. | reverse complement strand
CTGTGGGAGGACACCAGCAGGCCGTTGACCAGCGCGGCAACTTTCGTGATCCCCAAGGGCCACAAGTAGGTAACATATGATGGCTAGCTATAGCCGCCCGCAACACTCACGGACCCTGTAGCTCGGCCAGCTCGGCGCGGAGGTAGTCGATCAGGACGTCGACGTCCGGCACCTGGTCGCGGTCGGCCACGATGCCCACGTCCAGTGAGCCGTCGTAGCTCATCACCGTGATGTTCAGGCCCATCCCGTCGGTGATCACCGACACCGGGTAGGTGGCCTGCACCTTCGCCCCGGCCAGGTACAGCGGGAACTGCGGGCCCGGCACATTGGAGACCACCAGGTTCCACATCGGCCGCCCGACCCAGCTGGTGGCCAGCGCGAAGCTCAGCCGTGCCGCCCTGGAGAACAGCGCCGGCGGGATGAACAGGTTGACATCGGCGAGCAGCTGCGCCGGCATGGCCTGCTGGGTCTCCTTCATCTCGCCGAGCGCGTCGTGCATCGCATGCAGCCGGGCGAGCGGGTCGGCCACATCGGTGAGCAGTGGCACGGTCATCAGCATGATCTGGTTGCCGAACGTGCCGGCCTGCTCCGGGGTACGCACCGAGATCGGGATCTGAGCCACCAGCGGGCCGTCCGGCAGCGCCCCGTGCGCCACCAGCCAACGGCGCACCGCGCCGGCGCACAGCGAGACGACCACGTCGTTGACCGTGACACCGTGCGCCCTCTTCACCGCCTTGACCTCGTTCAATGACAAGCTGCCGAAGCCGAAACGGCGGTGCGCGGACACCGGCAGGCTGAACGGGGTGAGCGGCGCCTCCAGCCCACCGAAGCCGGCCGGAGCGCCCACGCCGAACCCCCGCCGGGCCAACGAGAAGACCCGGCCAAGCGCACGCACCCCCGGCAGCGCACCCAGCGCCCGGACCTCCTCCAGGTACGGCAGCGCGCCGGGCAGCGACCGAGCCACCCGCAGCGGGTAGCGGACCAGCCCGAGCACGCTTCGGCCGAGCATCTCCACGGTGCCGGGCGGGATGTCCGGCCGAGTGTCCGCCGGCGGCTCGACCAGGCGGATCTCCGGGCTGAGATCCAGCAGCGCACCCAGGATCTCCGCGCCGGACATTCCGTCGATGAGCGCGTGGTGGATCTTGGTGAGCACCGCGATCCGGTCGCCGTGCACCCCGTGCAGCAGGTAGATCTCCCACAGAGGGCGGGCCCGGTCCAGCGGGCGGCCGATGATCCGGCCGACCTGCTCGGCGAGCATGGCGTCGGTGCCCGGCGCGGGCAGGGCCAGTTCACGGACGTGGAACTCCAGGTCGAAGTCCGGATCGTCGAACCAGTAGCCGTAGTCAAGGCCGAACGGCACCTCGGTAAGCCGCCAGCGCAACGGCGGGATCAGCGGCAGCCGCTGCCCGATGAGCCGCTGGAACGCATCCAGGGTGAGCTCGCCGCCCGGTGCGGTGGCCGGATCGAGGATCATCAAGCTGCCGACGTGCGCGTACTGACGGGCATTCTCCAGAGCGAGGAACTGGGCATCAACGCTGCTGAGCTGGCGCACACCCGGACCCTAGTCCACCGAATTACCTGCCGGTAGCACGCAGCCGCCCGCTAAGTCGTGAGCAGTCGGTAGCGAACTGAGCTGAATCGGGCGAAGTCGCGGTCCAGGGTCGCTACCTCGCAGCCGTGCTCCAGGGCAATGGCCGCCAGCATCGCGTCCGGGACCAGGTCACCGACCGCGTCGGCCTCGTCACAGAGCCGCCGCAAGAGCCCGAGGTGCCGTCGCGCGGGAGCGGCGGTCAGGTGGTTCGGATGTATACAGACCAGCTCGATGAACGCGAATGCGTCATCCCTCGGCGTCGGCACCCCGAAGATGCGCCGATTGGTGACCAGCCGCAGAAACGACGCCCACACCGTGTTCGGCACGGTGAACGGCTCGTCGCCGGCCGTGAGTTCGTCGAACCAGGGACGAACGGTCCGGTGCTGCGGGTGGTCCGCGCGGAACGCCGCAAGGACCACGTTGACATCGAGAAGGAACACCGTCTCAGCGGCGGCGCTCGAGCGGCAGACCCTCGTCGAGCACCTCGTACAGCGCGCGGTTGGACGTCAGGTCAATGCCCGGTCGAGGACCGGTGCCGCCACGGAAGACCGGGATCACCGGTCGTTCGACATCGCTGCTCTGGTTGCCGGTGAGCTCTCGGCGCAACGCCGCGTCGACCAGCGCCCCGAGCGTCATGCCGCGCTCCCTGGCCAGCCGCTTGGCCGCAACCAGCAGCTCATCAGAAATCGACACAGTGGTGCGCATGATGCGCATCATAGCGCATCATGTACATCACTTGCGTCGGTTGCGTCGGTTGCGTCGGGGAAAGCACATGGCCGTCGAGGCACCTCGCCTGGGATCATGGGTTACCTATGCGCATCAGCTATCCGCCGGAGCTGCCGATCACCGCTCGGCGCGACGACCTCGCCGAGGCGATCAGGCACAACCAGGTGGTCATCGTGGCCGGGGAGACCGGCTCCGGCAAGACCACCCAGCTGCCCAAGATCTGTCTCGAACTGGGCAGGGGTGCCGGCGGTCCGGGCGGCGGCAGGATCGGACACACCCAGCCGAGACGGATCGCGGCCCGCACCATCGCCGGCCGCATCGCCGACGAGTTGGGCGGCACGCTGGGCGACGTGGTCGGCTGGAAGGTCCGGTTCACCGATGAGGTGTCGCGCAACACCCGGATCAAGGTGATGACCGACGGCATTCTGCTTGCCGAGCTGGGACAGGACCGGATGCTGCGCCAGTACGACACGCTGATCATCGACGAGGCGCACGAGCGCAGCCTGAACATCGACTTCATCCTCGGCTACCTGAAACGGCTGCTGCCCCACCGGCCGGACCTCAAGCTCATCATCACCTCGGCCACCATCGACCCGCAACGCTTCGCCGAGCACTTCGGCACCTTGGTACCCGCGCCGATCATCGAGGTGTCCGGCCGCACCTATCCGGTCGAGGTGCGCTACCGGCCGCTCGCGGACCCGGACGACCCCGGTGCGGAAGAGCTCGACCAGACCGAGGCGATCGTGACGGCCTGCCGCGAGCTGGCCGTCGAGGGTGCCGGGGATGTGCTGGTGTTCCTGCCCGGCGAGCGGGACATCCGGGATGCGGCGGAGACGCTGGCCGGCGCGATCACCGCCGATGGCCAGCGCGGCCCGCTGCGCGACACCGAGGTGCTGCCGTTGTATGCCCGACTGTCCACCGCCGAGCAGCAGCGCGTCTGGTCGGCACATGGGCGCGGTGTCACCCGACGGATCGTGCTGGCCACCAACGTCGCGGAGACCAGCCTGACGGTGCCGGGCATCAAGTACGTGGTGGACACCGGCACCGCCCGGATCTCCCGCTACAGCCACCGCACCAAGGTGCAGCGGCTGCCCATCGAGAAGATCTCCCAGGCATCGGCCGACCAGCGCGCCGGCCGGTGCGGGCGCACGAGCGACGGCATCTGCATCCGGCTGTACGCCGAGGACGACTATGACGCCCGCCCGGAGTTCACCGACCCGGAGATCCTGCGCACCAACCTGGCCTCGGTGATGCTGCGGATGATCTCGCTCGGGCTGGGAGAGGTGGCCGACTTCCCGTTCGTCGACCCGCCGGACCGGCGCGCGGTCACCGACGGGGCCAACCTGTTGCACGAGCTGGGCGCGGTCACCGGAGACCCCGCGGCGAACAAGATCACCGAGATCGGCCGCTCGCTGGACCGGTTGCCGGTGGATCCGCGGTTCGGCCGGATGCTGCTGGAGGCGGGCCGCAACGGCTGCGCCGCCGACGTGCTGGTGATCGTCGCCGGGATGTCCATCCAGGATCCTCGGGAGCGGCCGAGCGACAACCAGCAGGCCGCGGACGCCAGCCACGCCCGCTTCGCCGACCCGCGCTCGGACTTCATCAGCCTGTTGAACCTGTGGGGGTATCTCGGCCAGCGGCGCGCCGAGTTGACCGGAAACCAGTTCCGCCGGATGTGCCGGGACGAGTACCTGCATTTCCTGCGCATCCGGGAATGGCAGGACCTGCACGGGCAGCTGCGCCGGGTGCTGCGCGAGCTGGACATCACCGTCACCGAAACCGGCCCGGCTGGCTCGACCGACAACGCGACCGACAACGCGACCAACCGCGCAACCGACCCGAAGGCGGTGCACCAGTCGCTGCTGGCCGGGCTGCTGTCGCACATCGGGCTGCAGACCGAGCCGCCCGTCCAGGGCAACCACCAGCAGAACCAGGACCGCCGGCGTGCTCAGCAGCGCCAGCGCAACAGCTACACCGGCGCGCGGGGCGCCTCGTTCGCGATCTTCCCCGGGTCCGCGCTGTTCCGTCGGCCGCCGCGCTGGGTGATGGCCGCCGAGCTGGTGGAGACCTCCCGGCTGTGGGGCCGCACGGTAGGCCGGATCGAGCCGGAGTGGATCGAGCCGCTGGCCACCCACCTGGTGCGCAGCACGTTCAGCGAACCGCACTGGTCGGCAAAGCGCGGCGCGGTGATGGCCCGCGAACGGGTCACGCTCTACGGGGTGCCGATCGTGGTGGACCGGCTGACCGCCTACACCTCGGTCGACCGTCCGCTGTGCCGCGAGCTGTTCATCCGGCACGCCCTGGTGCAGGGCGAATGGCAGACCCAGCACAGTTTCTTCCACCGCAACCGCGAGCTGTTGGACACCGTCGAGGAGTGGGAGCAACGGGTGCGGCGCCGGGACATCGGCATCGACGAGCAGACACTGTTCGACTTCTACGACAAGCGGCTGCCGGACACGATCGTCTCGGCCCGGCACTTCGACCGGTGGTGGAAGACCGCCGGGCACGACGACCCGGCGCTGCTGGACCTCTCGCTGGAGAAGCTCACCAAGGGCGGCGGGGTGTCGGAGAACGAGTACCCGTCCTTCTGGTCCACCAGCACGCCCGGCGCGTCCGAACCGGCCCGGTTGGCGTTGCGCTACGAGTTCGAGCCGGGCGCGCCGGACGACGGGGTGAGCGTGGACATCCCGCTCGCAATGCTCAACCAGCTGGACCCGGCGAGCGAGGACCGGTTCAGCTGGGGCATCCCGGGGCACCGGGAGGTGTTGGTCACCGCGCTGATCCGGTCGCTGCGCAAGGACCTGCGACGAAACCTCGTCCCGGTGCCGGACACGGTGCGCGCCGCGCTGGCCCGCGTCCAGCCGGAGAACGGCTCGTTGACCGATGAGCTGAGCAGGGTGCTGCGGGAGATCGCCGGGGTGAGCGTGCCCAGGGACGCCTGGCGCTGGGACCGGGTGCCCGAGCACCTGAGGGTCACGTTCCGGGTGGTCGACACAGCCGACGGCAACAAGGTTGTCGCCTCTGGCAAGGACCTCGGCGAGCTGCGCGTGCGGTTGCACGCCCGCACCGCTGCCGCGGTGTCCTCGTCCACCGGCGCCTCGCTGCAGCAGGCTGGCCTGAGGTCGTGGACCATCGGTGACCTGCCGAAACAGGTACGGGAGAGCCGGCACGGCTACCAGGTGGTCGGGTACCCGGCGCTGGTCGACGACTCGTCCAGCGCCACCGTGTCGGTGCGGGTGCTCGACTCGCCCGAACAACAGCGTGCCGCGATGTGGCGAGGTACCCGCCGGTTGTTGCTGCTGGACGTGCCCTCTCCGGTGCGCCAGGTTCGCCGCACACTGAGCAACTCGGACAGCTTGGCATTGAGCCAGGGGCCGCACGGCTCACTGGAGACGTTGCTGGCGGACTGCCAGGACGCGGCGGCTGACGCGGTGCTGGCGGCGGCCGGCGGGCCGGCCTGGACGGCGGACGGGTTCGCCAAGCTCATCGAGGCGATGCGCGGCGGGCTGACCGGCGCCATGGTCAAGACGGTGACCGGGGTGGTTTCGGTGCTGGCGGCGGCCAGCGAGGCACGGGCCCGGCTGGCCGAGGTGCGCGCGCCGGAGGTCGAGTCGTCGCTGGCCGACGTGCGGGCCCGGCTGGCCGCGCTGGTCTATCCCGGGTTCGTCGCGGCCACCGGCACGGCCCGGCTGGCCGACGTGACTCGCTACCTGCGCGCGACCTCCCGCAGGCTCGAGACGCTGGCCCGCGAGCCGGCCCGCGACCGGGACTGGATGGCCCGGGTGCACGAGGTCGAGGCCGCCTACGAGGAGCTGCTCGCCGCGCAGCCACCCGGTGCGCCGCTACCCGCCGTTTCGCCTCCGGTGGCCGAGATCCGCTGGATGATCGAGGAGCTGCGGGTGAGCTTCTTCGCCCAGAACCTGGGGACCCGCTACCCCGTCTCGGAGAAGCGCATCTACCGCGCCATCGACGACCTGCTCCCCTGACCGGCACCTGCTCACGACGCAGCGCGGTTGCGCCCGTGCGGGTGGTCGGCAGGCGGGATGTGATCGCCAGCGGTAGGGCACGGTCGGAACGGCGGCGGGTCGGGGTCGCTGGCCGGGCGGGTACGCGGCGGTGACCCTGGTGATACCGGTGGTGGGTTGAGTGGTTCGGCTTGGGTGCGGATAGATGCGGCCCAGGGGGCTGGTCCATTCGAAGGCGCCCGGGTCGGGTTTGGCGCAGTTTCCAGGCGCTGGCGGTTTTGCGGTGGTGGTGGCTCGGGCACAGCGGCGTGGTGTTGGCCCGGGTGGGTGGGGCCCATCCTCGGCGTGGTCGTGGGTGTGGTCGATCTGGCAGGTGGTGGCGGATCGTCGGCAGCCGGGCGCGATGCAGGTGCGGTCGCGGATGCACAGAAACCGGTTGAGCCCGGTGTGGGGGAACCGGTCGCGGGGTCGGGCATCGAGTTGGGCGAGCAGGCGTGCCCGGTCGGTTGAGGCACCTCACCCGCACGGCAGCACCGAAAACCGATCTGGCGGTCGGCGCTCGGGTCGAGCGTGGGCCGCACCGACGGATTCCGGTGGAAAGCCTCCGCACGCTCCGGCTCCCCACCGGCCCGAAATGAGCTGGTCACATCGCCAGCCGTCCCCGGAACACAACGCGGACGGGCACACAACCGCGGCCCATGGATCGACCCCCCGACCGAGGCAGTTCTCAACCGGACCCCAACCCGACCGCGGCCGTTGAGCATGGTCCGTTCGCGTTCGCCAGAGGGATCGCGGGCGGGTTCAGTGCACAACGGCTGTAGCCGGTGCGTGAATGGCCGGCGGCGCGGGCCGGGTCGCTCCGACGAAGTCCTTCCGCCGGATCGGCGCCACCTTGATCACCTCGCCGGTCTGCGGTGCGTTGATCATCTTGGTCGGTGAGACAGCCAGGCCGACGTGCGTGACCGACCGGGGGCCGGTACCGAAGAACACCAGGTCACCGGCCTGTAGCGGGACATTGGCCGGCAGCCGGGGGCCGGCGCTGTACTGCGCCTGCGCGGTCCTCGGCAGGCGCACGCCCGCGGCGGAGAACGAGGCTGTGGTCAGACCGGAGCAGTCGTAGCCGCCGTCCGCCTTGCCGTTGCCCGCCCAGACGTAGGGCACCCCGAGCTGAGCCCTTGCGAAGGCGACCGCCTTGGTGGCGGCCGGTTTCGCGGCCGCGCCGCTGATGCAGATGACGTCGTCCGGACCGGCGCTGGCCAACGCCGACTCGAACTGGACCGGGTCGGTGAACTGGCGGTTGCACCCCGGGCTCGCCGGGTCGTCCTCGACCGGTGCCGCCACCGGCATGCCGGTCGGCGCGGTACCGACGTCAGGGCCGGTGATAACGCGAATCGGGCCGTCACTGCCAGCACCTGCCGACCCTGACCCACCGCTGGTCGGCCCGTCGACAATGGCGCCGCCCGATCCGCCGTTGCCCGAGCCGCCGACATCGGACGGCGGCGCGAAGTCCAGCACCGGACCACCGCCGAGGACGGGGGTGCCGCCGGATGCCGAGGACCCGGCAGGTGCCGACGGAGCAGCCAGCACCGATGAGCCCTCCGGACCCGAACCACCGGCGGACACGCCCCGGGCCGGGGCCCGGCCACCCGGGTCGGCGCTCGTCCACGAGCTGGCCGCTCCGCCGCCGGCCGGGGCACCGGTAGCAGAGTCGGACTCGTCGGTGGTCGGGTCGCCGTCGGACTCCTCGGCGGGGTGCGCACCGCCGCGCAGCGCCAAGGATCGCGTCGAGGGCTGCTCGGCGGCGACCGCCGCCTTGCCCGCCGGGGCGAGCAGCGTCAGCGCCAGCACGACCAGCACAGCCAGCGCGGTGACCGCGCCACCCAGCAACACGGCCCGCCGAGCCAGGTCACCGGGCGCCGGCGACACCGCGCCGACGCTGCGCTGACCCGGATACCCCACCCATGCCATGCGCTACAGGGGACACCAGCGGAGCCCGGCCCCGGAGCCGAACGGCGCACACCGTGTGCGATCGCGAACGCCTACTTGACAGCGCCGCTGCGCCGACGGCTAGTCAGGGTTGAAGCGGGAGTACTCCGGCGCGCCCCAGCGCAGCGGGCTGGCCAGCCCGGTGCGCCACGCCCGCTCGACGCGGTAGCGGACGGCTCGTTGCCGTGCCGCCCAGTCGACCTCTGCCCTGCCGGTGAGCTGCAACGTTGTCCCGGTGGCCCATTCGAAGAACAGCAGCCCGGCCGCCGGGTTCTGCTCCAGGTTGCCCAAGGTCATCATCATCGCGTTGCCAGGGTAGTCCGGCCAGCTCACCGTGCCGTCCGGCTCGACGTGCACGAACCCGGGGTTGCCGCCGCGGTGCGAGGCGTCGCACCGGCCGTCGGCGGCGGTGGTACCGACGAAGAAGGTGTCCGCCGTGTGGATCACCCGCAGCGCGGCGGCGTCCAGGCCGGCCAGCTCCTCGGCCCCGACAGGGGCCGGCACCGCCGACTCGCGGATCGGCTCGCGCCGCTGGATGTACTTCGGACAGTTCGGGTAGGCCTGCTCGACGGTGATCCGCAGGCCGGACTCGACCGCGTCGACCGGGCCGTTGACCCGCATCCGGCGGCGGGTGGCCGGGTCGATGGCCAGCGCCCCGACCTGGGTGTGCCCGGCAAGGCTCGCGGCCAACGGGTCCGACGGCGCCGGCCGCGCGTCGACCCACACGGTGCCCGACTCCGCCCGCAGGAAGCCGGGGCGGCCGGTGAGCAGGGTCGCCCACATAGAACCGGCGGCGTCGTCGGCGCTCAGCACCAGTATCCGCTGCTGCGCCAGAAACTCGGCGGCGGCCGGCGGGACGGCGGTGCGCACGATGCCGCCCAGCCGCTCGGCCTCGTCGCGCACCCCGGCCTTGGCCTGTGCCGCCAGCTCGCCGGGGTGGTACACCGAACTCATCGCCCGCCGCCGGCCATCCGCCGCCGGCCGGCACCCGGCGCTACCTCGGTGCACATGGCCCAGCTCCCCATCGACTTATCTAACCTATAAATAGACTATGAGCGGTTACTGCTAACTTTTCAAGCCGGTTTGACAAGTTAGAGTAATGCGGTGACAACGGCCCACACGCGACGACCGCTGAGCGGCGAACCGCTCGGACTGGACCTGCTCAACACACAGTGGATGGAGCAGGGCGCACCGGTGGACCTTCTGACCGACCTGGCAGGCACCCAGCAATGGCTGACCGAGGCAGCGGCTACCGGGACGAGGCTGGTCGAACCGGGAGAACCGGTCACCGAGCCGGTCCGGCTCGCACTGCGCACCGCGAGGGACGCGATCCGAGTACACCTGCATGATCCCGCCTCCGAGTCGGCGTGCGCGGCGCTCAACGAGGTCCTCGCCTGGGGCCACAGCTGGCCGACCGTCGCTCCGGACGGCCCAGCGGAGGCCAGCGCCTGGGACGCCCCGCAGCACCGGGCCGGCTGGCTGGCCGCGGTCAACTACGTCGCGCTGCTGCGCGAGGACGCCAGCCGGATCCGGCACTGCGCGCACCCGGACTGCGTCCTGTACTTCTACGACACCAGCCCCAAGCGCAGCCGCCGCTGGTGCTCGATGGCCGCCTGCGGCAACCGGGCCAAGGCGGCGCGGCACTACGCCAGGGCCAGGGCGGGCCACGCACCCGGCTGAAGCCGCGACCGCCGCCCGGCCCTCGCGCCCGGCTGGGCCGTGATCGTCGCCACGGCCGGCTGGCCCGGCCGGCACAGCCGCGCGGCACCCGCTGACCGCACACTAGATTGGCAACCATGCCGCATTTCGACCTCGTCGTCCTCGGTGCCGGGCCCGGCGGGTACGTCGCCGCCATCCGCGCCGCACAGCTCGGCCACCAGGTGGCCATCGTGGAGCAGAAGTACTGGGGCGGGGTATGCCTGAACGTGGGCTGCATCCCGTCCAAGGCTCTGCTGCGCAACGCCGAGCTGGCCCACCTGGTCACCAAGGAGGCCAAGACCTTCGGCATCCGCGGCGACGTGACCTTCGACTTCGGCGCCGCGTTCGACCGCAGCCGCACGGTGGCGGACGGCCGGGTCAAAGGCGTGCACTTCCTGATGAAGAAGAACAAGATCACCGAGTTCGACGGCCGGGGCACCTTCCGCGACGCGAACACCATCGAGGTTGCACTGTCCGACGGCGGCTCCGAGACCCTCACCTGCGACGACGTCATCATCGCGACCGGCGCGGATACCAAGCTGCTGCCGAACACCTCGCTGTCCGAGCGGGTGGTGACCTACGAGGAGCAGATCCTGACCCGGGAGCTGCCGGGCAGCGTGATCATCGCCGGCGCCGGCGCCATCGGTGTCGAGTTCGCCTACGTGCTGGTCAACTACGGCGTGCACGTCACCATCGTGGAGTTCCTGGACCGGCTGCTCCCGCTGGAGGACGCGGACGTGTCCAAGGAGCTGGGCAAGCGCTTCCGCAAGTACGGCGTCGACGTGCTGACCTCCACCCGGGTGGAGGCAATCGACGACGGCGGCGGCGAGGTCACCGTCACGGTGGCCGGCAAGGACGGCGCAACCCAGGAGCTGAAGGCCGACAAGGTCATCCAGGCCATCGGCTTCGCGCCCCGAGTCGAGGGCTATGGGCTGGAGAACACCGGCGTCGAGCTCACCGAGCGCGGCGCCATCAAGATCGACGACCGGATGCGGACCAACGTGCCGCACGTCTACGCGATCGGCGACGTGACCGCCAAGCTGATGTTGGCGCACGTCGGCGAGGCGCAGGGCGTGGTCGCCGCCGAGACCATCGCCGGAGCCGAGACCGTGGAGATTACCGCGCTCGACTATGTCATGATGCCGCGCGCCACGTTCTGCAACCCGCAGGTGGCCAGCTTCGGCTACACCGAGGAGCAGGCCAGGGAGCTGGCCGACGAGAAGGGTTGGAAGATCAAGGTCGCGCAGTTCCCTTTCACCGCGAACGGCAAGGCGCAGGGCCTCGGCGAGCCGGCCGGGTTCGTCAAGCTGATCAGCGACGAGACGTATGGCGAGCTGCTCGGCGGGCACCTGATCGGCGCCGAGGTCACCGAGCTGCTGCCCGAGCTGACCCTGGCGCAGAAGTGGGACCTGACCGCGAACGAGCTGGCCCGCAACGTGCACGCGCACCCGACGCTGTCCGAGGGCCTGCAGGAGGCCTTCCACGGCCTGCTGCACGGCATGATCAACCTGTAGGCAGGTGCTCGCGCCTGGTCAACCACGCCGGCTTCGCATCCGGTGGCGGCACTGTGTGCAAGGCGTGTTACCTGCCAGTAGTCGCGTGATCGCCCGGTGTTATAGCGTTCACCTGGGCTGACTTCACCGCCACCGCTCCCCGCGTATCGCTGACGTCACCCCTGGCTCGAATGTCGGGAGGGGTCTCATGCTGGCTGCCTTGTTCCGGCGGTGCCATGTGCGGCAGCTGCGGTGTCGGTCGCGTGGGTTCGTGCTGGTAGTGGCGGCCGTGCTCGGCGTCTTGGTGGCACTCGCCGCGCCCAGTGCGGCCGCGGCCACCGCGCGGTGTCCGTGGTCGGATGCGGCGAAACCGGCGAACGAGCGTGCCGCCGAGCTGGTCGGTGCGATGACGCTGGACGAGAAGATCGGCATGCTGCACGGCGCCGAGCCGGTCGACGGCGGCCACTACGGCGCCGACGGGCATGTCGCGGGCATTCCTCGGCTGTGTGTGCCCGAGCTGGTACTCAACGGCGCGGGCGCGGGCGTCGGGCTCACCCAACGTGGCACCACCGCGTTCCCGGCGCCGATCGCCCAGGCAGCCACCTGGGACCCGGCGCTGCAGCGCAACCTCGGCGCGGCGCTGGGCGCGGAAGCTCAGCGCAAGGGAATCAACGTGTTCCTCGGCGGGGGTATCAACATTGCGCGGGTACCGATGAACGGGCGATCCCGCGGCTGGACGACATGGTGACCCGCATCGTGCGGCAGATGTTCACCCTCGGCCTGTTCGAGCACCGGCCCGCGCCGCAGCCACAAGGGATTCTCGCGAGGGTTCGTACGCCAGCCCACACGGCGCTGGCCCGCAGCGTCGCTGAGCAGAGCACCGTGCTGTTGAAGAACACCGACCAGGCGCTGCCGCTGGCCGGTAACGGAAAGAAGATCGCCCTGATCGGCCAGGCCGCCGGCATCGGGGCGGGCCTGTCCGGCGCGGTGCTGGGCGGCGCCGCACCCTATGGGGGCGGCGGCAGCTCGCATGTGACCGCCATCCCAGTCACCCCGCAGCACGCCATCACCCAGCGGGCAGCCGCCGACCACAACTCGGTGACCTACGCCGACGGCACCCTGCTGCTCGACGCCGTTGCCGCCGCGAAAGCCGCCGACGTGGCGGTCGTCTACGCCAACGACACCGAAACAGAAGGCTCCGATCGACCCAACCTCGGCCTGAACTACCGCTTCTGTGAGGCAACCATCTGCGCGTCCTTGCCGATCAGCCAGGACACCCTGATCAGTGCGGTGGCCAAAGCCAACCCGAACACCGTCGTGGTGCTCAACACCGGTGGCCCGGTGCTCATGCCGTGGCTGAACCAGGTCAAGGCGGTTGTGGAGGCCTGGTACCCCCGGCCAGCAGGACGGCAATGCCGCGGCCGCTGTGCTGTTCGGCGACGTCAACCCTGCCGGCAAGCTCCCGCAGACCTTCCCCGTGTCCGAGCGGGATCTGCCCGCCACCACCCCGGCCCAGTACCCCGGGGTGAAAGGGCACACCACCTACTCAGAGGGCCTGAACGTCGGCTACCGCTGGTTCGACGCGCGGGACATCGAGCCGCTGTTCCCCTTCGGTTTCGGCCTGTCCTACACCAGCTTCGGCTACTCAGACGTTCGGGTGAGCGGCTCGGGCGACGGCGCGCGGGTCAGCGTCACCGTGACCAACACCGGCCACCGCGCCGGCGCCGAAGTGGCCCAGGTCTACATCGACCAACCCCCGTCCGCGCACGAACCACCCAAACAACTCAAGGGGTTCCGCACGGTGTTCCCGCAACCCGGCCAGAGCTCGACGGTGACCATGGACCTCGACGCCAGGGCATTCGCCCACTGGGACACCGGCGAGCACACCTGGAAGATCACCCCGGGTGACTACCGCGTCCTGATCGGCAGCTCGTCACGCGACATCCGCGGCCAAGACACCGTCACAATGGCCGCCCGCACCCTGGACGGGAGCTGATCAGGCGCCCACCGGGGAGTCGTCCCCGATGGGTACGGGCCGCGGGGTGCGCAGCGGCGGCTTCTTGAGCATCAGCACCAGCAGCGCGGCCAGCACGGCCAGCCACGTGGTGATGACGAACGCGTCGCCGTCCGCCATGGCCTGCACCTGGTTCTGGCTCTTGGTGTAGACGCTGAGCAGCGCGCTCTGGTCGGCGTCCCGCAGCTGGGGCAGCGTCGAGGTGTTCTGCATCGCGCCCATGTCGGCGGCCAGCTGCGCGCCGGACCGGCTGACGATGACGCCGACCACCGCGACACCGAGCGCGGAGGCCGCCCGCTGCATGACGTTGTTCATCGCGCCGCCGTAGCCGACCAGGTGCGGCGGCAGCCAGCTCAGCCCGTTCGTCATGATCGGCATCATGCCCAGCGCGCCGCCCATCATGGCAATCATCACCCAGACGGCGGCCTGCGTCCTGGTCATGTCCGGGCCGATGCCGCCGGCCAGCAGCGACAATCCGACGATGGAGCCGAGCATCCCGGCAAGCGCCACCCAGCGCGGCCCGATCCGGTCGTAGAGCCGCCCGGCTATCGGCACCGCGACCACCATCAGCAGCCCCAGCGGGAGCAGCACCATTCCGGCGTTGTGCGCGTCGAGGCCCTGCACGTTCTGCATGAACTGCGGGATGTAGTACGCCACGCCGAACAGCATGATCAGCAGCAGGCCGATCAGCAGCAGCGAGTTGACGAACGGCCAGCATCGGAAGATCCGCAGGTCGATCAGCGGGTTGGCCACCTCGTTCTCGATGACCGCGAACAGTGCGAGCGACAGCACCGCGCTGGTGGCCAGGATCATCACCAGGTACGAGTCCCAGTGCCACTTCTGCCCCTTCGCGGACACCACGATGAGCGCGGACAGCCCGTAGGCGAAGGTCAGGTAGCCCCACTTGTCGAACTTGCCGGGCTTGCCGATGCCGTCAAGCTTCGGGATCAGGAACAGCCCGGCGACCACAGCGGCCACCCCGATCGGCTCCTTGAACAGGAAGATCCACCGCCAGCTCAGGTCCTGCACGATCAGCCCGCCCAGCGTCGGGCCCATGCTGGGCGCGACGATCACGCCGAGCCCGTATAGCCCCATCGCGGAGCCGATGTTCCGCGCCGGCACGATCCGGTAGATCATCGCGATGGTGACGACCGGCACGAGGCTGCCCGGGATCGCGGTCAGCACCCGGAACGCGATCAGGCTGTTCAGGTCCCAGGCCAGCCCGCACAGCCCGGAGCCGATCAGGAAGCCGATCAGCGCGGCCCGGTGCACCCGGGTCAGCCCGAACTTGTCGGTCAACCAGTTGCTGAGCGGGACGAACACCGCAAGGCCCAGCGAGTACGCGGTGCTGATCCAGGCGACATCGTCGACGCCGCCGCCGAGGTCCTTCTGGATGTGCGGGATCGGCACGTTCACGATGGCGCTGTCCATCGGGGGCAGGAAGCTACCCGCGATCAACACCATCAGCGGCGCCAGCCACTTGGTCGACGCCGCCGCCTCGGATCCCGCCGAGGACCGTGTCGAGGACGCTGTAGCTGAGGGCACCTTCAGGATTTATCATAAGCGCCTTCTGGAACTCAATAGCCAGCCTAACAAACTTCCTGCCAGCTCGGACACGCGAGGGCGACTGGTGCACCATTGGCACCAGCCGCCCCCGCAGTGCACTAATTCGACGCTACAGCGCCTCCTTGAGCGCGGCGAGGGCCTGGTTGAGCGCCTCCGACGCGGCCGGGACCATGCCGGCGAACATGGTGTAGCCGTGCACCAGCGTCTCGGCGTTGTGCAGCCGCACCGGCACACCGGCCTTGTCCAGCAGCTCGGCGTAGCGCGCGCCGTCGTCGCGCAACGGGTCGTACTGCGCGGTGGCGATGTATGCCGGCGGCAGGCCCTCGAGATTCTCCGCGTTGGCCGGCGCGAGGGTGGCCGGCACCGGCTCCGGGCCGGGCGAACCCGCGTAGAACCCCAGGAACGTCTCCATGTCCCCCACGCTGAGCACCGGCGCCTCGGCGTTCTCCACCACCGACGGCAGCGTCATGTCCATCGTGGTCGCCGGATACCACAGCAGCTGGAACTTGATCGGGGGGCCGCCGGCGTCCCTGGCCAGCTGGGCCACCACGGCGGAGAGGTTACCGCCCGCCGAGTCGCCGGCCACCGCGAGCCGGGCCGGGTCGACACCCAGCTCGGCCGCGTTCTGCGCCACCCACCTCAGCGCGGCGAACGCATCGTCCACCGCGGCGGGGAACGGGGCCTCCGGCGCCAGCCGGTAGTCCACCGCGACCACCACGGCACCGACCCCGGTCACGATTGCCCTGGCCAGGCCGTCGTGGCTGTCCAGGTCGCCGACCACGAAGCCGCCGCCGTGGTAGAACACCACGACCGGCAGGTCCTCCGGCTCGGCCACCGGCCAGTAGATCCGGACCGGGATGTCGTCGATGATCTTCCGGTCCTCCACTCTCGGCAGCGGAGCGGGCGGGGGCAGCGCGGCCAGCGCCTGTCGGATCGCGTCTCTGGTGCCCTGCGGGCCGAGGTCCGCGATGCGCGGGAAGGGCACCGCCGCCAAGACTTGCTGCAAAATCGGATCGATCGCCATGCCCGGCAATCTAATGCGCACACCGTACGTCCGGCCACCGCTCGCGCGGCCGGACGTTGGCGACCAGGAGCGGCCGACGTACACCGAACGGCGGCAGCGCGACCGTCCAACTGCCGTTACACTACTCAATAGTGATGAAACTTAGGCCTCGTGCAGAGGGCTGCTCACCCCGGTGGTGTGACGGTGCGTTACTGTAACGGTTCAGCTCCGCGATGTTTCGCAATCCCCACTACCAGCGCAAACTCGATTCGATCAACAAAGGTCTGACGGCCCTTAACGTGGGCAAGTCACAGAGCGCACTGGCAGACTGCACCCCAAAGGGTGGTAAATCGAGATCTCGTTATTCCTTATAATCACGAGATGCCGTCGTCCTGGACTCCACGCTTGCAGGCTCAGGCCTACAACGAGGTACACGACGCGACCGCTCGCGCGCGGGCGGCGGTCGTCGAGCTTCGGGTGCTGGATCGTTCCGCGAAGGACAAGGCGCTCGTGGTGCTCGCGGAGTCTCTGATCCATCGCTACGACGAGATTCTCGAGGCGAACTCCGCCGACATCCACGAAGCAAGGCGGGCCGGTGTCGATGACGAGGCGGTCGACCGGCTGACGTTGAGCGAGGAGCGAGTCGAGTCGCTCGCCTACGGCCTGCACACGATCGCCGCACTGCCGGACCCGGTCGGCGAGACGGTCCGGGGCAGCCGGCAGCGCGGCGGGGTGGAGCTGCGCCAGGTCCGGGTGCCGATCGGTGTCGTCGCCGTGGTCTTCGAGAGCCAGCCGGCGTTCGTGGTCCAGGCGGCGGGCCTGCTGCTGAAGACCGGCAACGCGCTGCTGCTGCACAACGCCGGCGGCCTCGCGCCCCGGACCGACGCCGCGCTGGTGCGGATCGTCCAGGGCGCGCTGGCCACCGAGAGCGTGCCACCTGACTCGGTCCAGCTGCTGCCGCCCAAGAACCGGGCCTACCTCCGCCACCTTGCCACCTCACGCGGGGAGGTCGACCTGATCGTCCCGCTGATGGCGCGCGGCATGCCCAACCAGGTGCTCGCCGAGGCGAACGTGCCCGTCCTGCAGATCGGCATCGGGAACTGCCACATCTACGTCGATGCCACCGCCGATGCCGGGCGGGCCATCCAGGTCGTGCTCGACTCGAAGATCGAGTTCGCGGCGCAGTCGCACAGCGTCGAGACGGTCCTGGTGCACGCGGCCATCGCCGCGCGGTTCGTGCCCGCGCTCTGCGCGGCGCTGCGCCAGCACGGCGTGAGCATGCAGGGCGACGAGCGGTTCGCCGCCATGGTGCCCGACTGTGCCCTCGCCGAGGAGAGCGAGTGGCGCAGGGAGCACGGCGCGCTCGGCATGATGGGAGCGGTGGTGGACACGATGGGCGACGCGGTCCAGCACATTGCCACCTACGGCAGCGGCCACACCGAAGGCGTGGTGACCGGCGACATGAGCGTCGCGCGCAGCTTCACTGCCCAGGTCGACGCCGCGACCATCACGGTGAACACCCCGACCACGTTTGCGCAGACCGCAGGGAACCCGCTCGACCCGGAACTGGCGTTCTCCACCCAGCGGCTGCGCCCGAGGGGCCCGCTCACCCTCACCGAGTTCACCTCGACGAAGTGGCTGGTGTGGCAGGCCAGCGAAGAGTTCGACCCGCCGGCTCCGCCCAGCCCTTCTGGGCGCCGCAGAGCCAGCGAGCCAGCGCACCGTCGCGCCGACCCGGCCAGCACCGTCGGCACGGCCGCGCACCGCCTCACCGAGGCAAGCGCGGTCGACGCGGTGGATGACGTACTCGAAGCAATCGGAGCGCTCGAAGCTGAAGACCTCGGCACCGCGACCCAGCGCGGCGGCCCTGGTGAAGCCACCGAGCCGCGCGAGACGCCCGGCACCTTCGACTCGACCGATCCCGGCGAGCCCGACCGACCGGCCTACCCGAGGCACACCAGCGAGCCGGCCTACCCGTCCTACCGCACGGACGAAACGATCTACCTCAACCGCACCGACGAGACGCCGGTCTACTCCGGCGGCGTCGATGAGACGGTGCCCATGACCGGATGGGCCGACTACGCCGCGCCCTACCCCGGGCCGACCAACGGCTACCCACCCGATGCCCCGGCCGACGAGCACCCATCCGACGCCGCGGCGGCCGACGAACCGGCGCAGTCCGCGCCAAGCCCGAACGACATCCTCAACCAGCTGCTCAGCTACGCCGAGTCCGCCGAACCGGCCCACGAGCGCCCCGCGCCCGACTCAGTCCACCCGGAAGATTCGGTACATGATCGTCCGTGGTCCGGCAAGCCGGCCTTCGCCCAGGAATAGCTGGTTCGAAATGCCAGCGCAATGTCCCAAGGCCGGGAACTCTGGTACGTGGGTCGAGCACCGGCCGGCCGTCATCGAAGCACAGCTGGCCGGGTAGGCCTCAGCAAGTCGGGCCACTTTAGGCCGGTCAGGCCAGGTGGACGTACTCGTAGTCGATCGGCTTGCCGTTGATACCGGTGCTCGGCGGCGCGATCCAGCCGGCGATCTTGCCGGGCTGGTACACCGGGCGCATCAGCGACTGGATGTGCGTCTTGTCCGCCTCGGTGGGCAGCCACGCGTCGCGGCGGGCCTGCCACGCGTCCGGGCCGACGACCTCGCCGGCCGGCGTGATGTCGTGCTCGGCGAACAGCCCGACGTGGCGGTTGAAGCCCACGTGCGGCAGCGACAGGCGGTTGTCGAGGCCGGTCTTCTCCAGCACCCGGTTCCACCGTTTCATGCCGCTCTGGCAGTCCTTGACGTACTCCGAGCGCAGGTCGTGGTTCAGCGCCAGCAGTGCGGACACTTCCTCGGTGTCCACCGCGCCGTCGCGCACCAGGTGCATCGAGGTGCCGTCCTCGGTGAGTACATGATCATCACGACGTCGCTCTTCTTGCCAGCGGCCCTTCAGCCCGGCGGTGAAGTAGTTCGCCGCGTTGGTCGACTGCTCCGAGCCGAAAAGGTCCAGCGACACCGAGTAGTGGAAGTTGATGTAGCGCTGGATGACGTCCAACGGGATGCCGCCGTGCGCGGCGATCTCGTCGGTGTCGTGCTCGCGCATCAGCTCGGCGGTCCGCGCCACCACCCGGTCGACACCGGTGGTGCCGACGAACATGTGGTGCGCCTCCTCCTTGAGCATGAACTCACAGGTGCGCGAGAGCGGGTCGAACGCGGACTCCTTCAGCGTGCCGAGCTGGTACTTGCCGTCCCGGTCGGTGAAGTACGTGAACATGAAGAACGCCAACCAGTCCGCGGTCTGCTCGTTGAAGGCACCGAGGATGCGCGGCGAGTCGGGACTGCCGGAGTTGCGGAACAGCAACGCTTCCGCCTCGTCCCGGCCCTCCCGGCCGAAGTACGCGTGCAGCAGATAAACCATGGCCCACAGGTGCCGGCCCTCCTCCACGTTGACCTGGAACAGGTTGCGCAGGTCGTACAGGGACGGCGCGGTGGCGCCCAGGTTGCGCTGCTGCTCCACGCTGGCGGGCTCGGTGTCACCCTGGATCACCACCAGCCGCTGCAGGTCGGCGCGGTACTCGCCGGGCACCTGCTGCCACACCGGCTCGCCCCTGCGCTCCCCGAACGCGATCTTGCGGTCGTGGTTGCGCTCGGAGAGGAACACCCCCCAGCGGTACTCCTCCATCGCGACGTGCCCGAAGTGCGCCCAACCCTCCCGCCCCACGTCCACCGCGGTGCGCAGGTACACGTCCTGGGTGGGCACCGCCGGCCCCATGGTCTGCCACCAGGTCAGGAAGTTGGGCTGCCAGGACTCCAGCGCCCGGCGCAGCTTCCGGTCCCCGGCCAGGTCGACGTTGTTCGGAATCTTCTCGGAGTAGTCGATACTCATTCTGCCTCGCTGGCGCTCGGCTCGTGAGTGAAAAGTGACGCTATAGCGTTACTTTTCACTCACGAGGTCAGACTCGGGTGCGGTCGAAGGTGGGCCGTTGGCCGGTGCCGTAGCGGCGCAGGGCGCCGTCTGGGCCGGACGCGTTGGGGCGGGTGAAGATCCAGTTCTGCCAGGCGGTCAGGCGAGCGAAGATTTTGGACTCCATGGTCTCCGGGCCGACGAACCGGTGATTAGCCTCCATGCCGGTCAGCGCGTCCGGGGAGAGGCTGGCCCGCTCCTCCAGCATGATCCGGATCTCGTCCTCCCAGTCGATGTCGTCCGGGGCGTCGGTGAGCAGGCCGAGCTCCAGTGCCTCCACGGCAAGGATCCGCCGGCCGGTCTCCTGGCGCAGCTTGGCCACGGTGTCCTCGTCGTCGCCGTAGAACCGCGAGCCGAGCCGGGAGGTCCCGTTGGACATCGGGAAGGTGCCGAAGTTGGACGCCGAAAGCACGATCTGCGCCTCGTCGCCCTGCTCGTTGGCCTCCTCGTCCAGGGTGCCGTCCAGCATGTACTGCCGGTCGCAGGCCAGCGCCAGCTCCAGCAGCGCTCCGGCGAAGCAGGAGCCGGGTTCGATCAGCGCGATCAGCGACCGTGAGGTGACGTCGAGCCGCTTGAGCACCCGCTTGAAGTAGTGCCGGATCTCGTTGACCAACCAGTCTCCTGGCCGGGAGGGGGAACCCGAGTACTGCTCGATCACCCGCTCGAAGGCCAGCGCGTCCTCCACGTCACCGAGCGTGCGGATCACCCAGGTGCCCAGCTCCAGCTCGTTGGCCCGCAGCCAGAGGATCAGGTCGTCCAGCTCACGGGTCATCGCCAGCGGCCAGAAGTCGGCGCCCAGCTCGTGCACCCGTTCGACGGTGTCCGGCACGTCCCCGTCCGGCCCTTTGACCACGATGTTGACCAGCCGCTGCTCACGGTCCAGCTCGGCGCGCACATATCGGTAGCGGACTTCGGTGTCGGTGCGCTCCGGCCGCAGCGGTGCCAGCGGGATGCCTGCCTCGCCGGTCGGGCGACCGGACCGGGCCGCCGCCTCGGCGGCACGCTGCGCGACCGTCTCGTCCCAGCTGCGCTTCGGGATGACCTCGTCGACCAGCCTCCAGTCGACCGCCTGCTTGCCGCGCAGCCCCTCGGACTTGGTGGCGAACACGTCCGCCCGGTCCTTGCGGACCCGGCGCTTGTCGGTGAGCCTGGTCAGCCCGCCGGTGCCTGGCAGCACGCCCAGCAGCGGCACCTCGGGCAACGCCACCGACGAGGAGTTGTCGTCGATCAACAGGATCTGTTCGCAGGCCAGCGCGAGCTCGTAGCCGCCACCTGCCGCGGTGCCGTTCAGCGCGGCGATCCAGGTCTGCCCGGAGTTGGCCGTGGCATCCTCGATGCCGTTGCGAGTCTCGTTGGTGAACTTGCAGAAGTTCACCTTCCACGGGTGGCTGGACTGGGCGAGCATCCGAATGTTGGCCCCGGCGCAGAAGTTCCGGTCCTTGCCGCTGGTCACCACGACGGCCCGCACCTCGGGATGCTCGAAACGCAACCGCTGGCTCGCGTCGTAGAGCTCGATGTCCACCCCGAGGTCGTAGGAGTTCATCTTCAGCTCGTAGCCGGGCACAAGGCCGCCGTCCTCCGCGACATCCAGGCGCAGGTAGGCAACCTCGCCGTCGATGTCCAGCTTCCAGTGCCGGTAGCGCTCCGGACTGGTCTGGAACTCGACAACCGGCTCGGCCGGGGTCTCGCTGGACATCTCCTCGTTCGCCTCCCACATGTCAGCGTGCTGTAAAACTCTACAGACCATTGACGGCTCGTCAAGACTAAGTAGCAGATCGACATCTGGTCCGCTGGGTCTGGCCGAAACGCCGTTGGGTATCGGCGGCACCCTTTAAGGTTGCCGCCATGACCACCCCTGGGGCCCCGTCATCGTTCAACGCCGCCATGACCGCCGACCTGGGCAACCTCCGCATGCAGGTAACCCCCGAAAACGTCATGCAGCTACACCACGCCCTCGCCGCCGAAGCACAGCTGGTAAGGGCACACCTGGCGCTGGCGCTGGCGCTGGCGACGGCGGTCGGTGAGCCGGCGAAGGACCCGGTATCTCCGGGGGCCGCGAGGGGGTTCAACGCCAAGAGGCAAGCTCTGTTCGATCAATGTACGGCCTACGTAACCGAATTGCGGTCTACGGCGGACGCGCTGGCGAAGACCGCGCATAGCTATGGCCACAGCGAACAGGAGATCACCGACTCGTTCAAGAAGTTTAATACCAGTTACCAAGCGCAGTACACAGCACCAGACGCGGCCCGATCTTCGTCAGCGCAGTTGTTGACATCGCTGACGCAGCCAGGACAAGTGGACCAGTCGCCGCCGCCAGGATCGCTGCGGTCAGTATTGCCCGGCCCGGCCGGGACACGCTGATGCCTCTTCGCTTGACACAAGCTGTGGTCGGCCTTCTGACGCTTTCGTCTCGCTGGGCCTCGCCGGCTGCAGCGCAACCTCGTCGGTGCCTGACCATACCCCTACCTCGCCACAGCCGTCCCCGACAGCACCTATGCCTTCGCCTCTCCTACCTCGGCCATCAGCGTTGCTGACTCGATCAGTTAAAGCATACATGTTACTGTCCGCCGGGCAGCTGAATCAGCTCAAAGTGGACGCTGAGGTAAGCAGTTCGAATAACGATGAGTTCGGCAGCTTGGCCTGTGTCTAGTCGAGTCCGGACAGTCCGTCAAACGAATGGCGTGCTCGTGCCATTGTCAAGAAGGACGCTGAGTATTATATCGGGGGAATCATGGATCAGTTCGCTGACGACTCGTTCGGCTTGAAACAACTGCATGACCAGGTCAACGACGGTCCAGGGTCCCAGGTGGTGACCCCGTCGGCGGAGGCGTTGAACAAGTTCGCGCCGGTGATGACCGGCTCGTCGCAGCGGATTCAGGACGCGGTGCGCCGTACTGGGGTGAGCTGGCAGGGGCAGGCCGCCGACGCCACCGCCGCGTCGATCCAGCAGCTGGGCCAGTGGTCGACGAAGGGCGGCCAGGTCAGCGGTGCCGGCGGCGGCCAGATACACAGCTACGCCGACTCGTTCGAGAGTTTCAAACGGCAGGTGAAGCCACCGGAACTGGTTCGTCCACTGACCACCTGGGACACGATCCACCAAGTGTTGGGCGCCGGGTCCGATCACGCCATCGCGATCCAGCGGAACCAGCAGGCGGCCTCCGCCGCGTACGAGGCGCTGGGTCGGCACGAGCAGACCACCAACCAGGCGATCGGCGCCTTCCCGGACATCGAGCAGGTACCGAAGGTCACCAACCCGGCGTCCGTCACCTTGCAGTCCCGGGTGACCGGCCCGGGTGCGGCCGGCGGTCCCTCGGCAGCCCCAGGGACAGCACCGCCCGCCGGCGGCCCCGGAGCAGGCAAAGCCGGGGCACCCGCTGGCACGGGCGGCACCAGCACCGGGGCCGGGAAGGGTGGCGCGCCGCACTCGACCGGCACCATGCCCAGCTCGTGGACGCCGTTGACCTCCGCCTCACCCACCGACGGCGCCGGTGGGACAGGCGGCATGGGCGGTGTCCCACCAACCAGCACGGGCGGCGACTCCCGCTATCACTCATCGCTGCAAGTGCTACCGCCGCCGATCACCGGCGGGCCGCACGGCGGTTACGGCGGCGAGCACCGCGGCAACGGCGCCGGGCTGGCCGACGGACCCGGAGCACGGCCGCCGGTGCCGCGCGGTGGTGTGCCGCTGCCCGAGCGGATGTCCGGTATGGCGGCAACCGGCGGCGAGCTGGGCGCGGCTGGCCCGGCAGGGCGCTCCGGCATGTCAGGTAGCATGCCGATAGGCGGCGCGGGCGCTGGCCTCGGCGGCCAGGGCAAGGAACACCGCAACAACAGCTACATCTCCAGCGTCGACCTGTTCAACGTCGACGACGAGGTGTCGCCGCCGGTGATCGGCATGGACCGGTCATGACGACGACCACGAACACCGCTCCCGTCGACCTCCAGCCGGTCGAGCTGCTGGCCTGCTGGGAAGCGCTCGAACTCGGCGAACCGCCGTTCCTGCTGCGCCTGCGCAGCCCCAGCGGCACCGAGGCCATCCGGCGCGAGACCGCACAGCAGATGCGCGCCGCGATGACCAGGCTGACCGAGCGCGGGCTGTCCGACGGTGCACGACCCAGCGCGGCGCTCGCCGAGTGGCTGCAAGTCATCGCGCGGTCGAGCTACCAGCTGGACATCCGGTTCACCGGGCCGGCCGGGCGCCCGGTCCTCGGTTTCGGCGCGGTGGCCGGCGAACACAGCGTCGCGGCGATCAGCAACGACGGCGCCGGCCCACAACGCCTGGTGGCGATGGACAGCTCCCGGCTGCCCGGTGCGCTGATCAGCCTGCTCGGCCCGATCCGGCCGGGCACCGCGAGCCCGGTGAACATCCCGGCCGAGGTGCTGGACCAGGCGTGCGCGTCCGCGCCGGACGGCAGCGCATGGGCGATGGCCGACCAGCTGCGGGAACGCGGCATACCCGGCCAGGACGCGTCCTCACTCGCCCGGATGTGCAGCGGCGTCAGCTTCGGCGGCCAGCTCGGCGCCACCGCCCGGTTCGGCGGACCGGCTCGCCGGGGCCCGTGGGTGATCGGGTTCATCCGCAACGAGACCGGCTGCTTCCACCAGTTGCGCCGGGACGGCAGCGTCACCATGGGCCCGACCGACGCCAACCGCCTGCACCGCCTCTGGCACGACCTCATCGACCACATCCACCAACTGGCCGCCCACCTCGTGAGTGAATAGTGACGCTATAGCGTCACTATTCACTCACGACCTTTTACCTGCGGTTTTGGTCGGTTCAGCAGGTCGGCGAGCTGGCCGAGGTCCGCAAGCTGGATGTCGGCCGGCCGGTTCTTCAGCGCCGCGACCAGCGCGCCGGCGGCACGCCCGGCCGCCACGCCCGGGTCGGTGTCCTCGACGACCAGGCACTGGCGTGGGTCGATGCCCAGCCGGTCGGCGGCGAGCAGGTAGCCGCTCGGGTCCGGTTTGCCCACCGCGACATCGTCCGTAGTGATCAGTACCGGCGGCGAGATACCAACCTTGCCCAGCCGGGCAGCCGCCAGCCGGGAGTCGGCCGAGGTGACCACCGCCCACGGCAGGCCGAGCTGGCCGAGCACCGTGAGCAGCCGCCGCGCCCCTGGGGTGGCCACCACATCGGACAGGTCGTCGTACTCCAACTCCAGCTGTCGCGTGGCGAAGGCCGCCACCTCCGCGTCGGTGAGCCCTGGCAGCAGCCGACGCACCGTTCGTTCGCTGGGCACGCCGTGCGCGATGGCCAGCACATGTACCGGATCGAGCGCGTTCGCTTCGGCAAAGGCCCGCCAGGCACGCTCGACCGCCGCGTCCGAGTCAACCAGGGTGCCGTCCATGTCCAGCAGCACACCGGCTACCGCGTTGGGTTGCATACCCCACAGGCTCGACGATCGGCGTGTCCTCGGCAATGCGAACCGGGGTTGGCATGATGAATGCCGGTCCGGCGATCTCGCAGCGACTCCGGCACCAAAGAACCAGCACTGAGGAACAAGGGGTACTCATGTCCGGGCCGTCATCGTGGCAGGCAGTGGTGGTGCGCGCGGACGAGGCGGAGACGCTTTCGAACCCGGCTGTCAGCGTGGCGCTGCTCGCCGACAGCCCGGACACCGGCGGGGCGCTGAGCACCCAGCGGGTGACGCTGACCGAGGGCGCGGACGGCGCGGTGCCGCACACCCACGAGCTGTCCACCGAGCTGTTCTACCTGCTGTCCGGGTCGGTGGAGCTGTTGATCGGCGACCAGATACGCACCGCTACTCAGGGAGACACCGTGGTGGTGCCGCCGGGCGTGCCGCACGCTTTCGGCGCCACCCCCGGCCACCCCGGCGAGCTGCTCATCGTGATCACTCCCGGGGTGGAACGGTTCGAGTACTTCCGGCACCTGAGCCGGATTATCCGAGGCGAGGTGCCGGCGGAGACCCTGCTCGAGGAACAGGACCGCTACGACACGCACTTCTTGCTCAGCGCACCGTGGCTGGCGGCGCGCCAACGCTGATGCTGGAGCACACCGGCTCGCTCCGTTACCGTGCCACTAGGTGTTATTAACAGACGGTTTGGTTCGATAAACGAGCATGAGTGCAGCGAAGCGGATTCGGATGGCCGACGTGGCCGAGCTGGCCGGCGTCTCGGTCAGCACCGTCTCGCACGTACTCAACGGCACCAGGTTCGTCGCCGAGGAAACCCGCTCCCGGGTCGAGGAGGCGGCCACCTCGCTCGGCTACGTGATCAGCGACCGCCGCGAGTCGCCGGTCGGGCCGACCATCGGGCTCGCGCTGACCGGCGCCTCCAACCCGTACCTGTCCGAGCTGATCCTGGGCGTGGAGTCGGAGGCCCGCCGCGCCGGCTACGCGATGCTGTTCTGTGACACCCATGACGACCCTGCCACCGAGCGGGATGTGGTCGCCCTGCTGCTGTCGCGGCGGGTGGACGGCATCGTGCTGGCGCCGACCGAGGGCTGGGAGCGGCAGACCCTACCGATCCTGCGCCGCCAGCACACCCCGTACGTGCTGGTCGACCGGTTCGCGGAGACCGCCTGCGACCAGGTCGGCACGGACAGCGACACGGCGGCCAGCCAGCTGGTCGGACACCTGATCCGGCTGGGGCACACCCGGATCGGCATGCTCGTCGGATTGCGCGGCCTGTCCACCAGCGCCGAACGGGTCCGCGGCTACCGGCGCGCCCACCAGGCCGGCGGTGTGCCGATCCGGCCCGAGCTGCTGCGTGACGGCGAGTCCACCGTGGCCGGCGGACGGCGGGCCACCTTGCAGCTGCTGCGCCAGGGCCAGATGACCGCGTTGTTCTCGGCGAACAACGCGATGACGATCGGCGCGCTGCTCGCGCTGCGAGAGGAGAACGTGGTGGTCGGCAACGACCTGGCGCTGGTCGCTTTCGACGACCTGGAGTGGGGCGAGGTGATGACACCGCCGCTGACCGCCGCCGCCCAGCCGTTCCATGCGATGGGCGCGCGGGCAGTGCAGCTGCTGGTGCGCCGGCTGTCCGACCCGCTGGCCGCGCGTCAGATCATCCGGCTGCCGGCCTCGCTGGAGCACCGGGCGAGCTGCGGATGCGAGGTCGCCGCGCTCATCGGCTCGTAAGGTTGTGCGGGCGCGTGCCAGTGCCCGCAAACACCCGCAACCGCCGGGCAGGGCAGGATGAGGACCATGGCCCAGGTAAGTGTCACCGCACAGCGGGTGGTGCACGGTTCAGCACAGCAGGTGCGCACCGCGCTCGCGGACTACCGCGCGGTCCGTCCGAAAATCTTGACCGAGCAGTACAGCGAGTACGAGGTGCGGGAAGGCGGGCAGGGCGCCGGCAGCCAGGTGCACTGGAAGCTGGCCGCCACCCAGAAGCGGGTGCGCGACCAGCTGGTCGACGTCACCCAGCCGACGGGCAGCGAGGGCGACTGGTCGCTCGTCGAGTCCGACCGGAACTCCAGCATGGTCACCACCTGGACGGTCAGCCCGGCCGAGAACGACGCCAGCACGGTGCGGGTGCACACCACCTGGGACGGCGCCGGCGGTATCGGCGGCTTCTTCGAGCGGATGTTCGCGCCACCCGGCCTGCGCCGAATCCACGACGGCATCCTGACGAACCTCGACTCCATGCTCGCCGCCACCTGACCCGGCCTCCGCGAGTCGGGCGCCACAGCACCCTGGGTCGGGCGTCCCGGCACATTCCCGGAACCTCCCGCCGTAAAGGTGTGCGCCGCCGGGTGCATATGAAGTTAGGCTTACCTAACTTCATATGCACGGAGGTGGAACTGTGCCAACGGACGAGGACCGCGCTCGGATCAGCCAGCTGGTGTTCGGCCACATGCCCAGCCAAGTGGTTGCCACAGCCGCGAACCTGGGTCTTGCAGACCCGATCGGCGACGAGCCGCGCACCGGCCAGGAGCTGGCCGACAGGACCGAAACCGACCCGCTGGCCACCGCGCACCCGGGCCTGCGCGCCATCCTGTTCGACACCGCGCCAGGGTTGGCCGAGTCCGGCGACGTGCTGGGCGAGGCCGGCGTCGCGGACCGCTGCGCGACCGAGTCCGGCGACTTCTTCACCGCCGTCCCGCCGGGCGCCGACCTCTACCTGATCAAGAGCGTGCTGCACGACTGGGACGACGACGGCTGTGCGACGATTCTGCGCCACGTCCGGCGGGTGATCCCGGAACACGGCCGGCTGCTGATCGTGGAGCCGGTGCTGCCCGATCTGGTGGACGGCTCGACCCGCCCCGGCATGTACCTGTCCGACCTGAACATGCTGGTCAACGTCGGTGGTCGGGAGCGCACGACGGCCGACTTCGAGCAGGGTCTGCCGGTGCGCCGGTTTCACAGTCACCGAGGTGCGACTGCTGTCCCCGCTCAACGGCTTCTCCGCCATCGAAGCCACCTCCACCCCGGCGACCTGACCGACGCCCGCCCCGCCCGCGAGCCAGCACCCCTGGGGAAGTGGGTTAGCGGCGGCGGAGGGGTGGGCCCCAGGTGGTGTGGTCGCGGAGGTGGCGCTTGAGGATTTTGCCGCCGGGGTTGCGGGGTAGGGGGTCGGTTTGCAGGGCCAGGTACTGCGGCAGCTTGAAGGCTGCCAGCCGTTCGCTCAGGTAGTCGAGCACCGCTTCCCGGTCGATCGACGCGCCGGGCGCGGCCACCAGGATGGCGCCGACCTTCTCCCCCATCACCTCGTCCGGCACCCCGACCACCGCCGCGTCGGCCACCCCGGGGGCGCCGGCCAGCGCGTTCTCCACCTCCACCGAGTACACGTTCTCGCCACCGCGGTTGATCATGTCCTTGGCCCGGTCCACGATGTAGGTAAGGCCGGACGGCTCCACCCTGGCCAGGTCGCCGCTGCGAAACCAGCCGCCGGAGAACGTCTCCTCGGTGGCGTCCGGCTTTCCCCAGTAGCCCGCCACCACGTTCGGGCCCCGGATCAGCAGCTCACCCACGCCGGTCTCGTCCAGCACGTCCACCGCGAGGTCCACCACCGGCGCGGCGAAACCCACCGAGTCGGCGTGCTCGGCGGCCCACTCGTGCGGCAGGTAGGTGGCGATCGACGCCGTCTCGGTCAGCCCGAAGCCATTGCCCACCCGGGCGTCCGGGAAATGCTCGGTGATCCGGCGAACCAGGTCGGGGGCCATCGGCGCGCCACCGTAGGACAGCTTGGTCACCGCCGAGACGTCGAACGTGCCGAAGTCCGGCTGCGCCATGGCCAGTGCGTAGATCGCCGGCACGCTGGTCAGCTGGTCGATCCGCTCGTCGACGATGGTGCGCAGGAACGTCCGCACGTCGAAGGTCGGCAGCACGACGGTGCACGAGCCGAGCGCCAGACCCACCAGCAGCTGGCTGTTGCACCCGGTGACGTGAAACAGCGGCACCGAGATCAGCCCGCGCATCCGCGACCCGGTGGACCGGTCGATCCCGGTCACCCGGATGGCGGTCTCGACGTTGGAGAGGAAATTGCGCTGGGTGGTCATCGCACCCTTGGGGGACCCGGTGGTGCCGCTGGTGTAGAAGATCGCGGCCAGGTCGCCGAGGCCAAGGTCGCCGGCCGAGCGTGGCGGGCCGTCCGGCAACGGCTCACCGGGGCGCAGCACCGCGGCCGGGCCGGAGTCGGAGAGCACGTACTCGATCTCCGGCTGGGCGAACCGGGTGTTCACCGGCACCGCGACCGCGCCGGCCAGCTGGGCACCGAGGAAGCCGAGCACCCAGTCCACCCCGGCCGGCAGTAGGATGGCCACCCGGTCGCCGGGCTGCACGCCCTCCTCGGCGAGCCCGCCGGCCACCCGCCTCGCGGCGTCCCACAGCTGCTGGTAGGTCAGCCGGCGGCCGCCGACCTCGACGAGCGCCTCGGCGTGCGGGTACCGGTCCACGGTGTCGCGCAGCATCTGCGCCAGCGAGCACGGCAGGTCGGTGTACTGGGCGACGCCACGCTCGTCGCGGACCACACCGGTCGTGTCGAAAGGCGCCTCGCCCCTGGGCAGCGGCTCGACGGCGCTCATCGGGCGGCTCCGCGCTCCGGGCCGAGGTTCTGGACCGTGTCGGACACCACCATGCGTCACCTCTCTGTGTCAGCGGGGCTCATCATGCTGGCGCGGCGCGTGGCTGGTCAACGCAAGCGGGGCGGCAATATAAGGTCCGCTGATGGGCCGGGGCGAGCTGGACCGGGGCGAGCTGCCGTGCAGCGTGGAGCTGTTCAGCGGCGGCGGTGGGCTCGCCTCCGCGCTGCACCGGGCGGGGTTCCGCCACCTGTTGGTCAACGAGCTGGAACGGCGGGCCTGCGAGACGCTGCGGGCCAACGCGGTGGGCCCGCTGGTGCCCGGTGACGTGCGCACCGTCGACTTCACCGGGCTGGCCGGCCAGGTGGACGTGGTGGCCGGCGGCGTGCCGTGCCAGCCGTGGAGCCTCGGCGGGGCGCACCGCGGCTGGGAGGACCCGCGCAACCTGTGGCCGGAGCTGTTCCGCTGCGTGCGCGAGACCCGGCCGAGGGCGGTGCTGGCGGAGAACGTGCGCGGCCTGCTGCGGCCGACATTCGCGCCGTACTACTCCTACATCCTGCGTGAGCTGGCGCATCCGTTCGAACGGCGGGTGGACGGCGAGGAATGGCACGACCACGACCGCCGGCTGGCCAAGGCGGCTACGGCCGGCGACGACGCCGAGCGCTACGACGTGTTCTGCCTGCCGGTCAACGCGGCGGACTACGGCGTGCCGCAGGTGCGGCGCCGGGTGTTCGTGGTGGCCTTCCGCCGCGACCTCGGCCTGGCCGACTGGCGACCACCGACCCCGACCCACTCCGAAGCGGCACTGGCCGCCGCACAGGCGGACGGCTCCTACTGGCACCGGCACGGCCTGCCCTCCGCCCTCGTGAGTGAAAAGGAACGCTATAGCGTTCCTTTTCACTCACGAGGGCCGTGGCGGACGTTGCGGGATGCGATCGGGGATCTGCCCGAGCCGCTGGGTGACCGGGTGGAGCACCCGGACTGGCTGCACCACTTCGGCTGGCCGGGCGCCCGTGAGTACCACGGGCACACCCCCAACGAGCTGGACCGGCCGGCCAAGACGGTGAAGGCGGGGGTGCACGGAGTGCCCGGCGGGGAGTCGGTGCTGCGCCGCGACGACGGCTCGCTGCGCTACCTGACCGTCCGGGAGGTGGCTCGGATCATGACCTTCCCGGACGACTGGCACCTGGCCGGCCCGCGCGGCGAGCAGATGCGCCAACTCGGCAACGCCGTGCCGGTACGACTCGGCCAGGTGATGGCCACCGAGGTGTACCGGGCGCTGACCGGTGGCCGCACCGGTCGGGTAAACCCGGCTCTCGGGTTTCGGATGGAGCCCCCCGGGCGGCAGACTGTCACGCCATGTCCACTCCCACTCTCGGACGAGTGATCATCTCGGTGAGCCGGCTGGACCGTGCGCTGGCCTTCTACGAGGGCCTGCTCGGTCTGTGGCGCCGCGCCGCGCCGCCCGGCTTCGCGGTCCTGCTGTTGGGCTCCGGGGCGAGCGCCGTCGAGCTGATGCTGCATGAGCGCCCGACCCACCCGAGCATGGCCGGGGTGGCGCTGAGCGTGCGGGTGGACGATGTGAACACGATGGCCGAGGAGGCGCAGCGGATCGGCTGCGTGGTGATCGACCAGCCGACCGACCAGCCATGGGGTGAGCGCCTTGCGGTACTGACCGACCCGGACGGCCACGTGATCTGCCTGTCCACCCCGATCTGACGCTGTGCCGCTGTGCCGCCAGGGGGTCAGTGGCAGTCGGGGCCCAGTGGCAGGAAAACCCGCTTCGCCGAGGGCCCGAGCAGGTCCAGGGTGGCGAACGCGGCGGTGGGCCCGGTGCCCGGCAGTGCGCCGACCCACGGCTGGCGGATGGTGACGGTGTGCTGCCCTGCCGGTACCGTCCGCGCCTGGGTGGGCGTCGGCGACATGGCGCCCGACCAGCGGTAGGACAACGTGCCGGGCTGGCCGTTGGTGATGATGGTGCCCACCACGGTGCACGCGGCGCCGTCGCGTTCCAGCTGGACGGACATGAACCGCACCTCCAGCCGCTGCGCCCGGGAGTGCGTGAGCCACAGGTAACTCCCGGACGCCGACACGGCCACCAGTACCAACGCCGACAACCGGCGCCGTGACCGGTGCTCGTGCCGGGTGGCCCTTGCGGTCAGCCGGGCCAGGTCCGCCTCGTCACGCAGGCGCAGCTGCGCCGGGCTCGGCGGCCTATGAGGCGGCTCATTCAGCGGCACATTCAGCGGCTCACCGGACGGCCCGGCCTCGGCCGGTCGCTCCGCCTCGGCCGTTCGCTCCGCCTCGGCCGTTCGCCGCGCCGCTGCGCCAGCCGCCGCCCTCGGCTCCCCGGGCTCGAACCCGCCCGCCGGGATTTCCTCGTGGCCGCGCACCGGACCGGCCGGCTCGCTTACCTCGCCGACGTTGCCGACCTCGCCGCCCAGCAGGGTCACCCGCACCGGCTCGCTCAACGCCGGGTCGCCCAGCCGCTGCCCTCCCGACCCCGCGGCTTGCCTCGACCCGGACTCGCCAGCCGTTGCGCCGCGGGACTCACCGAGCGCCCCGGCCCGGTCCACTTCGCTGCGTTCGGCCAACCAGCTCGCCGCCGCGTCGGCGAGCGCGCGCCGAGGTGGCTCGGCGACCAGCATGTCCAGCTCGTGCAACGCGGCCGGCAACCCACCGCGCCCGACCGCCGCGTCGGCCGCCCTTGCCACGCCGACACCGAGGGTGAAGTCGTAGCCGCACCAGTCCCTGGCCAGCGTCCAGGCCAACCGGGCCCAGTCGCGCACATCGTCGGCCGCGGTGTGCACGGATCCTTGGCCGAACCAGTTGAGCAGCATGCCGGCGCCGCGCCCGTGCACCGCGACGGCGTTCAGGCCGATGTCGCCGTGCGCGATACCTCGGCGGTGCATGTTCAGCAGCGCGTCGGCGGTGTCGCGCAGCAGTGTCACCGCGGAGTCCGCGTCACCCCACCCGTAGACCGCAAGGTCGGCAAGGGTAGGACCGGGCGCGGCGGCGATGATCAACCAGCACTGGCCGGACTCCGCGCGCATGTCGTGAATCGGCGCGACACCGGGCAGCTCCAGCTCGCGCAGCCGCCGGGTGGGCGGCACCAGGGTCTCGAGGTCGACGCGGTCATCCAGCCGCAGCAGGCCGGCTGGGCGCAGGTCAGGCCCCTGCGCGAGATACCAGGTGCCCAGCTTGGTGTCGCGCAGTGCACCTTGGCGCCGAAACGCCCCCACGAACACGGTGTCGCCCCTGGGGTCGGAAACGACATTCACGTCTCGGAGCCTACGAAGCAACCTGGCGTTCCGTCGAGATTTATCCAGGATTTGCGCGTAAAGAGGTTAATCCGTCACCGAAACTCTCAGGCCGCGGTTCTCCTCCGTTGCGTAAACGTAACTTATTTTAACTCTAGCAACTTTAACCACATGGACATCACCTGTAACCGCGCCGAACTTAGTGTCCCTATCAGCCACCGCACCCGGCGAGGACAGCGGCGGCGCTACTGGTTTCTGGAGGCCATTCCCTTCGGCGCGGCGCCGATCGCGGCGTGGATCGCGGCGGCCAATGCCAGCGCGGTCTCCTCGGTCAGCTCCAGCGCCACCCTGGCCGACGCGCCCAGCCCTGGGTTGAGCACGTCGATGTTGACCGTGTGGCCGTAGCGGGCATGCACCGGATGGTCCACGTAGACGGTCGCCTCGCTGGCGCCGAACCAGCCCTTCGCCCCCTTGGCGCTCCCCTCCACCGCGATCTTCTCGGTCAGGTAGGTGCACATGCTCGGGCCTCCTCAGGCGGAAAGGTGGGTACCGAAGAAGGACAGGATCAGCTTCCAGCCCTCGACGGCGGCCTCCGGGCGGTAGGCCGGCCGGTCCACCGAGAAGAAAGCGTGCCCGGCGCCGTCGAAACCGTGGAACTCGTGCGGCTTGTCCAGCTTGGTCAGCTCGGCGTCCAGGGTGGCCACCGCGTCCGGGGCCGGGTACTGGTCGTCGTTGCCGAACAGGCCGAGCAGCGGACAGCTCAGGCCCGGCGCCAGGTGCAGGATCGGCTTCATGGTCGCCGGCATGCCCTCCCGGTGCGGCTCCACCACGAACGCCCCGTAGCAGTCCACCGCCGCGTCCAACGGCAGCGAGCAGGCCGCGAGGAAGCTCTGCCGCCCACCGGAGCAGTAGCCGATCACGCCGATCTTGCCGTTCGCCCCTTCCAGCGCCTTGAGGTGGTCGCTGGCGCCGGACACGTCACCGACCAGCCGCTCGTCGGGCACCCCGCCGGCCGCGCGGTTCGCGGCGGCCGCGTCGTCCGGGTCCGCGCCAGGCGCCTCGCGGAAGTGCAGGTTCGGGCAGATCGCGTGGTAGCCCTCGGCGGCGAACCGGCGCACGGTCTCCTTGCTCTCCCGGTCGTAGCCGGGCATGTGGTGAATCACCACCACGCCGCCGCGCGAGCCGGGCGCGAGCGGCGTGGCCAGGTAGGCCTCGATCTGGTCACCACCGTGACCGGAAATGGTCACGGTCTCGGCGCGCAGGGCGTCCGGGCTGACGTCGGTGCTCATGCGGAAGTCCTTTCGGTTTTCGGGGAGCGGCCCGTGCCGCCCCTTGACAGCGAGGCAAGGGCCGAGATCACGGCCATCGCGGCGGCCGCGCTGAACACAGTTACCAGACCGTGGTGAAACGGACCGGAGATCAGCTCAGGAAAGAACCGGGTCCCGGTGAGCGTGTCCCGGTGAGCGGCGGGCAGCGCGGCGAGCGCCCCGCTGGGCCCGAGCAGGTGCCCGATCGGGTTGACCCCGAGGAAGGCGGCGAACAGCGTGCTCACCGGCGGCAGCCCCGCCACCTGGTCGGCCACCCCGCCCGGCACCCCCTGCGCGCGCAGCCCGGCGGACAGCGTGCCGGGCAACGAGCTGGCCAGCCCGGCCACCATCAGCGAGAAGAACACCCCGATGGACAGCGCGGTGCCGGAGTTCTGGAACGTCAGCCGCATCCCGGAGGCTGCCCCGCGCTCACCGGGCGCGACGCTGCTCATCACCCCGGAGGTGTTCGGCGCGGAGAACATGCCCTGCCCGATGCCGGAGCACACCAGCAGCAGGGCGAACACCCGGTAGTCGAAGTCCACCGGCAACAACAGCAGCCCGACGAACGCGGCAGCCATCAGCAACAGGCCGCCGGTGGCCAGCACCCGGGGCCCGAACCGGTCCGACAGCGAGCCGGAGGTGGGCCCGGAGACCAGGAAGCCGAAGGTCAGCGGCAGCAGGTAGATACCGGCCCACAGCGGTGTCTTGTCGAACTGGTAGCCGTGCAGCGGCAGCCAGATGCCCTGCAACCAGATGATCAGCATGAACTGCAGGCCACCCCGGGCGATCGCGGTGAGCAGCGCCGCGAGGTTACCGGCGGCGAACGCGCGTACCTTGAACAGCGCCAGCCGGAACATCGGTTCGGCGACCCGCGTCTCCAGCACGGCGAACACCACCAGCAGCGCCACCCCGAGCGCGATGCCGCCGCGCACCCACGGGTTGGTCCAGCCGGTCGGGTGGCCGCCGTAGGGCTGGATGCCGTAGGTGATCGCGGCCAGTACCACCCCGGTGCCGAGCGCGAAGGTCAGGTTGCCCAGCCAGTCGATGCGTGCCCGGCGCGGGGTGCCCACCTCGCGCAGGCTGCGATAGGACCAGAGGGTGCCCAGCACACCGAACGGCACACTGATCCAGAACACCGCCCGCCAGTCCCACTCGGCGAGCAGCCCACCGGCGACCAGGCCGAGGAACTGGCCGGCCAGCGCGGCGATCTGGTTCACCCCGAGAGCCATGCCGCGCTGGTCGGAGGGGAACGCGTCGGTCAGGATCGCCGCCGAGTTCGCGGACAGCATCGAGCCACCGAACGCCTGCAGCACCCGCCAGCCGATCAACCACAGCGCGCCGCCGCCGGCATGCAGCGGGTCGAAGGACAGCGCGACGGACGCGGCACTGAAGATCATGAAGCCGTTGTTGTACATCTTGACCCGGCCGAACATGTCGCCGAGCCGGCCGAGCGCGACCACCAGTACCGCCTGCACCAACAGGTAGCCCAGGATCATCCAGAGCAGGTAGCCGATGTTGCGCGGGTCCAACGGGTCGAGGCCGATACCCCGGAAGATCGCCGGCAGCGCGATGATCACGATCGAACCGTCCATCGCGCTCATCAACACACCGAGCGTGGTGTTGGACAGCGCGACCCACTTGTACCGCCCGCCACGGACACTGCCGCCGCCCGGCGGCTGGGTCAACGTCTCCGCCCCGCTCACCGAACTTTCGCCGAAGCGCACGGCCGACTCGTTAGCATGCCTAGCAATCTAGCCCACCGCCGCACTGCCCGGCCACCGCTCAGCCGGCGTGAGCTGCGCGATCGCGAATACATTCGCTGAACGGCCCGGCGTGTCGCTGCTACGCACACAATCACCAGCAGCACCGTGCTGAAGCCCGGGGTTACGCATTGTCGAGTTTTCCGAACGGCCAAGCCGGTTACCCGACTCTGCGTGGCACTAATGGCGTGGCACTAATGTCAGTAGATTTAGCACTGGCGCTCACACCTGGCCACCGCCAACGCGGTGGTACTGCCACCCCAGCACTCGCCGGCCCGGTGCCGAGTGACTCACATCGGGTGGCCACATTTCGCGCGCAGCGTGCCCGGAGGGAGCAGGGTAAACGCGATCGCAACGTGCGACCACGCCGTTGAGCAGCAGACTCTCTCCGTGACACTCGTTGACGTCGACCAACCCACCGCTCCACTCAGAATGACCATAGCCAAGGGTGACAATGTGGCCGTACTCCAGAACAAGAATACTTGGCTCATGTGCAAGAACAGTGAGGCGCACACGTTCAGGGGCATGGCGTTCGGCGCGTCGCGGGAGGGAGGCCGGCCGTACACCTACATCGTGATGGGGGAGTCGAAACCGCTTCGCCGCGGTTGCTGATATCGACGGGGGTCGCAACCTCCACGACGTAGTTGTGTGGACCGGCCTTCTCCTTGGCCCACGCCAGGACCTCGGGGGCGTCCACGTCGCGGAGCTTCCACTCATTGGCCATCACGCTGCGCTGTTCCGGCGGCAGGTCAGCCGGCTCGTCCAGCGGCTCGAGGATCGTCACCTGACATACCGGACAGAAGACATCCACGGTGGCGGCATCCGGGCCGCCAGGTTCCTCAATCCGCATGAGCAACAGTCTCGCAGCTCTCGCACTGGACAGGCGCAGGACTTCGGTGGGTCGCGGGCAGCTTTGCGGCTGTTTCGTCGTCGGCCGGGGTGAAGGTGGTCAGCCGGACTTCCGAGCGCTGGCCGAGCCACAGGTGGGTGTAGTCGAGGTGCAGGTCCCCGGCGTCCGGATGCCGGAAGCGCTTGCTCAGGTTGCGCATCGGCTGCACGTCGTGCTGCCGCCACAGCGCCTCGAACTCAGGCGACTCCTGCCGCAGCCGTTTGACCAGCGCCTTCCAGCTCGGCTCCGAGACGTGGCCGGCCATCTGCGCACGCAGCTGGGCCACCGAACCGGCGGCGCGCTCCGACCAGTCCGGCAGCCGCGCCTGCCACGCCGGGTTGGTGAAGCACTGCAGGATCGAGTTCCGCTCCTCGAACGGCAGCGCGTCCACGTCCAGCAGCCAGTTGTAGGCCCGGTTGTAGGCCAGGATGTCGGTCCGCGCGTTGTACACCGCGGCGGGCAGCGGCTCCAACTGGTCCAGGATGATCTGGACGGCCGGGGTGACGGCCTTGCAGTCCCTCTCGGCGACCGGCTCCGGCGCGCCGGCCAGCGAGAACAGGTGGGCGCGCTCGTACGGATCCAGCCGGAGGGTGCCGGCGATCGCGCCAAGCACCTGCTCCGACGCCTTGATGTCACGGCCCTGCTCGAGCCAGGTGTACCAGGTGACCCCGACACCGGCGAGCTGCGCAACCTCCTCGCGGCGCAGGCCCGGCGTCCGACGGCGCCCGATCTCGGGCAACCCGACCTGGTCCGGACTGATCCGCTCCCGGCGGCTGCGCAGGAACGCGGCCAGCTCGTTGCGGCGCACCACTTGGGCGCGCCGGTGCGGCTGGACGGCGGTGTGCGACTGGACGGCGGTGCTCACCGTGCCAGGTTCACACATCGGCGATCCTGTTACCAGGTGGTGCTGGTACCTGGATAAGCGACACCTGGTACCAGTTTCGCCGCGGTCGCAACGTAGTAGTCGTGACACGAACCACCACACCTGCCCGGCTCGGCAACCCGCCGGCAGCCGGGGCGGCTCCGGCACTCACCCCCGCCGGGCTGGTCACCGTCCTGCTGGCGGCGGCGCTGGCCCCCATCGACCTGTTCATCGTGAACGTGGCGTTGCCGACCATCGGCGCCGACCTGCACGCCTCGCCCGCGGCGCTGGAATGGGTGGTGGCCGGCTACGGCGTCGCCTTCGCACTGCTGCTGGTGATCGGCGGCCGGCTCGGCGACGCCTTCGGCCGGCGCCGGCTGCTGCTCGTCGGGCTGGGCGCGTTCACCCTCACCTCGCTGGTCTGCGGGCTCGCCCCGACCGCCGGCGTGCTGGTGGCGGCAAGGCTGGCCCAGGGCGCGGCGGCCGCGCTGCTGGTGCCCCAGACGCTGTCGCTGATCCAGGCGACCACCTCCGGCGAGCGGCGCGCCACGGTGCTGGGCTACTTCGGCGCCACCGGCGGCATCTCGATGGTGATCGGGCAGCTGCTGGGCGGCCTGCTGGTGTCCGCCGACCTTGCCGGGCAGACCTGGCGGCCGATCTTCCTGGTGAACGTGCCGATCGGCGTCCTCGCGGTGCTGCTGGTCGGCCGGTACCTGCCCGAGACCCGAGCGCGGCGCGCGCCAGCGCTCGACCGGTGGGGCACCCCGCTGCTGGCCGTGTCGCTGCTGGCGCTGCTCATCCCGCTGATGCAGGGCCACGAGCTCGGCTGGCCGGTGTGGTGCTGGCTGCTGCTGGCCGCCTCCCCGCTGCTCGCCACGGCGTTCGTGCTGGTCGAGGCGCGAGTGGAACGGACGGGTGGCGCCGCGTTGCTGCCGCCCTCGGTGCTGCGGATGCCGACCATGCGTCGGGGTCTGACGATCGCGGTGCCGTTCTTCGCCGGCTTCGGCGGCTTCATGTTCGTCTACGCGCTGATGCTGCAGGACGGGTTGCACCTCGGCCCGTTCCGCTCCGGGATGGCGCTGACCCCGGCGGCGGTGTCGTTCCTGGTGACCTCGCTGCTCGGCGGCAGGCTGGTGGCCCGCTTCGGGCACCGGGTGGTGATCGCCGGCGCTCTGTTGTTGGCCACCTCGCTGCTCGTGCTGGCCGGCAGCACCCTGCTGGCCTGGCCCCGGCTGGGCGTGCTGGACCTGTTGCCCGGCATGGCGCTGTTCGGCATCGGGCAGGGACTGGGCGCCCCGACGCTGTTCCGGGTGATCCTGTCCCGGGTGCCGACCGATACCGCCGGCGTCGGCAGCGGGATGCTCACCACCACCCAGCAGACCTCGCTCGCGCTCGGCGTAGCCACCCTGGGCAGCCTGTTCACCGCCCTGGCCTCCGGCGGTTACGAGTACGCGCTGGTGATCGTCTCACTGGTGCAGGCCGCACTGTCACTGGCCATCGCGGTACTGGCCAGGAAGCTGCCCGACCCCCGCCTCTGAGTCCTCCCAGCTGGTCCAGCCACTCCCGGACCGACGCCACGTCCCGGGTGCGCAGGCCGATGTGACCGTCCGGGCGGATCAGCACCAGTTCACCCGGTCCGGCGGCGTAGCCGGCGGCGGCGTGGCCGGCTTCGTCGATCACGTCGACACCCGCCGAGACGCTCGAGCCGGCCGGTCCGATGCCGAAGGGGACCAGCTTCGGACCCGTGGGGCGCCCGGGCAACGCCGGACGGGAGCCGAAGCCCAGCAGGGTCCAGTGCGCGCCGCGCTGCAGGTCGAACAGCCGGACCGGGCGGCCGCCTCGGTCGCGGCAGGGCGCGTCCGGCGCCCGGTCACCGGCCACCGGACCCGGGCCGTCGGTCGCCTTCGGGGCCAACGGACCGCCCCGGTAGCTGACCCCGAGCTGCAGTGACTCCGCCCGTTCGGCTGACGCGCGCGCCCCGGGCGCCTGGCCGGTCAGCCGGTTGGAAAGGCCGAGCACGCCAGCGGCCACCGGCAGCCGCTCCGCCTGGTAGCTGTCCAGCAGCGCGGGGTCGGCACCGGCCAGCACGTGCGCCAGCTTCCACCCGAGGTTCGCCGCGTCCTGGATGCCGGTGTTCATGCCCTGCCCGCCGGCCGGGGAGTGCACGTGCGCCGCGTCGCCGGCCAGGCACACCCGTCCGACCCGGTACTGGTCCACCATCCGCACGTTCAGCCGCCACCGCGACAGCCAGCTGGCCCGCCGGAGCCGGACCCTGGTGCCGTGCGGCTCGTTCACCACCTCGTCCACGATCGACTGGTAGGTGCTCAGCGAAGGCTCGGCCTCGACACCGGGCGACAGCGCCAGCTGGAACTGGAACGAGTCGGCGGCCGGCAGCGGACACAATGCCAGCCACGGCGAGCCGGCACCGGACCACATGTGCCAGTGGTCGCGGTCCAACCCGTCCAGCTGCACGTCGCCGAGCAGCATCCGCACGTCCTCGTGCGTCGTGCCGAGGAAGGACACCCCGAGCTGCCGGCGCACCGAGCTGGAGCCGTCGTCGCAGCCGATCACGTATGCCGCCTCGACCACCTCACCGCCGTCCAAGGTGACCCGTACCCGCTCGCCGTCCTGCGTCAGGCCCGACACCCGGGCGCCGCACTGAACCCGCCCGCCGAGCTCACCGAGCCGATCACGCAGCACCTCCTCGGTGCGCCACTGCGGCACGAGCAGCGAGCGTGCGTACGGGCTGCTCGGGGTCGGCTCCGCGCCGGGGTGCATATCCACATCGCGGAACCCGCCGTCCGCGTCGTAGTGCCGCGCCGGCATCCGGGACCGCCCGGTGGCGATCAGCCGACCGGCCACCCCGTGGCCGTCGAGCACCTCCAGGGTGCGTGGCTGCATCCCTTTGCCCCGGGAGCCAGCCGAAGGACCCGGCGCCGCGTCCACCACCCGCACCGACACACCCCAGCGCGCCAGCTCGCAGCCGGCCATCAACCCGGTCGGGCCAGCTCCCACCACCAGTACCTCGACCATGTCCCGACGGTAGCCCGTGGCCGCCGGCACTGACGAGGGTCAGTGCTTGTGGTGTTTCTTGTGGTTGTGCTCGGCGGCCAGCACGGCGGTGCCGACGATGCCGGCGTTGTTGAGCAGCTGGGCCGGCACCATCTCGGTACGCGTCTCGACCAGGTGCAGCCACTTGTCCGAGTGCTTGCTCACCCCGCCGCCGACCACGATCAGGTCCGGCCAGAACAGGGACTCCACGTGCTGGTAGTACCGGGTCAGCCGGGCGGCCCAGTCCGACCAGGACAGCTCGTCGCGGTCCCGGGCCGAGTCGGCGGCCCGCGACTCGGCGTCGTGGCCGTCCAGCTCCAGGTGGCCCAGCTCGGTGTTGGGCACCAGGTGGCCGCCGGTGACCAGCGCGGAGCCGATCCCGGTGCCCAGCGTGGACACCAGCACCACCCCGTCGTGCTCGCGCGCCGCGCCGAACCGGACCTCGGCCACCCCGGCCGCGTCCGCGTCGTTCACCAGCAACGCCGGGCGGCCGGTGACGTTCTCCAGCAGCTTCTGCCCGTCGGTGCCGATCCAGCTCGGGTCGACGTTGGCCGCGGTGCGCACGACGCCGTGCTGCACCACAGCGGGAAACGTGCAGCCGAACGGATCACGCCAACCGAAGTGGTCCAGTACCTCTCGGACCACTTCCGCAACCGCGTCGGGCGTGGCCGGTACCGGTGTAGGCACCCGGTACCGGTCGTCGGCGAGCTTGCCTCTGTGCAGGTCAACCGGTGCGCCCTTGACGCCGCTGCCGCCGATGTCCACCCCGAAGCCCAGCTTGTCCGCCATGCCAGCATCATGCACCTGCCGTGAGTGTTGCGGGCGGTTATAGGCGCCCGCAACACTCACGGATCAGGTGACGGCGGTGGCTCCCTTGCCGAGGACAACCACGCCGCCCTCGGACACGTGGTAGACCCCTCGGTCGCGGCCGAGATCCACCCCGATGTGCGCGCCGGGCGGCACCACCACGTTCTTGTCCAGGATCGCCCGGCGCACCACCGCGCCGGCGCCCACCCGGACCCCGTCGGCCAGCACCGAGTCCTGCACAACGGCACCCTGCTCCAGGTACACGCCCGGGGACAGCACCGAGTGCACCACCTGCGCGCCGGACACGATGCAGCCCGCGCTGACCATGGACTCCTGCGCGGTGCCGCCGTTGACGAACTTGGCCGGCGGCCGCTGGGACGGCAGCGCGAAGATCGGCCACTCGGAGTTGTACAGGTTGAAGATCGGGTGCGTCGAGGTCAGGTCCTGGTGCGCGTCGTAGTAGGCGTCGATGCTCCCCACGTCGCGCCAGTAGCCGTGGTCCCGCTCGGTCTCGCCGGGCACCACGTTGGAGTTGAAGTCGTAGACGCCCGCCTCGGACCTGGCCACCAGCTGCGGCACGATGTTGCCGCCCATGTCGTGCTTGGAGTCGTCGTCCGCCGCGTCCCGCCTGAGCGCCTCGCGCAGCGCGTCGGCGGAGAACACGTAGTTGCCCATCGAGACGAACGACTGCTCGGGTGCATCCGGCAGCCCCGGCGGGTCGGCCGGTTTCTCCAGGAACTCGGTGATGCTGGTGCCGTCATCGGTGTGGATCACCCCGAACGCGCTGGCCTCGCCCCGGGGCACCCGGATGCCGGCCACCGTCACCCCGGCACCTGACTCGACGTGCTGGTCGATCATCTGCGCCGGATCCATCCGGTACACGTTGTCGGCACCGAACACCGCGACGATGTCCGGCTGCTCGTCCTGGATCAGGTTCATGCTCTGGTAGATCGCGTCCGCGCTGCCCAGGTACCAGTGCGGCCCCCGGCGCTGCTGCGCCGGCACCGGGGTGACGTAACCGCCGGTCAGCGAGGCCAACCGCCAGGCCGTCGAGATGTGCCGGTCCAGCGAGTGCGACTTGTACTGGGTCAGCACGGCGATCTTGTGGATACCGCCGTTGACCAGGTTGGACAACACGAAGTCGATCATCCGGTGGCCGCCGCCGAACGGCACCGCCGGTTTGGCCCTGTCCAGGGTGAGCGGCATCAACCGCTTGCCCTCACCTCCGGCCAGCACGATTCCGAGTATTCTGGGACGTGACAGTCGGGTCCGCTTCGGCATTACTTCGCTCCCAGGCTTTCGTAGATCGACACTGTGCGCGCCGCGATCGCGTCCCAGCCGTACTTTTCGACGGCCCGGCGCCGACCCGCCAGGCCCATCCTCTTGGCCAGCTCGGGGTTTCCCAGCAGCTCGTTGACCCGCTCGGCGAAGGCATCCTCGAACCCGCGCGGGTCGGCTGGGCTGTAGGGCACCAGCAGGCCGGTGACGCCGTTGCGCACCACGTCAGGAATGCCGCCCACGTCGCTGGCCACCACGGCCGTCTCGCAGCCCATCGCCTCCAGGTTCACGATGCCCTGCGGCTCGTACACCGAAGGGCAGGCGAACACGGTGGACCCGGACAGCAGCTGGATGATCTCCTCCCGGGGCAGCATCCGGGCGATCCAGTGCACCGCGTCGCGGGTGGCCCGCAGCTCGTCTACCAACTTGGTGAACTCGGCCGACAGTTCGGGGGTGTCCGGCTCGCCGGCACACAGCACCAGCTGCGCGCTCGGATGGAACTTGGCCGCCGCGCGCACCAGGTGCGGCACGCCCTTCTGCCTGGTCACCCGGCCGACGAACAGCACCGTCGGCCGGTACGGGTCCAGCCCGAGCCTTTTCCACGCCTCCCGCTCGTCGGTGTAGGCGTAGATCGACGAGTCGATGCCGTTCGGCACGATCCGCACCCGGTCCGGGCTCAGCGCGGGATAGATCTCCAGCACGTCGTGGCGCATCTGGTTGCTCACCGCGATCACCGCGTCGGCGTTCTCGATCGCGGTCTTCTCCGCCCAGCAGGACAGGTGGTAGCCGCCGCCGAGCTGCTCGGCCTTCCACGGCCGCTGCGGCTCGAGCGAGTGGGTGGTGACCACGTGCGGGATGCCGTAGAGCAGCTGCGCAAGGTAGCCGGCCAGGTTGGCGTACCAGGTGTGGCTGTGCACCAGGTCCCGGTCGGCCACCGCGGCCGTCATGGACAGGTCGATGGACAGGGTGGCCAGTGCCGGGTTCGCACCCGCCATCGCGGAGCTAGGCGTGTGCCCCCGTGCCAGGGTGCCCCGGTCCTCGCCCCAGCACTGCACGGTCAGGTCGACCAGCTCGCGCAGCTCGCGGGAGAGGAAGTCCACGTGCACGCCGGCGCCGCCGTAGACGTTCGGCGGGTACTCCCTGGTCAGCAGGCCGACCTTCATGAGGTACCCAGCGCGGCGGACACCACGTCCTGTGCATCGGTCTGGATCTGGGCCAGGTGCTGCTCGCCGTGCCAGCTCTCCGCGTACACCTTGTAGACGTCCTCCGTGCCGGAAGGGCGGGCGGCGAACCAACCCGACTCGGTGACCACCTTCAACCCGCCGAGCGGTGCCTTGTTGCCCGGTGCGGCGGTCAGCTTAGCGGTGATCTTGTCGCCGGCCAGTTCGGTGGCGGTCACGTCGTCGCCGGAGAGCTTGCCGAGGCGGGTCTTGGCTTCCCGGGTGGTGGCCACGTCGGTCCGGGCGTAGGCCGGTGCGCCGAAGCGCTCGGTGAGCGCCGCGTAGTGCTGGCTGGGTGTCCTGCCGGTGACCGCGGTGATCTCCGAAGCGAGCAGGGCCAGGATGATGCCGTCCTTGTCGGTTGTCCACACCGCGCCGTCGGAACGCAGGTAGGACGCGCCGGCGCTCTCCTCCCCGCCGAAGCCGATGCTGCCGCCCAGCAGGCCCGGCACGAACCACTTGAAGCCGACCGGCACCTCGACCAGCGTCCTGCCAAGGTCGGCGGCCACTTTGTCGATCATGGACGAGCTGACCGCGGTCTTCCCCACCCCCGCGTCGGGCGACCAGCCGCTCCGGTTGCGGTAGAGGTAGTCGATGGCCACCGCGAGGAAGTGGTTCGGGTTCATCAGGCCGGCATCGGCGGTGACGATGCCGTGCCGGTCGGAGTCGGCATCGTTGCCGGTGGCGATCTGGAACTCGCTGTGTTCACCCACCCCGCCGGCTCCGCCTGCTGCCGTCCCCCTCATGCGGGAGACCAGCGAGGCCATCGCGTACGGCGACGAGCAGTCCATCCGGATCTTGCCGTCCCAGTCCAGCGTCATGAAGCCGAACTGGGGGTCGACGTTCGGGTTGACCACGGTCAGGTCGAGCCGGTACCGCTCGGCGATCGCGGCCCAGTAGGCCACCGAGGCACCGCCGAGCGGGTCGGCCCCGATGCGCACCCCCGCCGCCCGGATCGCGTCGAGGTTCACCATCGCCGGCAAGGTGTCGACGTAGCTGCCGAGGAAGTCGTAGCGGTCCAAGTACTCCGAGCCGCGCGCCCGGTCCATCCCGATGCGGCGCACGCCGTCCAGCTTGTCGGAAAGCAGCTCGTTGGCCCGGTCGGCGATCCAGCCGGTGGCGTCGGTGTCGGCCGGGCCGCCGTTGGGCGGGTTGTACTTGAAGCCGCCGTCCCGGGGCGGGTTGTGCGAAGGGGTGACCACCACACCGTCGGCACGCGCGGCCGGGCCGGCGGCGTTGTAGGTCAGGATGGCGTGCGACACCGCTGGGGTAGGGGTGTAGCCGTCCGCGCTGTCCACCAGCACCAGCACGTCGTTGGCGGTGAACACCTCGACCGCGGTCTGCCAGGCCGGCTCGGACAGCGCGTGGGTGTCGCGGCCGAGGAACAGCGGCCCGCTGGTGCCCTGCGCCGCGCGGTACTCGCAGATCGCCTGGCTGGTCGCCGCGATGTGGTCGTCGTTGAACGTGCTGGCCAGCGAGGAACCCCGGTGGCCCGAGGTGCCGAACGCCACCCGCTCCTCGACCTTGGAGGGGTCGGGATGACGGTCGTGGTAGGCGGCGTGCAGCTCCTTGAGGTCTACGAGATCATCCGGTCGGGCCGGTGTTCCGGCGCGCGGATCAACGGGCATCAATGCCTCCTACGGCGCTGGAGAGTTCAGACGAGCTGAACCCTAGCCTCGATGACCACCCCGAATCGGTTGTTGCCCAAATCTAGTCAGTCAGTTACAGTCAATCTGTGACTAGAGACCTCGCGGCAGCAATCGGCGCCCGGCGACAGGTCGTCGCCAATGCCAACATCAGGTGACAGCGTGGACCTCACCGACGTGCACCGGCTCACCGAGCAGTGCACCGACGCCTTCCGACTGGAGACCCTGCCGCAGTATTTGGTACCGGGGGAGGATGAGCGATTCAGCGCGTGGAAACGCGGCGAACGACTGCGGCGAACCCTCAAGAATAATGAGTGGTTGGCGGAACTCAAAGGCCTTACCGCCGCGGGAGAGCGGTGGTGGCGAGTGCGCATCCTGGACTACCCGCTCGTTCCGTACAGTGCTTACGAACTTTTCGGCTACCAGGACAGCGCCACTGCCGGCCAGGAGACATTCGTCGCGGACCGGGCGTGGCACGCAGACCTGGCCGATCTGCACGAGGACTTCTGGATCTATGACTCCGCGACGGTGGTCCGCATGGTCTACGACGAGGAGGGCCACTTCCTGCGCCCGGAACTGCGCAACAACGTGCAACACTACTTGGACATACGCGATTGTGCCCTGCGGCACGCAGTTCCACTTTCTGCCTATCTCGAGAAGCGCGAACCAGATCTGATCGCTCAGCCAGTAGATGACTAGTTTGGGAGACACCTATGTGGAAGCGAATCTCGGTCGACGACTTCTGTAAAGACACGCGGACCTGTCAGTCGGTATGGGAGGACGACGAGCACCCGGGCGAATCAGCTGACGTCGTGGTTGTCGGTATACCAGCCGAGCCAGGAACCGTCCCGCTTGCGCCCGGCGAGATAGCCATCCGGGTTCGGCGGCAGGTAATCACCGACGTCAGGGCCAGGTGACGTCGTGGACCTCGACGACCTGGAGAGAATCGCCAACAAAGCCAAGGACCAGTTCCGCCTGGAGGCGCTGCCACAATACCTCGTACCGGAGGAGGACGAAGACTTCGCGGCCTGGCAGCGAGGTGAACGACCGCGACGCACGCCGGAGAGTTCGGCGTGGCTGGCGGAGATTCGGGACACCACGGCAGCGGGCGTGCACTGGTGGCGAGCGCGCGTCCTGGACTATCCGCTCGCCGAGTACAGCGCCCACGAGCTACACGCCTACCAGGACAACGCCGCGGCGGGTGAGGAGATTTACGTCGCCGACCGCGCCTGGAGCGCGGAACTGACCGACCTCCGTGACGACTTCTGGCTGTTCGACTCTAAGGTCGTGGTACGTATGGTCTACGACGACGAAGGACACTTCCTGCACCCTGAGCAACTCGACGACACGGCGCGCTACGTCGCCCTCCGGGACCTCGCGCTCGGCCACGCCATCCCGCTCGCCGACTACCTGAGAAAGTACGAACCAGATCTCATTGCCGAACCATTCTGATGACCGACAAGACCTTGCGTCCAGCCTGAAAGCACTCAGACTGGACGCGGGCCTGAGCACCACGGAACTGGCCCGCCGGCTCGGTTGGTCCCAGTCCAAGGTGAGCCGCGTGGAACGCGGAGTGACCTTGGCCAAGCCGGCCGAGGTTGACGAATGGGCTCGCATGTTGCACGCCGCCTCGACCCAACGGCGAAGGCTGATTGAGCTTGCCGAGCAGCAAGGCGTCGAACTGCTGGAATGGAAGCGAGCGGTAGCGCCCGGCCGACGCCGACTCCAGCAGGAGATTGAAGAACTCGAATCCGCGGCCAGCGTTGCCTGGGAGTTCTCCATGGACGTGGTGCCCGGCCTCGTCCAGACAGCTCGATACGCCGAGGCGATGTTCCGAATTGGCCGGGACCGCGCCATCCCTGACCAGGAGGTCGAGGAGGCAACTACCGCACGCCTGGCCCGCCAGGCGGTACTCGATCATCCGGGCAAGCGGTTCAACCTGCTCTTCAGCGAGACCGCGGTGCGTCGATCGGTACTGCCCAGGGCAGACATGCAAGCCCAACTCCGCCAACTCGTCACCGTGTCCCAGCGGCCGAACGTCCAGCTGGGCATGATCCCGTTCTCAGCGGCTGAACGGACTCACACCTACCTCGCGTTCGCGGTCCTCGGCGACCCCGACCGTGAGCAGAACGCCCTCATGCTTGCTGAGACGGTCACTCGAACACTCACCGTGCGTGCGCCTGAGGAGGTTCGGGAGTACATCGAGCATTACGACCGGCTGGCCGAGGGTGCGGTGTTCGGGGACGAGCTACGGGCGTTGCTTGCGGAGATTTCCGCGCAGGCGCCCTGGTCATGAACCATGCGCATAGTTAGTCACTCACTAGACACAAGGGAAAGACTCAGATGATCTGGAATGAACTGCCTGCTGGACGGGCGGGAGCATGCCGTGGTCGACGAGCAGGTGTGCGCCGGGGTCGAGAGCGGTCGCTATCTGGCCGTCTGCGGACGCCGGGTCGCGCCGGGATTATTGGCGTGCCCGCCAGGGCGCCGCCGCTGCCCGACCTGCCACGCCACGCTCAGCCCAACGCGTGTTTCCCCGACGTCCCGGTGGAAGTCCTTGGTCAGACGCCGGTCGCCGTGAGCGGGTGCGTCAGACCGGTTGCCGGGCAAGGTCGGCGGCGCCGACGATGCCTGCCTCCTGGCCGAGCTGGGCGATCTCGATACGCGGCTTCGGTCGGCGCCCTCGGCCGGTGAACCGCTCAAGGAATGCCTTCTCCACCGGCTCGCGCAGGATCTCCCCCGCGTCGGCCACCCCGCCGCCGATCAGGAAAATCCCCGGGTCCAGTATCGCGGCCAGGTCGGCCATGCCGTAGCCGATCGAGCCGGCGAACACCCGGAAGATCTCCAGCGCGGCCGGGTCGCCCTCCCGGGCCGCCTGGGTGACCTCCGGCCCGGTGATCTTGTCGACGTCGCCGCCGGCCAGCTCCAGCATGCGCTGCCCCAGCGCCGGCGAGTGCCTTGCGAAGTCCCGCGCGTCGCGGACCAGCGCCCGGCCGCTGCCGTACTGTTCCCAACAGCCCCGGTTGCCGCAGCCGCACCGGATGCCGCCCTCGATCACCACGTTCATGTGCCCGATCTCGGCCGCGATACCGAACTCGCCGCGCAGCAGCGTCCCGCCGATCACGATCCCGCCGCCGATACCGGTGCCCAGGGTCAGCAGCACCACGTCGCGCTCGCCCTGCGCCGCGCCGAACCGGGTCTCCGCCCATGCCGCGCAGTTGGCATCGTTCTCCACCACGGTGGGCACCTCGAGCCGCCTGGTCATCTCCTCGCCGAGCGGCTCGGAGCGCCACGGCAGGTTCGGGGTGAACAGCACGGTGGACCGGTCCGAGGAGACGAAGCCCGGCGCGCCCATGCCCACCGCCGCCACCTCGTGCCGCTCGCGCAGCTTCCACACCAGGTCGGCGATGGCGTCGTTGACCGAGCCCGAGGTCTGCGCCGGGGTGTCCACCCGCTCTTTCTCGATCATGGTGCCGTGCTCGTCGACCACGGCGGCGGCGACCTTGGTCCCGCCGATGTCCACCCCGATGACCAGGCTCATCCCGTCCTCCTCGCCTCGGGGCCGCTAGAGCATCTCTTCGAGCTCCTTGCCCTTGGTCTCCCGGACATACCTGATCACGAACAGCGTGGCGAGTACAGCGAACACCGTGTAAACCCCGTAGGCCAGCCCCAGGCTGGCGTCGGACAAGGGCGGGAACGAGATGGTCACCAGGAAGTTGGCGATCCACTGCGCGGCGGCGGCCACCGCCAGCGCGACCGCCCGGATCTTGTTGTTGAACATCTCGCCAAGCAGCACCCACACCACCGGGCCCCACGAGCAGCCGAAGAACACCACGTACAGGTTCGCCGCGAGCACCGCGACCACCCCGGAGCCACCCAGCTGCGGCACTCCGCCCACCACCGGCGCGATGCCGAAGGTGACCGCCATGATGCACAGGCAGATGGCCTGCCCGGCCGCGCCGACCACCAGCAGTGGCTTGCGTCCCACCTTGTCGACCAGCGCGATCGCGACGATGGTGGTGACGATGTTGGTCACCGAGGTGATCACGCTGGTGAACATGGCGTCCTTCTCGGTGAAGCCGACCGCCTGCCACAGCACGTTGGAGTAGTAGAAGATCACGTTGATGCCGGTGAACTGTTGGAACACCGACAGCAGGATGCCCACCCAGACGATCGGCAGCAGCCCGCCGCCGGCCTTGCGCAGCACGCCGAAACCGGGCTTCTTGCCTTCCAGGGTGCGGCCGATCTCAGCGATCTTGGCGTCCGGGTTGCCGCCGACGAACCGGCGCAGCACCGCACCGGCCTGTTCCAGCTGCCCCTTGGCCACCAGGTAGCGCGGCGACTCCGGGATGGTCATCGCCAGGCTGCCGTAGATCAGCGCGGGCACGCCGAGGGAGAAGAACATCCAGCGCCACGTCTCGATGCCGAACCACAGCGGCGCGGACGCCGAGCCGGAGCCCAGCACCAGCGCGTAGTCCACCAACAGGGAGGCGAAGATGCCGACCACGATGGCCATCTGCTGCAGTGAGCCGAGCCGCCCGCGCAGGTGCGCCGGCGCGACCTCGGCGATGTAGGCCGGCGCGATCACCGACGCGGCGCCTACCCCCATGCCGCCGATCAGCCGCCAGAACGCCAGATCGAAGATGCTGAAGGCGAACCCGGAACCGAGCGCGCTGACCAGGAACAGCAGCGCGGCCAGCACCATCACCCGGATCCGGCCGTACCGGTCGGCAAGCCCACCGGCGAACCAGGCGCCGATCGCCGCGCCGACCAGTGCGATCGCCACCGCGAGACCGAGCAGGGTGGCTCCGGAACCGAAGAACTCCCCGACCGCCTTGACCGCGCCGTTGATCACCGCCGTGTCGTAGCCGAAAAGGAACCCACCGAGCGCCGCGGTGGCCGCGACCAGGACGGTACGCCCGACGTGCGGGCTGCCTGGGTCCAGTCGCGCGGGCCCACCCTCGGACACAGTCGCCATCACGATCCTCCTTGATCCGACCCGACAGCTCAGTGTTGTTCAGGCCACCACCTGGAATCAACACATGACAGCGTGACCGAGACCCAAGATCGGCCGAATGGCGTATACCCGCCGCGGCGCGACTTCCCTGGTCAACGTCCCACGTCAACTCGACGTCGGCACTGGACTGGTCAGCCGGGGAAACCGGCTGGCGGCACCATCGCGCCGCCCGAGGTCCATCGAGGCCGCCGTCGCACCGATGCCCGAGGTGCGCCGGCGATTCGTTTCGAAAACTCCCGGTTCGCACGACCACGCAACGTGGCCATGACGCCCGGTCGGGCGGGCGGGCGCACCCACCTGAGCCCCATGGGGCACAGACCTTTAGGCTGAATCCAACAATGAACTGACTCGACCAGGTGATCTACTAAGACGATCGGCGCGGCTGCGCACAACGGCGATGACGGTCAGTCATGCTCCCAGTTCGACTCGAGTACGCCGCGTGACGACCGCCCGAACCACGTCACTCCCGTCGCCGCAAGCCGAGAAGGCGTACCGGAAAGGACAGTTGGCATGCCCGCCCAGCCGTCGCCCCAGACGCCGACCCACCAGCCGGGACGGCCGGAGCGCAGCCATGTCCGCGCCGGGCTGGCCGAGTTGGTGCTGGACGTGGCACGCACCCCGGCTACCGAATGTGACGGCGAGACCCTGCTGCGCCAGGTGTGCCTCGAGCTCACCGAGCTGTGCGGGCTGGCCGGCTGTGCCGCGGTGGTACTCGACGCGTCCACCGGCGCGGTGCACAGTGTGGCCGGCTCGCACCGGGAGGCCGAGCAGCTGACCCGGCTGGTGCGCCAGCTCGGCGAGTCCGAGGGATTGACCGCGCCGCGCGGCGACTCGACGGTGCCGGCACAGGACCTCACCAAGGCACGCACCGTGCTGGCCGAGGCGGCTGGGCGCGTCGGGCTGCCGGTGACCGCCGCTGTCGCGCTGTACGGCGGTCACCAGCTGGTCGGCTGCCTGCAGCTGTTCGGCACCGAGGTGGCCGCGCTGTCCGACGAGCTGCTGCGGGAGTTGGTGCCGCTGGCCGACGTGCTGGGCGTGGCGCTGCACAACACCGAGGCGTACCGGTTCTCCGCCACCCTGGTCACCGAGCTGTCCGAGGCGCTGGACGCGCAGCGGCCGGTGGAGCAGGCCAAGGGGCTGCTCGCCGAGCGGCATCAGGTCGACCTGGACGCCGCCTACCGGATGCTGCGCGACCAGGCCAGGCGCCGGGACACCACGGTCGCGGCGGTGGCCGCCGAGCTGGTCGGCCAGTCCTGGCAGTCGCCGGTACGGGAACAGACCAAACCCGAGTTATCCGACTCCGGCAACACCCCGCTGCCCGAACAGCGCGGCGGCTCCGCCGACCGCCCGGAAACCGAACGCCACACCACCGGCTAGCTGTCGGATGTCGCGGCCGTGGGCGATGATCTCGCTGGCCGTGTAGTGCCAGATGATCCGGTAGGCGTGCACAGCCGTCTCCGCGGTGAGCCCGTACTCGATACCCGCCCGCACGATGTGCTCGCCGCGCCACAACGCCGAGGCGGCGACCAGGTCATCGGCGACCAGCACCTCCACGACCCAGGTCCAGGCCGCCAGCCCGTCACGCATCGCCTCGGCCGTGGCGAGTATCCGCTCCCGGGGCTCCTCGGGCAGTGCCGGCTGGGGCATGCGTCCGGCGTGGTCGGCCAGCAAAGCGAGCAGCAGCTCCTCCTTGTTACGCACATGGTGGTAGAGCGCCGTGGGGGCACTGCCTACCTCCGCGGCAACCTTGCGCATTGTCAGGCCGCCGAGGCCCTCTCGCGCCATGACCGATCCGCCGCTTCGATTGATCAGCTCTCGGGAGATTCTCGGCGGCCGACCGGGTCGAGCAGGAGGTGACATGCCGCCATCATCGCCTGGCATCCCGATGCCGACGAACTGTTCTCGCTGACCGTCCGGGGCGGCACCCGCCTGGAACCGCGGCACTGCCCGCAGCGGCCTTTCAGGCGCTGACCGGGACCGCGTTCGGGCCGCGCAGGTTGATCCGGCCGTTCCAGCTCAGCTCACCGGCCAGGGCGAGCGCCGGGAAGCGGCGGACCAGCCGGCCGAGCGCGACGCGGCCCTCCAGCCTGGCCAGCGCGGCGCCGAGGCAGTGGTGCGGCCCGCCGCCGAAGGACAGCTGGGCGCGGGCGTTGGGTCGGTCAAGGCGCAGCGCCGCCGCGTCGGGGCCGAAGACGTCCTCGTCGCGGTTGGCCGAGGCCAGCCCGGCCAGCACGAACGACCCGGTCGGGATGACCCGCCCGCCCACCTCGTAGGGCGAAAGGGTGATCCGGCGGGACTGCTGCACCGGGCTGTCGTAGCGCAGCAGCTCCTCGACGGCGTTCTCGTCCAGCTCGGGATGCCCCGCGAGCAGCCCGAACTGCTCGGGGTGGCGCAGCAGCGCGATGGCCCCGTTCGAGATCAGGTTCACCGTCGTCTCGTGGCCGGCGACATAGAGCAGCACCACCTGGGCGACCAGCTCCGCGTCGCTGAGTACGTCGCCGTTGTCCTCGGCCTGGATGAGCGCGGTGAGCAGGTCGTCACCGGGTGATCGCCGCTTGGTCTCGATCACCTCGGCGATCCGCCTGGACAGCTCGAGGTCCGCCTCGGCGATCGCGGTGATCAGCGCCGGGTCGTTGACCGGCTCGAGCGATCGGACCAGCACACCGGCCAGCTCCCGCAGCCGCTCATGGTCGGTGTCCGGCATGCCGAGCATCTCGCAGATCACCGTGAACGGCAGCGGGTAGGCCAGCTCGGTGACCAGGTCGGCCTTTCCCTCGCGAGCGATCCGCTGCTCGATGCTGTCCAGCGCGGCGTCGACCAGCTCCACGACCCGGGGCTCCAATGCCTCGATCGCGCGCCGGGTGAATGCCTTCGAGACGAGCCGGCGCAGCCGGGTGTGGTCGGGCGGGTCACGGTCGAGCATTGACGGGGCGAGCGCGCGCGTGTCGACCTGGTCGGCGGCCGCCAGCAACTCGGTCATCGGGCTCGGGCCGGCGTTGCGGTCCTCCACCGAGTGTTTCGAACGCAGCAACGCCGACACGTCGGCGTGCCGACCGAGGATCCAGAAGCCGAACGGGTTCTGATGCACCGGGTCGGTGGCGCGCAGCTCGGCGTAGAACGGGTACGGATCCTCGGCGAAGCCGGGCGCGAAGGGGTTG
>DASYBQ010000009.1:0-4510 GCA_036500625.1 Pseudonocardia sp. | reverse complement strand
ACCGCATGGGAGGTGTTCGAGAGGGCCGGCATCGATCCGGCGTCCCTGCGTGGCAGCGACACCGGGGTGTTCACCGGCGTGATGTACCAGGACTACCTGAGCCGGGTCCGAGTGATCCCCGCCGAGTTGGAGGGTTATCTCGGCACCGGGAACTCGGGCAGCGTCGTGCCCGGCCGGGTGGCGTACACCTTCGGGCTGGAGGGCCCGGCGATCACCGTGGACACGGCCTGTTCGTCGTCACTGGTGGCGGTGCACCTGGCTGCGCGCGCACTGCGCAACGGCGAGTGTTCGATGGCGTTGGCCGGCGGGGTGACCGTGATGAGCACCCCGGGGCTGTTCATCGATTTCAGCCGCCAACGTGGACTGGCCGAGGACGGCAGGTGCAAGGCCTTCGCCGACTCGGCCGACGGCACCGGATTCAGCGAGGGTGTGGGGCTGCTCCTGCTGGAGCGGCTGTCGGACGCGCGGCGGCGGGGCCATCGGGTGCTGGCGCTGGTGCGGGGTTCTGCTGTCAACCAGGACGGCGCCTCGAACGGGTTGACCGCGCCGAACGGGTCCGCCCAGCAGCGGGTGATCCATCGCGCACTGGCCGACGCGGGGCTGATCCCGGCCGAGGTGGACGCGGTCGAGGCGCACGGCACCGGCACCAGGCTCGGCGATCCGATCGAAGCGCAGGCGCTGCTGGCGACCTACGGCCAGGGCAGGGCGGCGGACGCGCCGCTGTGGTTGGGTTCGGTCAAGTCGAACGTAGGCCATACCCAGGGCGCCGCGGGCGTGACCGGCGTGATCAAGATGGTACTGGCGATGCGGCACGGGCTGTTGCCGAAGACGCTGCACGTGGACCGTCCGAGTACCGAGGTGGACTGGACCGAGGGCGCGGTGCGGCTGCTCACCGAACAGCGGGACTGGCGGGAGCTGGGCCGTCCTCGCAGGGCAGGGGTGTCGTCGTTCGGGGTCAGCGGCACCAACGCGCACGTGGTGCTCGAACAGCCGCCGACATGGGACGAGGCCGAGGCATCGGACGAGGCGCCGCGAGCCGAGCCCGGGATAGTCCCGATCGTGCTGTCCGCACACAATGAGGCGGGCCTGCGTGCACAGGCCGGCCGGCTGGCGGACTTCGTACGGCTGCGGCCGGAGCTCGATGCCGGCACTGTCGGCCGGTCGCTGGTGTTCACCCGCGCTTCGCTCAAGCACCGGGCCGTGTTGCTCGCCGATGGGCGGGCCGAGCTGTTGGACGGTCTCGACCTGCTGGGCCGAGGTGAACCGGCCGGAGTGGTGAGTGCCGGCCCGCCGATGGACGGCCGACTGGCCTTCCTGTTCACCGGCCAGGGTGGCCACTGGGCCGGGATGGGGCGTTCGCTGTACGAGAGGTTCCCGGTATTCCGCAACTCCTTCGACCAGACCTGTGCGCAGCTCGATCGTGCCCTGTCCGGTCATGTGGAAGTTTCGGTGCGGGACGTCGCCTTCGCCGAACCCGGCTCGGACTCAGCCGGTCTGCTGGACGAGACGGTGTTCACCCAGTCAGCGTTGTTCGCGTTGGAAACCGCCCTGTTCGAACTGTTCAGTCATTACGGCGTGCGGCCCGACCATGTCGTCGGGCACTCCATCGGCGAGCTCACTGCCGCCCACGTCGCCGGTGTGTTGTCGTTGCCGGACGCCTCCGCCCTGGTCGCCGCGCGTGGCCGTCTGATGCAGGCGCTGCCCCCGGGCGGGGCCATGGTGGCGGTCCAGGCCGGCGAGCGGGAGGTCCTCGCGGTGCTCGCCGGCCGGGAGCACGAACTGAGCATCGCCGCGGTGAACGGACCGGATTCGGTGGTGTTGTCCGGGGGCGAGCAGGTCATGCTGCAGGTGGCCGAAGAGTTCGGTGCGCGGGGATACCGGACCAAGCGGCTGCCGGTCGGCTGGGCATTCCACTCTCCGCTGATGGACGGCATGCTCGAGGAGTTCCGGGCGGTGGCCGAGAGCCTGCCGTTCCGGCAGCCGCGGATTCCGGTGGTCTCGACGGTGACCGGGGAGCCGGCGACGCCCGAGCAGCTCTGCTCGCCGGACTACTGGACACAACAGGTCCGCCGCACCGTTCGGTTCGCCGATGCGGTGGCCACCCTGCGACGGCTGGGCGTCACGGTGTTCACCGAACTCGGTCCGGGTTCGGCGCTCACCGCGATGGCAGCGGAGGCGCGGCTCAACGACAGGGTGTTGTGCGTGCCCGCGCTGCGCCGGGACCGCGCCGAAGTCCCTTCGGTGCTCAACGCGATCGCGCAGCTGCATGTTCGTGGGGTACCGGTGAACTGGAAGACACTGTTCGACGGTCCCAGGACACGGCCGGTGCAGCTGCCGACCTACCCGTTCCTCGGTGAGCGTTACTGGCTCGAGGCGAGCGAGCCGACCGGGGACGTCACCGCCGCTGGTTTCACACCGACCGGGCACCGGCTGCTGGGGTCGGCGCTGCGTCTGCCCGACGGGGCCGGTGTTGTCCTGAGCGGGCGATGGACCTCGGTGACCCGCCCCTGGCCGGCCGGTCACGAGCCGCTCGGCACCGAGGCGGTACCGAGCATGCCGATGCTCGAACTGGTCATCCGCGCCGGGGACGAAGTGGGCTGTCCCTCGGTCGCCGAGCTGGACCTGTATGCCCCAATGGTGCTGCCGGCGGAGGGCGCTCTGCAGGTCAGGGTGGTGGTTGCCGGCGCCGATCCGATGGGGCGCCGGGCGGTCACCGTTCATTCCTTTGCCGAGCCTTTCGAGGTGACCGCCGGCTGGACGCGTCACGCCGTGGGGTTGCTGGCGGCGCCGGTCCGAGAGCCTGCCGTTGGGATCGCCGAGTGGCCGCCCCGCGATGCGGTCGAGGTGGATGTGGCGGATCACTACCGCGAGCCGACCGCCGCCGGGATGAAGGGCCGGCCGGAGTGCCGCATGCCGAGGCGGATGTGGCGGCGCGGTGAGGAGGTCTTCGGCGAGATCGCCTTGTCGGACGTGCAGGCGGCCGACGCGGCGGACCTCGGCATACATCCCACGCTGCTCGCTGCCCTTTCCGAGTTCGCTCCGGCCGCTCTCTCGTTGCCGGTCGACCGGGCGCTGGTGCCCACCCGCTGCACGAACGCGGTGTTGCACGCATCGGGGGCGGTGGCGCTGCGCCTGCACTCCCGACCTGTCGGTCCGGATGTGGTCGCTGTGATGGCAGCCGACCAGACGGGGCGGCCGGTCCTCTCGATCGGCGCGATCACCCTCCTACCGGTCTCCGCCGATCGGCCCGGTGCCACCGGCGAGGCCATCCCTTCGTTGTTCGAGGTGGGCTGGCGGGCGTGCGAGGTGGCACCGGCCCGGGCCGGTGGGCAATGGGCGGTTGTGGGGGAGCACCTACCGAGTTGGCTTCCGGAGACCGCGGTCCTGCTCGGCGCCACGCCTGGTGCATTCGCCGGCTCGGTCGATCCGGCGCCGGGGACCGTGTTCATCGACGCGACGGTCGAGCAGCGCGCGCTGGTGCCGATGGTCCTTGAGCTGGTGCAGGCCTTCGTGTCACAGCCATTGTGGGCGTCATCGCGGCTGGTCGTGGTGACCAGGGGCGCGATGGGACCCGATGCCACCGATCCGGTGGGTGCCGCGGTGTGGGGACTGGTCCGGTCCGCGCAGTCGGAGGAACCGGGCCGGATTCTGCTGCTCGACCTGGACGAGGCGGCGGAGTCCGCTACCGTGCTGCCGGTCGTGGTGGCCGGTGATGAGCTTCAGGTAGCGATCCGGGGCGGCCAGGCACTGGTACCCCGTCTCGGTCGGGTCACCAGGGATTCGGATACCCCGATCGCGCTGGATCCCGAGGGCACGGTGTTGGTGACCGGTGGCACCGGTGCGCTCGGCAGCGTGGTCGCCCGGCATCTGGCCAGCGCTTACCGGGTGCGGCGGCTGCTGTTGACCAGCCGGCGAGGGCCGTCAGCGCCGGGGGTCGGTGACCTGGTGGCGGAGCTGGCCGGGCTGGGCGCCTCGGCCGAAGTTGTGGCCTGTGACGTCGCCGACCGCGCCGACCTCGCCAGGGTGCTGACCCAGATCGCCCAGCAGCACCCGCTGACCGGGGTGGTGCACACCGCGGGAGTCCTGGACGACGGGGTGCTCACCGAGTTGAGTCCGGCACGGCTGAACACGGTCTTCGCTGCCAAGTGCGAAGGCGCGGTGAACCTGGACGAGCTGACACGTGACCTGGAGCCGGCGATGTTCGTGCTGTTCTCCTCCGCAGCAGGCATTCTCGGTACTCCTGGACAGGGCAATTACGCCTCGGCGAACGCGTTCCTCGACGGGCTGTCCGTCCGCCGCCACGCGGAGGGACGGGCGTCGGTGTCGCTGGCCTGGGGACCGTGGCGGGAGGGCATGGCGGCGCGGACCGGCGGGGAGTGGCCGGTGCCTCGGCGGTCGCTGCTGTCGCGGCTGGGTCCCGAGGACGGTATGGCGTTGTTCGACGAGGCGCTGCGCACCGGCCGTCCGGCGCTGGTGCCGATGCATCTCGGCGCGAGGACCACGGTCGACG
>DASYBQ010000008.1:0-9375 GCA_036500625.1 Pseudonocardia sp. | reverse complement strand
GCCGCGCGGGCCGCGGTAGCCAGGCCGGCCGACCGCTCCTCGGGCAGCTGCTCGTCCGAGCTGTCCGGCACCCAGGCCACGGTGCCCAGCAGATAGGGCCGGGACTCCGGGTCCACCTCGAGCAGCCGGAAGCGGCGGGTGCCTCGGGTGACGATGTCGAACCGGCCGTCGGGCAGCTTGCGCACATCGCTGAGCTGCGCGGTGCAGCCGATCCGGTGCAGACCCTCGATGCCGTCCTGGTCGGGCGCCCAGCCCTCGCGGACCGCGACCACGCCGAACTCCTTGTCCGGCACTGCTCCGGTCACCAGGTCGATGGTGAGCTGGCGGTATCGAGGTTCGAAGACGTGCAGCGGCAAAGACATCCCCGGCATCAGCACTGTTCCCAGTGGGAACAGCGGGAGGGTCTCGGCCACGTTGTTACGTTACGACGGTCACGTCTCCGTCGCTGGATGAGTCCTGGCCGGTGCCGGGGAGCTATCAGGCGTGTCGTCGGCGCTCGGCGGGCGCAGCACCGCCGAGGCATCGGTGACCAACAGCCGCCGCTGCGCGAACCGGAACAGCGCCGCCGGCCTCCCGCCGGAGGGACCGGGAGGCGAGGTCTGGCCGGTGGGCACCAGGACACCCCGGCGAGCGAGCACCCGCTGCAGGTTGGTGGCCGACACCGGGTGGCCGAGCGCGCTGACGTAGAGGTCGCGCAGCGCCGACACGGTGAAAATGGCGGGCGCCAGCGCAAAACCCAGGTTGGTGTAGGACAGCTTGGCGCGCAGCCGGTCCCGGGCCACCCGCACGATCGTGGCGTGGTCGAACGCGGTGGCGGGCAGGTCCGCCACCGGATGCCATCGGGTGTCGACCGGCACAGCGGGATCCGCGTCACAGGGCACCAGGCCGAGGAACGCGGTGGCGACCAGCCGGATGCCTGGTACCCGGTCCGGCGCACTGAACACGCCGAGTTGCTCGACGTGCGCCACTTCTCGCAGGTCGACCTTGTCCGCGAGCTGGCGCAGCACCGAGGTCTGCACGTCCTCGGTGCCGCCCAGCCGGCCGCCGGGCAGCGCCCAGCGGCCCGAGTCGGGCTCCCGGCCCCGCTGCCAGAGCAGCACCTGAAGTGCCTGGTCCTGGATGCGCAGTACGGCGGCGAGAACCTCGTGTCCCATTTCTGTTCGCCCGCTGGTAACATCGAGCATGTTTTCGATTATAAGGCGAAAACCGGTCGGCCCGCCAGGGTGATGTTGCGGCGGCACCGCCGGTTTGGAGGAGCTGTGACGACAACCGGGACGACGACAACCGGGACGATCACCTGGGCCGCCGCGCCGCCGGTGCGCGGCGACTGGGCCGACGAGGTCCGTCGCCTCGCCCGGGCGCGTGACGCGGTGGTGCTGGCGCACAACTACCAGCTACCCGAGATTCAGGACGTGGCCGACCATACCGGGGACTCGTTGGCGCTATCCCGCATCGCGGCGCGCGCCGAGCAGTCCACCATCGTGTTCTGTGGGGTCCACTTCATGGCCGAGACCGCCAAGATTCTCGCGCCGGACAAGACGGTGCTGATCCCGGACGCGGCCGCCGGGTGCTCGCTGGCCGACTCGATCACCGCCGATCAGCTGCGGGAATGGAAGGCCGAGCACCCCGGCGCGGCGGTGGTGTCCTACGTCAACACGACCGCCGAGGTGAAGGCCGAGACCGACGTGTGCTGCACCTCGTCGAACGCCGTTGAGGTGGTGGAGTCCATCCCCGCCGACCGGGAGGTGCTCTTCCTGCCGGATCAGTTCCTCGGCGCGCACGTGCGCCGGGTCACCGGCCGGGACAACATGCACGTCTGGGCCGGCGAGTGCCACGTGCACGCCGGTATCAACGGCCCCGAACTGGCCGCCCGTGCGGCGGCGTCCCCGGAGGCCGAGCTGTTCATCCACCCGGAGTGTGGCTGCGCCACCTCCGCCCTCTACCTGGCCGGCACCGGTGTGGTGGAACCCGAGCGGGTCAAGATCCTGTCCACCGGCGGGATGCTGGACGCGGCCCGGGCCACCAAGGCGTCGTCGGTGCTGGTCGCCACCGAGATCGGTATGCTGCACCAGCTGCGCAAGGCGGCTCCCGAGGTCGACTTCCGCGCGGTGAACGAGCGGGCGTCCTGCCGGTACATGAAGATGATCACGCCGGACAAGCTGCTGCGCGCGCTGCGCGAGGGGCGCGACGAGGTCATGGTCGCGCCTGGTGTCGCGGCGCGCGGCCGTGCCGCGGTGCAGCGCATGATCGCCATCGGCCGCCCAGGGGGTGGCGAATGAGCGACTGGGAGGCGCGGGCCGACCTGGTGGTGGTCGGTAGCGGGGTGGCCGGGCTGACCGCCGCGCTGCAGGCGCGTGACGCCGGGCTGCGCACGGTGGTGGTGACCAAGGACGCGCCGGATGCCGGCTCCACCAGGTGGGCGCAGGGTGGCATCGCGGTGGTGCTGGACGAGGGCCACGAACCGGGGGACACCGTGCACCGGCACGCCCACGACACGTTGACCGCGGCCGCCGGGCTCGGCGACCCGCGCGCGGTGGCGGCCATCCTCGACGAGGGACCCGCCGCCGTGGCCGCGCTGCGAGGCAGGGGGGCCGTGTTCGACCGGGCGGCGACCGGCCTTGCGCTGGCAAGAGAGGGTGGCCACAGCGCGTTCCGGGTGGTGCACGCCGGCGGCGACGCGACCGGGGCGGAGGTCGAGCGCGCACTGCTGGCCTCGGCGGCCGGCGGCCCGAAGCACGAACCGTTGCCAATGCTCGGCGGGCACACCGCGGTGCAGATCGCCAGGGCGGGCGGGGACCGAGGCCCGGTGGTCGGCCTCTGGGTAGGCGACCCGGAGGGCGGCCGGGGCCTGCTGCGGGCACCGGCGGTGCTGTTGGCCTGCGGTGGTTACGGGCAGCTGTTCGCAAGCACCACGAACCCGGACACCGCGACCGGCGACGGTCTGGCGCTGGCGCTGCGGGCCGGCGCGCTGCTCGCCGACCTGGAGTTCGTCCAGTTCCACCCGACCGTGCTCTACACCGGGGCGGCGGCGCGCGGCCGGCGTCCGCTGGTCACCGAGGCGGTGCGCGGTCACGGCGGGGTGCTCGTCGATGTGGCTGGCCGGCGGGTGATGGCCGGTGAGCACCCGCTGGAGGACCTCGCACCGCGCGACGTGGTAGCGGCGGTGGTCACTCGGCGGATGGCCGCGACCGGTGCGCCGTGCGTGTACCTGGACGCGACCGGGCTGCCCGACTTCGCCGCGCGGTTCCCCACCGTGCGGGCCGCCTGTCTGGCCATCGGTGTCGACCCGCTGTCCGACCCGATCCCGGTGAGCCCTGCCGCGCACTACTCCTGTGGTGGGGTGGTCACCGACACCGAAGGGCGTACCGGGGTACCTGGCCTTTACGCGGCCGGCGAGGTGGCCCGCACCGGTCTGCACGGCGCGAACCGGCTGGCCTCGAACAGCCTGCTGGAGGGCCTGGTGATGGGTCGCCGGGCCGCAAGGACGGTGGTTGCCGAGTTGGCGGCCCCGCGCTCGGTGCCTGCCGGCGCACCGGCAGGCGGCACCGAGTGGCTGCCGGTCGCGGACCGGGACCTGGTGCAGCGCGCCATGACCCGAGGCGCCTCGATCGGCCGCGACGGCGCAGGCCTTGCCGCCGCGTCCGACGCCATCGAGGCGGGCATCGCGCGGCGCCCGGTGCTGGACCGGGCCGGTGTGGAGGACGCCGCGCTCACCCTGCTCGCCCAAGCCGTACTGGCCGCGGCCGGCACCCGCACCGAAACGCGAGGTTGCCACGTGCGTACCGACTTCCCGCACATCGACGACCGCTACCAGCGGGCCAGCCTGCTGGTCGGGCTCACCGACGGCCAGCCGCACGTCCGGCCCGTCGAGGCGGCACGGCGCGGTGCCGCGTGAACGCCCCCGCCGCGCTGGACTCCCTGGTGCCGGACGCCCACGACCTGGCAAGGGTGGTGGCCACCGCGCTCGACGAGGACCTGCGATACGGCCCGGACCTGACCACCCTGGCCACGGTGCCCGCCGCCTCGGTCGCCACCGGCGCGTTCACCCCGAGGGCGGCGGGTGTGCTGGCCGGCCTACCGGCGGCCCGCGCGGTACTCGACGCGGTACTCGGCGCGGATGGCTACCAGGTGCTGGACGAGCTGCCCGACGGTGCCGCGCTGCGTCCCGGCGTGCCGGCGCTGCGGGTGCGCGGGCCGGTCCGGGGCCTGCTCACCGCGGAGCGCACCGCGCTGAACCTGCTCTGCCACCTGTCCGGCGTCGCGACCGCGACGGCCGCATGGGTGGCCGAGGTGGCCGGTACCGGCACCCAGATCCTGGACACCCGCAAGACGCTGCCCGGCCTGCGCCTGCTGCAGAAGTACGCGGTGCGTCGCGGCGGTGGGGTCAACCACCGGATGGGCCTCGGCGACATGATCCTGATCAAGGACAACCACGTGGTGGCCGCCGGTTCGGTGTCCGCCGCGCTCGCGGCGGCCCGGGCCGCCGCGCCCGGCGTGCGGTGCGAGGTGGAGGTCGACTCGCCCGCGCAGCTGGACGAGGCGTTCGCCGCCGGCGCGGAGCTGGTCCTGCTGGACAACTTCACGCCCGAGCAGTGCGCGGCCGCGGTGCGCCGCCGGGCCGCGCTGGGTGCCCTGGCGAAGTTCGAGGTCTCCGGCGGGCTGTCTCTCGTGCAGGCGCGCTCGTTCGCGAGCACCGGTGTCGAGTACCTGTCCGCCGGAGCGCTCACGCACTCCAGTGTTGCCCTCGATCTCGGACTGGATCTCGCCGAGGAGTAGGCTGTCACTCGGTGTTACCGCCTTGGACGCGCACAGTGACCCCACAGGGTACTCACAGACTGTCGTGACGTCCTCATAGGGTCTGCCTTCTAGGGGATTATCTGTGTTGGGATCAGTAGGTTCAGCGCTATCGCGACGGGTACGGCGGTTGTGGCTGGTCGTTGTCGTGGTCGGTGTGTCGGCAGTGATGGCAGGGTGCACCGAGGCGCCGCAGATCGTGCATCCGGCCGCGCCGGCCCAGCCGGTGACGCAGACGTCGCCGGATGGCCGCGGCGCTGTCCGCCCGCTGCCGGCTCCGGCGAGCTGCGGTGTCACGGTGATCGACGGCACCGGGATGCAGCAGGCAATGAACACCGCCGGGCCGGGCGCGATGATCTGCGTGACCGGCAACGTCAGTGATACCCGACTGGTCGTCCACCAGTCGGGCACCGCGCAACAGCCGATCAAGATTCAAGGTGATGGAAAGACCCTGGTGAAGGGCATTTCGGTCAACGGGGACTACGTGATGGTCTCCGGGATCAACGCGGTCAACCCGGCGGCTCCTGGCATCTCATTGCACGGCAACTTCATCACGCTGGAGAACTCGACCTCGATTTCACCACGTGGTGACGACGACGACGCGCTGCGCTTCTGGGGCAACAACATCACGATCCGGCACAACACCCTGCGCGACACCAAGAACCTCAACGGCGCGCACGCCGACTGCATGCAGACCTTCGCCACCGACCCGGACCACCCGACGAGCCAGCACATCACGATCGACAGCAACCGCTGCGAGGACATCGCGAACACCTGTCTGATCATGGAAGGGCCGAACAGCCTGGCCGGCGACGGTGTCGGCACCGGCGCGACGTCCGACGTCACCTACAACAACAACTACTGCCAGAACATGGCGACCCAGGCGCTACAAATCGACGACGTGCAGAACCTGACGATCACCAACAACGAGATCGCCGGCCAAACGCTCGACCACGCGTTCGCGCTGCAGAACCAGTCCACCGGCGCCAAGGTCAGCGGCAACAAGCTGAACCCGGCCATCAACTTCGAGGTCGGCGCGGACGACTCCTCCAAGCCGGGTTACCAGGGCCCCGAAGTCGGCGGAAACCCGTAAATTCCGCGCCTGGGTGCCGCCAGGTGGGTTTCGGGGTTGTTGCGGACGACCTCCGGCCTCGCCCGCGAACTCCAGAAACTTCTACCGGGGACCAACATCTAGAATCTCGTTCATGCTGAGCCGCACCGACTTGCGTGAGGGCGTCCCGGGGACTCCGGCGCTGCGTGCGTTGCTGCCCCGGGCCGAGGTGGACGTGGACGCGGTGCTGGATCGGGTGCGCCCGATCGTCGCCGAGGTCGCGGCCCGTGGCGTGCCAGCGGTGCTCGAGCTCGCCGAACGGTTCGACAAGGTTCGGCCGGATCGGGTCCGGGTGCCGGCGGCCGAGCTGGCCGAGGCGCTGGACACGCTCGACCCTGCGGTCCGCGAGGCGCTGCGCACCTCCATCGAGCGGGCCCGGCTGGTGCACGCCGACCAGCGGCGCCAGGAGATCGTCACCAAGGTCACCGACGGTGGCACGGTCACCGAGCGGTTCGTGCCGGTGCGCAGGGTCGGGCTCTACGCGCCGGGTGGTCTCGCCGTCTACCCCTCCAGCGTGGTGATGAACGTGGTGCCCGCCCAGGAGGCCGGCGTCGAGTCGCTGGTGGTGTGCTCGCCGCCGCAGTCGGAGCACGGTGGCCTGCCGCACCCGACGATCCTTGCCGCCGCCGCGCTGCTCGATGTCGACGAGGTGTGGGCGGTCGGCGGCGCGCAGGCGGTCGCGCTGCTGGCCTACGGCGGGGTGGACACCGACGGCGCCGAGCTGGAGCCGGTGGATGTGGTCACCGGGCCGGGCAACACCTACACCACCGCGGCCAAGCGGCTGCTGCGCGGGCTGATCGGCATCGACGCCGAGGCCGGCCCCACCGAGATCGCGGTGCTCGCGGATGACAGCGCCGACCCGGTGCACGTGGCCGCCGACCTGATCAGCCAGGCCGAGCACGACCCGCAGGCGGCATCAGTGCTGGTCACCGACTCGGAAGAGCTGGCCGACCGGGTGGATGCCGAGCTGGAGCGCCAGCTCGCCGCGACCAAGCACGTCGAGCGGATTCGGGCGGCGCTGACCGGCCCGCAGTCGCGCACCGTGCTGGTGGCCGACATCGCGGACGGGCTGCGGGTGGTGGACACCTACGCCGCGGAGCACCTGGAGATCCACACCGTTGATGCGCCTTCGGTGGCCCGCCGGGTGCGAAACGCGGGCGCGATATTCGTCGGCCCGTGGGCCCCGGTCTCGCTCGGTGACTACTGCGCCGGGTCGAACCACGTGCTGCCAACCGGCGGCTGCGCACGGCACTCCGGCGGCCTGAGCGTGCAGACCTTCCTGCGTGGCATCCACCTGGTGGAGTACAGCGAGCAGGCGCTGCACGAGGTCGCCGACCAGGTGATCACGCTGGCCGGAGCCGAGGATCTGCCTGCCCACGGCCAGGCGGTCTCCGCGCGTTTCGCCCCGGGCTCGCCGGCATGACCGGCCCGACACCGGTCGCCGCCGAGATCACCCTCGATGCGTTGCCGCTGCGCGACGATCTGCGCGGCCGCAGCCCCTACGGCGCGCCGCAGTTGGACGTGCCGGTCCGACTGAACACCAACGAGAACCCCTACCCGCCACCGCCGGAGCTGGTCGCCGAGCTGACCACCGAAGTGGCGTGTGCGGCGCGCGACCTGCACCGCTACCCGGACCGGAACGCGGTTGCGCTGCGCACCGAGCTGGCCGAGTACCTCTCGGACACGACCGGGGTACGGCTGAGCGCGGCAAACCTGTGGGCGGCCAACGGCAGCAACGAAATCCTGCAGCAGGTCATGCAGGCCTTCGGCGGGCCGGGCCGCACCGCCGCCGGCTTCGTGCCGTCCTACTCGATGCACCCGATCATCGCCTCGGGCACCCGCACCGAGTGGCTGTCCACTCCTCGCCGGGACGACTTCACCGTGGACATCGAGGCCGCCGCCGCGCTGCTGCGCGAGCAGCGCCCCAGTCTGGCCATGGTGACCAGCCCGAACAACCCGACGGGCGGCTCCATCGAACCGGACGAACTGGCCACGCTTGTCGACGCGGCGCCCGGGATGATCGTGGTGGACGAGGCGTACGCGGAGTTCTCCGACCGGCCGAGCGCGGTGACCCTGCTGGCCGAGTACGGCCACAAGCTCATCATCAGCCGCACCATGAGCAAGGCGTTCGCGTTCGCCGGCGGCCGGCTCGGTTACCTTGCCGCCGCGCCGGCCGTGGTGGACGCACTACAGCTGGTCCGACTGCCCTACCACCTTTCGGTGCTGACCCAGGCCGCCGCAAGGGCCGCGCTGCGGCACGCGGACGCGACGCTGGCCTCGGTGGCGTTGTTGCGCGCCGAGCGGGACCGGGTGGTCCCCGCGCTGGACTCGCTGGGCTACCGGGTGGTGCACAGCGACGCCAACTTCGTGCTGTTCGGCGAGTTCACCGGCCCCGGCGGCGCCGGCGGCGCCTGGCAGGCCTTCCTGGACCGGGGAGTACTGATCCGGGATGTGGGTATCCCCGGGTTCCTGCGGGTGAGCATCGGCACCCCGGAGGAGAACGACGTGTTCCTGCAGGCAGCCAAGGAGGTCGCATCGTGAGCCGTGCCGCACGGGTGGAACGGATCACCAAGGAATCGACCGTGCTGGTCGAGCTGGAGCTGGACGGCAGTGGCAGCACCGAGATCAGCACCGGGGTGCCGTTCTACGACCACATGCTCACCGCGCTGGGCAAGCACGGTGCGTTCGACCTGGTGGTACGGGCGACCGGGGACGTCGACGTCGACGTGCACCACACGGTGGAGGACGTCTCGATCGTGCTCGGCCAGGCGCTGCGCTCCGCGCTGGGCGACCGGGCCGGCATCCGCCGGTTCGGCGACGCCTGGATCCCGATGGACGAGTCGCTGGCCCAGGCCGTGGTGGACGTGTCAGGGCGGCCGTACTGCGTACACACCGGCGAGCCGGAGGCGATGGCCGGTTTCGTGGTCGGCGGGCACTACCCGACGGTGCTCAACCGGCACGTGTTCGAGTCGCTGGCCTTCCACGCCGAGCTGGCCCTGCACGTGCGGGTCATCGGCGGCCGCGACCCGCACCACATCACCGAGGCCGAGTTCAAGGCGGTCGCCAGGGCACTGCGCGCGGCCGTCGCGCCCGACGACCGGATCACCGGAGTCCCCTCCACCAAGGGCGTGCTCTGACCTGTTCTCGCGGGACGGCGGCTCGGCGCCCCGGATGACTGTGCCCGACTCTCGGGAGGGTTCGTGACGGGGGAGCGAGTCGCGCACAACCCCTCCGCCAACCTCCGAGGGTCAGCGTGCCCCTCGGTGCTTCGGTGTCGGTTGTCTCTCGCGGAGTGAGCACCCGCCAGCGATCATGCGCAGCAAGCCTATCGATCTCTTCCCCAGCGTCGGCGGGCACTTTGGACGCGCCTACTGACCCGCCGTCGTGCGCGCGTCGCACGTGTCGCCGGGTCCTGATGGAACCGTGACTGTTACACGCCACACGGCGTGATGTGCGAGAAGGTCGACGGG
>DASYBQ010000007.1:0-35657 GCA_036500625.1 Pseudonocardia sp. | reverse complement strand
CCCTGCCGATGTCGTGGTTCTCGCCCATGCCACCGAGCCGAGCGCGGCGGAGGCGGTGAGGGACACCATGCTCGCTCCACCGGCCGCGCGCAGGAACCGACGTCGATCCATGGTGTGGCCTCGTTCTCGCGCCCGGACAGTCGATCCGGTCGCCTCGGGCCGGGCCTCAACCAGCCGGAACACGAATTTGAGGCAATTGTTATAACGAACCTTGTCTTGACAGGATGCGCGATAGGGCAGCCCTGATTTGCGCAGTCAACCCCGCCACCCCCAGTGACACTGGGGCGGGTCGAATGGGGTTATTGGGGTAGACGCGGCTAGCGGGCGAGTGGGTCGCGGGGGAGGCCGAGGATGCGCTCGGCTATCTGGTTGCGCACGATCTCCGAGGTACCACCGGCGATGGACAGGCACCGGGAGATGAGGTATCCCCAGGTTGCCTGCTCGGCCTGCCCGGTGATCGCGTCCGTGCCGGCCAGCCGGCGGGCCAGGTCGGCGACCCGCTGGTCGTGCTCGGCGGAGAGCAGCTTGGCAAGGTTGCCCTCCGGGCCGGGGCCCGCGCCGCTGACCGCACGAGCCGCCTGCCGCACCCCGAGCAACCGCTTGGCCTGTTCCTCGGCCAGCAACGCGGCCAGCTCGGGCTCGTAGCGAGCTCGGTGCGGATGCCGTGATACCCGTTCCACCAGGTCCGTTGCGGCGAACCCGATGAGCCCGGGCCCGCCGCCGAGCGAGACCCGCTCGTTGCCCAGCGTCGCCCTGGCCACCGACCAGCCCCTGCCGACCTCACCGACCACGTCGGAATCCGGCACGAACACATCGTCGAAGAAGACCTCGTTGAACAACGTCGAACCGGTCAGCTCACGCAACGGACGGACTGCGACCCCTGGCGCGTCCATCTTGACGGCCATCATGGTGATGCCGGTGTGCTTGGGCCCGGACGAGTCGGTGCGCACCGTGGCAAAACCCCACTGGCTCCACTGCGCGCCCGAGGTCCACACCTTCTGGCCGCTGACCCGCCAGCCGCCCTCGTCGCGGACCGCTCTCGTGGAGATGGCCGCCGCATCCGAGCCCGCGCCCGGCTCGGAGAACAGCTGGCACCAGATGGTGCGCCCGGCCAACGCATCGCCCACCCAGCGCTGGGCCTGTTCGGACGTGCCGTGCTGGACGATGGTCAGCGCCACCCACCCGGTGATGCCGAGGCCGGGCACCTTCACCCCGGCGAACTCCTCCTCGATCACCAGCTGCTGCACGGCGTCGGCGTCCCGGCCCCACGGCGGCGGCCAGTGCGGCACCAGGTATCCCGACGAGACCAGTGCGGCCCGACGCTCCGGCTTGGGCAGCTCACGAACCCGTTCCGCGACCGTGCGGGCCTGCTCGCGGTACTGCTCGGCGTGCTCCGGCAGGTCCAGCGTGGCGCGCCTGCGCACCCCGTCGGTGACCAGGCGCAGCACGTCCGCGCCCGGTTCGCCGGCCGCGCCCAGGAGCGCGGCGGCGGTCAGAGCGCGCCGCAGGTACAGGTGCGCATCGTGCTCCCAGGTGTAGCCGATGCCGCCGTGCAGCTGGATGTTCATCTCGGCCGCGCGCACCGCGCCCGGCATCGCGCGGGCGGCAGCCACCGCCGCGGCCAGCTCCGCCTCCGCGCTGGGTGCCGGGGCGCGCGCGGCGTCCCATGCGGCCGCCACCGCGAGCTCCGCGTCCACCGCCAGGTTGGCGCAGTGGTGCTTCACCGCCTGGAAGGTGCCGATGGTCCGGCCGAACTGCTCGCGCTGCTGGGCGTAGGCCACGGCGGCATCCAGGCAGCTGTAGGCCGCGCCGGCGGCTTCGGCGGCGGCAAGGACGCGGGCCAGGCGCAGCGTGGCCACGCGCCCGCCGACGACCCGGTCGGCCCCCTCGGTGTTCTCGGCGCGTACCTGCGCCACCCGCCGGGTGGGGTCCAGCCCGGCGACCGGCGTCACCGAGACCCTCGGGTCGGTGCGGTCCAGCACGAGCAGATCATCGCCCTCCGGGAGCAGCAGGACGTCAGCGAGCCCGCCGCCGAGTACCAGCCAGCCCCGTTCGGGGTCGGGCGCGCCGAGGCCGACCGCGCCGCTTCGGGAGCCGCCGGCCAGGCCCGGCAGCAACCGCTCGCGCTGCCGCTCGGTGCCGGCCTCGGCGAGTACCGCTCCGGCCAGCACGGTGGGCAGGAACGGCCCGGGAGCCACCGCGCGCCCGAGCTCGCCGAGCACCACCGCCAGCTCGGGCAGGCCGTATCCCTCACCGCCGTAGCGCTCCGGCAGGTGCAGTCCGAGCCAGCCCAGCTTGCCCAGTGCCGGCCAGAACGCGGGCAGCGTCTCCTGCCCGGCGTCCAGCAGCACCCGCGCCGCACCTCGGGCGTCGTGATCGGCAAGGAACTCCCTGGCAACGGCGGCCAGCTCGCGGTGATCATCTGTGATCGCAAGTGTCACGGTTTTATCCCTACTCCTCGGTAGGGTGCCGCGCCAGGGAAAGATGGTTGGCGGGCCGGTCGCCTCTCGGCGTGATGAGCGGTGCGACTCCAGACCGACTCCCGACGGGGGTCGCGGTATTTCGTACCGTCTATTGGGGTGAGGCCCGGGGGACCCGCACCCGCCAACCACCCTCTGTAACGCGACTCCGAAGTTGGTAATTCCGGATACCTGAGACCCGGCGGAGACACCGGACACAGCCGACACGCCGGGGTGCGTGTCGCGGTTGGCGTGGCGGCGCACACTCCGGCAGACTGCTCCCGCGACTGCCGAGTGATCCGTGCGGCGAGTAAGGGCGTTGGGGAAGACGTTCCTTGTCTCGACAGCGGAGGTCAGCAGTGAGTACACGTGGAGTGATCTACGTCCACTCGTCGCCGACTGCGGTATGCCCGCACGTCGAGTGGGCTATTTCCGGCGTGCTGGGAACCCAGGTTTCTCTGCGCTGGAGTCCGCAACCGGCCGCCTCTGGCCAGATGCGGGCGGAGTGTTCGTGGCGCGGGCCGGCCGGTGGCTCGGGTGCGATCGCTGGCGCGTTGCGGGCCTGGCCCGTGGTGCGCTTCGAGGTCACCGAGGAGCCCAGCGAGGGCGTCGACGGGCAGCGCTTCTGCCATGTGCCGAACCTGGGCCTGTGGCGCGGCCGGACCAGTGCGAACGGCGACATCATGGTGGCCGAGGACCAGCTGCGCTCGGTCATGTCCGGCCGTGCTCAGATGCGCGGCCGGCTGCACGAGCTACTGGGTACCGCCTGGGACGAGGACCTCGAGCCGTTCCGCTGCGCGGGTGACGGCGCCCCGGTCACCCTGCTGCACCAGGTCGGCTGAGCGGCCGGGTGACTGACCCATCCGGGCGACCACGATCCGGGTATGTCAAGCTTCCGACGTGGCCAGGAACGGTGACCGTAGGTGGGCGGTGACGCTCGTCGTCGTGCTGGTTGTCGCGCTCGGCGCCATGCTCGGCGTGGCCGGTCTGCGGCTGGCCCAGATGCGTTCGGTGCCGATGGCCTCGCCGCGCGCCTATCCGGCGAGCGGGCCGGGCCAGCCCGGTCTCGAGGTCAGCTCGGAAGCGTGGTCCTACCCATCCTCGCCCCAGGTGCAGGACGTGTTGGGCCGCTACTTCGACGCAATCAACAGCCACAACTACGGGGCGTGGGCAGCCACGATGACCCCGGCCGCGGTAGGCGAGCAGACCGACGCCGTGTGGGCCAAGCTCTACGGCAAGCCCAGCACGCAGGCCGGCACCATCCGGCTCAGCAGGGTGGACGAAGTGGCGCCGGGTCGCGTTGTCGCCCTGGTCTCCTACGTCACCGCGCAGAACCCGGATGATGCGCCGAACAACCTCAAGCTGTCGCAGGTGTGCTGGCGGGTGTCCTACGCACTTGCCGGCACCCCGCCGAAAATTGATGTCAGCGGGCCGAGCAGCGTGACGCTCGGCTCGTGCTGAATGAGCCGAAGGCGCACGACGCTGAATGAGCCGAAGGCGCACGACGAAAAGGCGTGTCGTGCGCCTTCGGCTCTCGTGAGTGATTAGGGCCGCTATAGCGCTACTAATCACTCACGACGAAAAGCGTGTCGTGAGTGATTAGTGCGCTACGCCTTCGGCGCCACTTTGCGGTAGCGGCCCTAATCACTCACGGGGCGTAGTGCCAGCCCATGCGGGTGGTAGAAGTTTGGTCCGCGAGGCTCCGGGGGAGTTCCGGCGGAAGCCGCCCTACATTACAGCGGGATGTTTCCGTGTGAGCCGCGCCCGGCTGGGGCGGCGGCGAGTGCTTCGAGTAGGCGGCGGCGGGTGTCGATGGGCTCGATGACCTCGTCGACCACGCCGATAGCGGTGGCCCTGGCGACCCCGCCGGCGATCAGTTCGTGCTCTTTGGCCAGCTGTTCGTGCAGGGCGTCGCGTTCCTCGTCCGGTGCGGCGGCGAGCTGGCGGCGGTGCAGGATGCCCACCGCCGCCTTGGCGCCCATCACGGCGACCTCGGCGTCGGGCCAGGCGAACACGGTGGTGGCGCCCAGGGCGCGGGAGTTCATCGCGACGTAGGCGCCGCCGAAGGACTTGCGGGTGACCAGGGTGACCCGGGGGACCACGGCTTCGGCGAACGCGTGCAGCAGCTTCGCCCCCCGGCGCACCACCCCGTCCCATTCCTGCCCGACGCCGGGTAGGTAGCCTGGTACGTCGACCAGCACCAGCAGCGGCACCCCGAAGCTGTCGCACATCCGCACGAACCGGGCCGCCTTCTCCGCCGAGAGCGAGTCCAGGCAGCCGCCCTTGCGCAGCGGGTTGTTCGCCAGCAGCCCGATGGTGCGCCCGCCGAGGCGGCCGAACCCGAGGACCATGTTCGGCGCCCATTTGGGCTGTAGTTCCTCGAACGCCGCGCCGTGCGGGTCGTTCGGGTCGTCGTCGAGCACCGCGCGGACCAGCGGCCGCACGTCGTAGGCCCGTTTGCGCTGCTCGGGCAGCAGGGCGGCCAGGTCGGTGGGTTCACCGAGGCAGCGCACGTCGAAGATGCCCGGCTGCGACAGCATGCTGGTGATCCGCCGGGCCCGGTACAGCGCATCGGCCTCGGAGTCGGCGACCACGTGCACCACGCCGGAGCGTTTGCCGTGCGCGCTCGGGCCGCCGAGCGCCTCCATGCCGATGTCCTCGCCGGTGACGCTGCGCACCACATCGGGACCGGTGACGAACACCCGGCCTTCCGGCGCCATGATCACCACATCGGTCAGCGCCGGCCCGTAGGCGGCCCCGCCGGCGGCCGGGCCGAGCACCACCGACAGTTGTGGGATGCGCCCGGAGGCGCGGACCATCGCGGCGAACACCTGCCCGACCGCGTCCAGTGCCTCGACACCCTCGGCCAGGCGCGCCCCGCCGGAGTGCCACAGCGCGATCACCGGGGCGCGCATCCGCACCGCGGCGTCGATCGCCTCCACGATGTGCTGGCAGCCCGCCACGCCCATCGCGCCGCCCATCCTGGCCGCGTCCGAGCAGTAGGCGACGACTCGGGCGCCGTTGATCCGCCCGTGCGCGGCGAGTACCCCGCTCGAGTCGCGCGGATGCAGCGCGACCAGGCTTTCCGGATCGTACAATGCCGCGAGGCGCAGCAGCGGGTCTCGCGGATCCGTGGGTGCGGGCGGCTCGGTGACGTGCGGGCGGGTAGCCAGCGCGGTCATCTGAGGTCTCCTCCGGGTGGGAGTGTGTGCGGCAAGGGTCTGGCTCTTGGTGCGGGTCGCCCCTTGCCCACGAGGGAGTCGGGGGTGTATCAGGCCGCGGTGAACGCGAGCGCGACGTTGTGCCCGCCGAAGCCGAACGAGTCGTTGATCGCGGCGGTGAGCTCGACCTTGCGCGGTTCCTTGCTCACCACATCGAGCACGATCCCGGAGTCGAGGTCCTCGAGGTTGGCGGTCGGTGCGACCACGCCGTCCCGTATCGCCAGGAGCGTCGCGATGCCTTCGACCGCGCCGGCCGCGCCCAACAGGTGGCCCATGTTCCCTTTGGGTGCGGTGAGCACCGGGTGGTCGCCGATGGCCTTGCGCACCGAGACGGCCTCGGCGACGTCGCCGACCTGGGTGGAGGTGGCGTGGCAGTTCACATGCCCGACGTCCTCCGGCGAGAGCCCGGCGCTGCGCAGCGCCGCCGTCATCGCCCTGGCCTGCCCGATGCCCTCCGGCTCCGGGGCGGTGATGTGGTAAGCGTCGGACGAGGTCCCGATGCCGGCCAGCCGGCCGTGCACCGTGGCGCCTCGGGCGGCGGCGAAATCGGCACGCTCCAGCACCATGATGCCGGCGCCCTCGCCGAGCACGAACCCGTCCCGGTGCGCGTCGAACGGCCGGGAGGCGTGCTCCGGGTCGTCGTTGTGGCTGATGCACATGGCGCGCATCTGGGAGAACCCGGCCAGCGGGATGCCGGTGATGCAGGCCTCCGCGCCTCCGGCGACGACCACGTCGACCTCGCCGGCCTTGAGCATCCGGTAGCCCCAGGCCAGCGCCTCGGCGCCGGAGGCGCAGGCGGACACCGGCGCGTGCACGCCACCCCTTGCCTTGAGCTCGAGGCCGACGTGCGCGGCCGGCCCGTTCGGCATGAGCATCGGGATGGTCAGCGGGCTGACCTTGCGCACGCCGTCGTTCTCCAGGATGTCGTCCTGGGTCAGCAGGGTGACCGCTCCGCCGATGCCGGTGCCGATGATCACGGCCAGCCGCTCGGGCTCCACCCGCGGATTGTCCGGGTCAGCCAGCCCGGCGTGCTGCCAGGCCTCCCTGGCCGCGATGATCGCCACCTGCTCACAGCGGTCCAGCCGCCGCACCTCGACCCGCTTGAGCACCTCGGTTGGCTCCACGGCCAGCTGCGCGGCGATCTTCACCGGCAGCTGGTGGCGCTCCACCCATTCGGCCTCGATGCGAGAGACCGCGGACCGGCCGGCCAGCATGCCTTCCCAGGTCGTCGCCACGTCCCCGCCGAGCGGGGTCGTGGCGCCGAGCCCGGTGACGACGACGTCGTTCGAACTCACTTGTTCTTCGCGATGTAGTCGACCGCATCGCCTACGGTCTTGAGCTCGGCGAGCTGGTCGTCCGGGATCTTGACCCCGAACTTGTCCTCGGCCTGTACCGCGATCTCGACCATGGACAGCGAGTCGATGTCCAGGTCGTCCACGAACGACTTGTCCGTGGTGACCTCGGAAGCGTCCACCCCGGCGATCTCCTCGACGATCTCGGCGAGGCCGTCGCGGATGTCTTCGTTGCTCACGTGTTTCCCTTTCGTCCTGACGGAACTGCTTCGGGTTGAAGGTGCTCAGGTCGCCGGCATTAGGGGCAGACGACCACTTGGCCGGCGTAGCTCAGTCCAGCGCCGAATCCGACCAGCAACAGCACGTCCCCACGGGAGATCTCGCCGGCCGAGCGCATGTGGTCGACGGCAAGCGGGATCGACGCGGAGGACGTGTTGCCGGAGTACACGATGTCCTGGGCCACCCGCATGTCCGCACGCGCCCCCGCTTTGCGCAACCGCTTGGCGACCGCCTCCACGATGCGCAGGTTGGCCTGGTGCGGCACGAAGACGTCGACGTCCTCCGGCTGCAGGCCGGCCTCCTCGATGGCCCGCAGCGCGATCGGCGCGATCTTCGTGGTGGCCCAGCGGAAGACCGTCTGGCCTTCCTGGTGGATCCCGTTGCTGGGCTGGATGATCCTGATGGCGTCGGAAAGGTCGCCGGCGCTGCCCCAGACCAGCGGCCCGACGCCGATGTCCTGCTCGGTCTCCGCCGCGCCGACGACGGCCGCGCCGGCACCGTCGGCAAAGATGATGCAGGTCGACCGGTCGTCCCAGTCGAGCCAGTCGGACAGCTTCTCCGCGCCGATCACCAGCACCGTTCGTGCCGAGCCGGCCCGGATCAGGTCCGAAGCCACGCCGATGCCGTAGCAGAAGCCGGCGCAGGCGGCGTTCAGGTCGAATGCGCCGGGCGCATCCACCCCGATCCGATGCGCCACCTGGGCTGCGGCGTTCGGTATCTGGTTTGGCATGGTGCAGGTGGCCACCAGCACGGTGTCGACGTCCGAGGGGCTCACTCCGGCATCCGCGATCGCCTTGGAGCCGGCGTCCGCCGCCATGTCCACCAGCAGGGTGTTCTCGTCGGCGATGCGCCTGCTGACGATGCCGACCCGCTCCCGGACCCACTGGTCGGTGGTCTCCACCCGTTTGGCCAGGTCGTCGTTGGTCACCACCCGGTCCGGCTGCGAGCTGCCCCAGCCCAGCAGGCGTGCGCCAGGAGCCACGGGGACGGAGCGCAGCGACACTCGCGCGCGGCTCATGCGGCGCTCCCGGCGTGCTCGGCGACCAGCTCGGCCGCTTTGTCCAGGTCATCGGGGCTCTTCAGCGCGAGTGTCGCGGTGCCCTTGAGCTCGCGCTTGACCAGCCCGACGAGGGTGCCCGCCGGGGCCAGCTCGATGACCGCCGTCACGCCGAGCTCGCGCAGCATCGCCATGCACAGGTCCCAGCGCACCGCCAGCGTCACCTGCGCGACCAGCCGGTCGCGCAGATCGCCGCCGCTGGTCACCGACGCGCCGTCGGCGTTGGACAGCAGCGGGCGGTCCGGGTCGGCGAAGTCGACCTTCTCCGCGTAGTCGCGCAGCGCGTCCTCGGCGGGGCTCATGAAGCGGGTGTGGAACGCACCGGCCACCGCGAGCGGGATCACCCTGGCCTTCTCGGGTGGTTCCTCCTTCAGCCGGGCCAGTGCGTCGAGCGGGCCGGCCGCGACGACCTGCCCGGTGCCGTTCTGGTTGGCCGGGTCCAGCCCGATCTCGCCGAGGCGGGTGAACACCTGCTCGGCGTCGCCACCCAGTACCGCGCTCATCCCGGTGGGCTGCAGCGCGCACGCGGCGGCCATCTCCCGCCCGCGCACCGCGGCAAGCTCCACGGCGGCATCGCTGCTCAGCGCGCCTGCCACCGCCGCGGCCGCGAGCTCGCCGATCGAGTGGCCGGCACTCGGGGCCTTCGCCAGCGCCGAGGAGTCGGTCAGGGCCGCGCCGAGCTGGGCATGGGCGAGCAGCGACGCGGCGACGATCAGCGGCTGGGTCACCGCGGTGTCCTTGATCTCCTCGGCTGAGGCGGTGGTGCCGAGTCGGGCCAAATCCAGCCCGGCGGCCTCGGACCAGCGAGCGAGCATGGCCTCGGCGCCGACTTGCTCGGCCCGGGGACCGTGCAACCATGCGTCGAGCATTCCTGGCGTCTGGGCGCCCTGTCCGGGGGCGAGCACGGCGATCACTTGACAACCCAACACCCTCGACAGGCACCGGCGGCATACCGAGGCGTACGAACTCGACCGGCGGACTTTGTAGGATTCCCACAAGGATGGGCGCTACCTGATCGATTATGTTCGGATGAATTTGTAGGGTCGGTCTGCCTTGTCCGACATTGATGCAGTTCAGAGTCTTTTAGCGCTGCTGGGGCGCGCCGGGCGGGGCCAGCCGCCCGGCCATCAGCGCGATGCGCAGGACCAGGGCGTCCCTGGCGTCGGTCGGGTCACGCCCGGTGACTTCGGTCACCCGCCGCAGCCGGTAGCGAACAGTGTTGGGGTGCACGAACAGCACCCGTGCGCAGGACTCGAGCGCCGCGCCGCCGTCCAGGTAGCTGCTGAGCGTCTGGGTCAGCCCGCCGCCCGCCGCGTGCAGCGGCGTGACGATCTCCGCGATCAGCTGCGTCCTGGCGTTGGGGTCGCCGGCCAGCGCGCGCTCGGGCAGCAGGTCGTCGGCGTGCACCGGGCGCGGCGCGTCGGCCCAGCCGGCGGCGGCGCGCAGCCCCTGCAGGGCATCCCGCGCGCTCAGGTGGGCGGTGCCGAGCGTGGCCGCGGTGGGGCCGACAACCACCGGGCCGGACCCGAAGGCCTCGGCGAGCCGCTCGTTGGGCCCGGGCTCGCCGGCGGCGAGGTGGTCGGCGGACCGTGCGACGTCCAGGGGTTTCGAGGTGAGCAACGCTGAGTCGGTGAGCGGCCCGGACAGCAGCGCGACCATGCGGGTGCCCTGCACGCCGACCAGTACCGAGCGTCCCAGCCGGGTCGCGGTGCGCCGCATCAGGGCAAGCGGCTCAGGCTGGTTCTCCGACTGGGCGTCCGTCGGCGGACTGCCGACCAGCACGGTCACCGGCCGTTCGGTGTCCCAGCCCAGCGCGGAGGCGCGGGACACCAGCGCGTCGTCCACGTCGCCCCGGACGACGCCGTCCACCACCAGTGCCTCCAGGCGGGCGTCCCATGCACCCCGTGACTCGGCGGCGCTGGCGTACACCGAGGCGGCCGCGAACGCGATCTCCCGGCCGAACCGCAGGATGGCCTCGGTGAGCAGCTGGCGCTCCTTCTCGTCCTCGGCCAGCCTTGGCAACTGGTCCTCGAATGCCTCCAGCGCGACGCGGACCAGCTCGACGGTCTGGCGAAGGCTCATCCGCCTGGCGAGGTCCCTTGGCGCGTTGCGGAACGCCTCCGCGGTCAGCCGGATGGTCTCGCCGGGTTCGCCGAGCCAGGCCACGAAGTTGGTCACGCCGGTCTGGGTGACCAGCAGTACGCCGGCGCGCTGGTCGGCGGACAGCCGGCGGAACCAGGTCAGCCGCGCGCCCATCGCGGCGACACTGGCGCTGGCCAGCCCGCCGGAGGCCTGTTCGAGGCGCCGCCGGGTGCCGGCCGACACCGAAGGCCCTGCGGCCGAGGCGGTGGGTTTCGTGGCGGTCACTCCGGCAGCATGGCACGAAGCCGGGGCGGGAATAGAGTGCTAGCCGTCCGCTGTTAATTGAACGTTTGACTACTTCGACGCGATTGGTGGGAGAGCTATGACGAACAGCGTGCTTCGGCCCGCCGTGGACGTACGGCGCGCGACGGACCGCATGCGGACCGGAACCGACTGGCTGGAGTCCCGGCACAGCTTCTCGTTCGGCCCGCACTACGACGCGGCAAACACCCACTTCGGCCTGCTGCTGGTCAGCAACGACGACGTGGTGAAGGCCGGCACCGGCTTCGACACACACCCGCACCGGGACATGGAGATCGTGACCTGGGTGCTGGACGGCTCGCTGGTGCACCAGGACTCGGAGGGCAACTCCGGCCTGGTCTACCCGGGACTGGCTCAGCGGATGAGCGCGGGCACCGGCATCCTGCACTCCGAGCGCAACGACGCACCGACACCGGAGCCGGCGGACACCGACACCGCCCACATGCAGGACGTGCACTTCGTGCAGATGTGGGTGCTGCCCGACACCGCCCGGATCACCCCGGGGTACCAGCAGCTGGATGTCACTGACCAGCTCGAGGCGGGTGGGCTCGTCGTGGTGGCCTCGGGCATGCAGAAGCACAGTGACGACCGGGCCATCTCCATCCACCAGGAACACGCCGCGTTGTACGCCGCGCGGCTGGCTCCCTCGGCGGCCGTCGCATTGCCGAACTCGCCACTTGCACACATGTTCGTGGCGCGCGGCTCGGTGACGCTGGAAGGCACCGCAATACTGCGGACCGGTGATGCCGCCCGGATCTCGCTCGGCGACGGCCAGCGGATCACCGCCGGGCCGGACGGAGCCGAGGTGCTCGTCTGGGAGATGGACGCCGTGCTGGGCTGACCGAGTGGTGAGGCGACGCGACAGCGGGCGCCACGAACACAGTACGGGCACACCGGAAGGCTCGGCCTCGTTACGCCGGGCCGACGCGGGCGTAATGCCCGGAGACAGCAGAAGGTGGCGCCGTCTCCGGGAGGGGCACGAGTGGGGTCAGCTCAGGGGCGTGACCTTTGTCGCCTGGGGCCCCTTCTGGCCCTGCTCAACGTCGAACGAGACGCGCTGCCCCTCGTCCAGGCTGCGGTACCCGCTGCTCTGGATGGAGGAGTAGTGCACGAACACGTCCGCGCCACCACCGTCGGGAGCGAGGAAGCCGTAGCCTTTCTCGCTGTTGAACCACTTGACGGTGCCCTCTGCCATTCTTGCTCTCCTCGTACTCGTTCGCCGGGACTCCTGCCCGGTGTGCGCCGACCCGCCACTATGCGTGGCGGGTCGTGCTGCTTTCCCGGGTTTCAGGTGTCCACACGGTGCGTCCACGCCCGAGAAGAGCAACCGCGGCAGAGTACCGCGCCTGGCCCAAATGGGGGAGGGTGATCGCTGGGTGGAGTGACCGCAATGCCCCACTTCAGCGACCCGCAGTCGGGGGCTCCGCCTCCAACAGCCCCCGGAACCGCACTGACCCGGCTTTGCCGGGGTTGGCCTTGTGTTCCCTCAGGCCACCCCTGGGTCCGAGGTCTGCGGCCCGGCCGCCCTCGGGTCGTCGATGTGGTACTTCGCGGCGGCGGACACCAGCGTCTGGCGGTCCAGCTGGCCCAGCTCCACCAGCGCGCCCAGCGCCTGGACGGTGATCGACTCGGCGTCCACCGCGAAGTGTCTCCGCGTTGCCGGCCTGGTGTCGGACAGCCCGAACCCGTCGGTGCCCAGCGAGTGGAAGTCACCCGGTACCCAGGGCCGGATCAGGTCCGGCACGGCGCGCATCCAGTCCGAGACCGCGACGATGGGACCTTCCGCGTCCCACAGCGCTTTGCGCAGGTAGGGCACCTTGCGCTCGGCCTCGGGGTGTCGCAGGTTGTGCTGTTCGCACTCGACGCCGTCCCGGCGCAGCTCGCCCCACGAGGTCACCGACCACACGTCGGCGGCGACCGACCAGTGCTCGGCGAGCAGCTCCTGCGCGCGCAGCGCCCACGGCATGGCCACACCGGAGGCAAGTACCTGCACCCGCAGCGGGTAGCTCTCCGGCGCGACGCGGTAGCGGTACATGCCCCGCAGCAGCGCGTCGACGTCCAGGTCTTCGGGCTCGGCCGGCTGCTCGTAGGGGTCGTTGTAGAGCGTCAGGTAGTAGAAGACGTCCGGATCCCTGCCCTGTCTCGCTGCCTCGTCGCCGTACATCCGGGCCAGTGCGTCCCGCACGATGTGCCCGATCTCGAAGGAGTACGCCGGGTCGTAGGCCAGCACAGCGGGGTTGCTCGCGGCCAGCAGCAGCGAGTGGCCGTCGTTGTGCTGCAGCCCCTCCCCGGTCAGCGTGGTGCGCCCGGCCGTCGCGCCAAGCAGGAAGCCTCTGGCCATCTGGTCGGCGGCGGCCCAGATCGCGTCGCCGGTGCGCTGGAAGCCGAACATCGAGTAGAAGATGTAGAGCGGGATCATCGGTTCGCCGTGGGTCGCGTACGAGGTGCCCGCCGCGGTGAACGAGCCCATCGAGCCGGCCTCGTTGATGCCCTCGTGCAGCAGTTGGCCCTGCTCGCTCTCCTGGTAGGCCAGCATCAGCTCCGCGTCCACCGAGGTGTAGAGCTGGCCGTGCGGGTTGTAGATCTTCTGCTTGGAGAACATCGAGTCCATGCCGAAGGTTCTGGCTTCGTCCGGGATGATCGGCACGAACCGCCCGCCGATCTCCTTGTCCTTGATCAGGTCACGGAGCAGCCGGACGAAGGCCATCGTGGTGGCCACCTGCTGCTTGCCGGAGCCGCGGCGGACCACCTCGTAGGCCTTGTCCCCGGGCAGCACGAGTGGCTTGGCCTTGTTGCGCCGGCTGGGCAGCGGGCCGCCGAGCAGCCGGCGCCGCTCGCGCATGTACTCGATCTCCGGCGCGTCCTCACCGGGGTGGTAGTAGGGCGGCAGGTACGGGTCGCGTTCCAACTCGGCGTCCGAGAACGGAATCCGCTGCTCGTCCCGGAAGTCCTTCAGGTCTTCCAGGGTCATCTTCTTCATCTGGTGGGTGGCGTTGCGGCCCTGGAAGTGCGAGCCGAGGCCGTAGCCCTTGATGGTCTTGGCCAGGATCACCGTGGGCTGGCCGTGGTGCGCGATCGATGCCGCGTAGGCGGCGTGCACCTTGCGGTAGTCGTGCCCGCCGCGCTTGAGGTTCCAGATCTCGCGGTCGGACATGTCGTTGACCAACGCCTTGGTCCGAGGGTCCCGGCCGAAGAAGTGGTCACGGACGTAGCCGCCGTCGTTGGCCTTGTAGGTCTGGTAGTCGCCGTCCGGGGTGGTGTTCATCAGGTTGATCAGCGCGCCGTCCCGGTCCGCGTGCAGCAGCGCGTCCCACTCCCGGCCCCAGATCACCTTGATCACGTTCCAGCCGGCGCCCCGGAAGAACGACTCCAGCTCCTGGATGATCTTGCCGTTGCCGCGCACCGGGCCGTCCAGCCGCTGCAGGTTGCAGTTGATCACGAAGGTCAGGTTGTCGAGGCCCTCGGTCGCGGCGATGTGCACCAGCCCCCGCGACTCCGGCTCGTCCATCTCCCCGTCACCGAGGAAAGCCCATACATGCTGCTCCGAGGTGTCCTTGATGCCCCGGTCGGCCAGGTAGCGGTTGAACCGGGCCTGCATGATCGCGTTGAGCGGGCCGAGTCCCATGGAGACGGTGGGGAACTCCCAGAAGTCCCGCATCAACCTGGGGTGCGGGTAGGAGGGCAGGCCTTCGCCGGGGCCGCCGTGCGAGAGCTCCTGGCGGAAACCGTCCATCCGGTGCTCGGACAGCCGGCCCTCCATGAAGGCTCGGGCGTAGATGCCCGGCGAGGCGTGCCCCTGGATCAGGATGTGGTCGCCGCCGCCGGGGTGGTCCTTGCCTCGGAAGAAGTGGTTGAACCCGACCTCGTACAGCGAGGCCGACGAGGCGTAGGTGGAGATGTGACCGCCGACACCCACGCCGGGCCGTTGCGCGCGGTGCACCATTATCGCCGCGTTCCACCGGATCCAGCGGCGGTAGGCGCGCTCGGTCTCCTCGTCCCCGGGGAACCACGGCTCCCGCTCGGTGGGGATGGTGTTCACATAGTCGGTGCTGGTGAGTGCCGGCACGCCGACCTGGCGTTCCCTGGCACGTTGTAGTAGCCGCAACAACAAGTATCTCGCGCGCTGCTGCCCGGATGCGTCGAGCATGCCGTCGAAGGAGTCCAGCCACTCCTCGGTCTCGTCCGGATCGACGTCCGGCAGGTAGGCCGCTAAGCCGTCGCGGATGACGTGGACTCTGTTCTGGCCGCTCACCAGGTTCTCCCTGCGCTCTCGCTGCTTACCCGGGACGCTGTCGCGGCCCGTTCGAGCTCCTGTGCTCCCTCGGTAGATATCATCGTGCATCCTGCCGGGGGGCAAGCGCAGGATGCTCCAGCAAGGTTTACCGCGTATTAGGTGGGCCGACGTCGGTGCGTCCGGTTGCGGGGAAGGGATCGGACGTGTTCCGATTCCGCATCCGAAGAGTGGGCGATCTCGCACGCGAGTTTAGCGAGCGGAGCGTGCACAGCATCTAGGGAGGACGCAATCGTGGTCGCCGCGGCGGGAGACGCCGGCAAGGCTGACAAGGCTGACATCGCCGGGAAGCTCGGCATCGAGCCCGGGATGGTGGTCCAGGAACTGGGTTGGGAATCCGATGTCGACGAAGAGGTGCGCAACGCCGTCGAGGAGCGCTGCGGCGACGAGCTCGTGGACGTGGAGTCCGACGAGGTGGTCGACGTTGTGCTGCTGTGGTGGCGGGAGGGCGACGGGGACCTTGCCGATGCACTGGTCGACGCGGGTACCCCACTGACCGACAACGGGGTGGTCTGGGTGCTGAGCCCGAAGACCGGCCGGCCAGGTCACGTCGAGCCCAGTGAGATCGCGGAGGCCGCGCCGACCGCGGGGCTGTCGCAGACCTCCAACGTGAGTGTGAGCGCGGAGTGGGCCGGCGCGCGCCTGGTGGCCCCGAGGGCGGCCAAGTCTCGCCGCTGATCAGTTCGGGATACGCTTTGCGAGTGGGCGCGGCGACGGCCGTCGCCGCGCCGCACGTTCAACGAGCCGAAGTGGGGAGACGGAAGCGATGGGACCACAGGTCGGGACCGAGGCGCCGGACTTCACGCTGCGCGACCAGAACAACGAAGAGGTGACCCTCTCGTCGTACCGGGGCAAGCGCAACGTGCTCGTGGTGTTCTACCCGTTCGCGTTCTCGCCGGTCTGTACCAACGAGCTGTGCGCGGTGCGCGACGACCTCGGCAGCTTCCACAACGACGAGGTCGAAATCCTGGCCATCTCGGTGGATCACCCGCACGCGCTCAAGGCATGGTCGCAGGCGCAGGGCTACGAGTTCCCGCTGCTGTCGGACTTCTGGCCGCACGGGGCGACCGCGGCGGCCTACGGCGTGTTCCAGGACAAGCGGGGCTTCGCGCTGCGCGGCACCTTCCTCGTGGACACCTCCGGTGTGGTCCGCTTCACCGAGGTGAACGAGCCCGGCGACGCGCGCGATCAGAACGGCTGGAAGAAGGCGTTGGCCGCGCTCTGAGCGGCCTTCCCGGGCGCGTAGCTCAGCGGGAGAGCACTCGGTTTACACCCGAGCGGTCGCAGGTTCGAACCCTGCCGCGCCCACGACGGTGACCAGCGTCGACACCGGCGCCGGGCGATCGGCTTTCGCGGAGGTGACTCGCTCTGTGACACAGACCGGCTATCGTTGGTGTGGTGACATGACTTTGCGGGTGTGCGCGGTCTGGTTGGCGGAAGCCGACCAACGAGCGGTCAGCGTCATCGGCGAGAATCGTCGGTTTGTGAGGAATCGAGCCGGATAGCCAGCGTAAGCCAGACCGTAACTTGCCGCCGCCGCTACGCAGGCCACCACCCCGCCGGGATTGCCTCGGGCGCAAACTGGTCCGCGCCCGACGTTCGGTGTGCTTCGAATGTGATCGGCGGACCCGTTTACTCGTAGCCGTCTTCGCAGAGTTCTCCACCGTCAACGAGGATCAGAGTTCCACCCTGAGCGTCGCACGCATCGTACAATGATCCATCTAGCGGATAGTACTCAGGTGGCTCGGCGCCTGCGCTGTCGGCAGCCCTTGCGCTACCGACAGAACCGAGCATGACGACAGCGACGGCCCCCAGAGTAGCCAAGACCAGGGTAGCTCTCTTTACCAGAGTGAGCATCATGAGTTTCTCTTTCGGTGTTGGCCCTGCTTGGTCGCGCCAATCTAATTTGTGCGAACTCCAATGCAGCCGCGGCGGTGTATCCGACCTTCGAAGCAACCGATTTCCAACGAAACCGGAGACGGTACTATCCGGGTTCGGCGACTGCTCGCGGTTTCGGACAGATGACTCGCCGTTGCGCCAGAAAATCGCACCCCCGGACGTTGCCGATTCAAGCATCTAGTTAACCATGGATCGGATGATGTTGACCCTCGCTCGTCAGTGGCACCCTTGAGGGTGGTACTTGATTACGAAGAGTGATAATTTCTGCACGAAGGAGGCGAAATTAGTCTGACTGGGTGTAGAGCGCTCACACTACGATCCCCTGGCCGGACACCACCGGCACCGAGACGCAGCTGAGGACCTGCTCGTTTCGAGTCTCGGTGCGATCGCTGTTGCCGGCGCCGCGCACGGCGTGGGATGACGACCACCCCGATCCTGCCGTGTCGAGGGGCCACCTTCTCGAGTATTGGCGGCTGATCGTTTGAGTGCCCCCTGACGCGGTGTGACGGCCCTTGTGGGGATCGACGGAATTTATGACTGTGTGTGCAGATATATGCCGGCCGAGGGCGGCTCAGGTGCCGGGGGCGATGAAGAACTCCAGGGCGATGTTGTCGGGGTCGCGGAATGAGACGCCGCTGCCGTAGTGCGCTTTTTTGATGCCGCCGTGCGTGATGCCCAGTTCGTCGAGGTGGTCTCGCCACTGCTCGAGCTCGGCTGTGTTGTTGAGTGCGAAGCCGATGTGGTCCAGGCCGGTGCGCAGTTCGTCCGCGCGGTCCTTGGTCTCGTTGCCGTGGTGGGTGTGCAGGCCGAAGAGCATGCCGCCGTGTAGTGCGAAGACGGTGTGGTGGAACGTGCCGGACTCCTCGTCCTCGTCGAGGACCGGGTCCGCGCCGAAGAGTCGTGCGTACCATTCGGTGCTGCGGGCGAGGTCTGAGACGGTGATCGCAACGTGCTGGAGGCCGGGGAAGACCACTGGAAGCTCCTTCGGTCGGCTGGGGAAACCTGGGTGCAACATTTGTCAGCATGGCCTCGGGGCTCCACGAGGGCAACCGCCGTCACACCGGTCAGATGACTGGCTGCGGGTGCCTGGCGCGCAGGTTTCTGGGAGTGACCGCGCGTTGTACGCCGTAGAGGATGAGGTCGGCGAGGACGGCGAGGGCAGCCACCCAGAGCGCCGCGGCGATCACCCCGGCCAGCCCGTAGGACGCCTGCTGCAGGATCGGGTCACCGAGCCCGCCACCGCCGACCACGCCGCCGATGGTGGCGCTGCCGATCACATAGATGGCCGCGGTCCGGATGCCGGCGAACATCAGCGGTATGCCCATCGGCAGCTCGACCCGCCGCAGTATCTGCGTCTCGGTGAGCCCCATTCCCCGGCCGGCCCGCACGAGGTCCGGTTCGACCTGGTCGATGGCGAGGTAGGTGTTGGTCAGGATCGGCGGGATGCAGATGATGACCAGGGTGGTGAACACATTGCGGAAGCCGATCCCGATCACCCCGATGAGGATGGCGATCACCGCGAGGGTGGGCAGTGCGCGGCCGAGGTTGGACAGGCTCACGGCCAGGAAGTTGCCCTTGTGGATGTGCCCGAGCCAGGTCCCGAGAGGCAGTGCGATGACCAGTGCGACGGCGATCGCGGACAGTGAGATCACCACGTGCTCGCCGGTCTTGGCCAGTAGGAACTGCAGGTGGGTCGCCATGAAGGTGAAACTGTCCAGGAACACCATCACCCGGCCCTCCTGGCCCGTGCCCACGGGGTGAGGACGCGACCGAGGAGTACGAAAGCGCCGTCGGCGGCGAGGCCGAGGAGGATGGCGAGCGCGCCGGCCGCGACGAACTGGGTGTTGAACGGCGACTGCAGGGCCTTCAGGATCGGCGAGCCGAGCCCGGCGTCGATGACGAACGCGGCGATGGTGACCAGGCTGATCGTGAGCACGGTTGCCACCCGCAGTCCGCTGATGATGGCCGGGACGGCGATAGGTATCTCGATTCGCCAGAGGATTTGTGAGCGGGTCAGTCCCATGCCGACCCCGGCGCGGCGAATCGCCGGGGACACGTTCCGCAGCCCGGTCAGGATGTTGCGGAACAACACCAGCAGCGTGTAGCCGACGAGAGCGATCTCAACGGTGAGCACGGTCAGCCCGGTCAGCGGTACCAGCAGCTCGAACAGTGCCAGTGGCGGCAGGATGTAGAGGAACGTCGCGATACCGCCGACCGGTGGGCCCACCCAGCGGTAGCGGTGCGCGGCGAGCGCGGCGAGGAACGCCACGGTGAAGCCGATGACGACGGCGATGGCGCTCAGCTCGATGTGCTGCACCAGCGCCGGCGCGAAGATGCTGCTCCACTCCTGCAGGAACCACTGCACGCAGAACCCACTGTTGGCGCTGACGCAGGCGCTCGGTTCGCCGTAGTCGGGAATGATCGGCGCAGGCGGGTCGGCCAGCGCCACGCCAAGCCCGATGAGCATCGAGCTCATGAGGCGCGCGCCGCGGTGGTCGTGCTGGCCCGGCGGAGTGCGTCGAGGCTGACCTGGCCGGTCGGGTTGTCCCGGTCGCCGACCAGGAGGCCGTCCGAGCCTGCCCCCAGGATGGTGGCCAGCGCTTCGCGCAGCGACGTGCTTGCGGGCGCGGCGGGCCATGCTGGTCGGGAGCCGTTCAGCGGGCTCGGCGGCAGTTCGGCCAAGGTCGTCAGCGCGAGGCGTTTGAGGCTCCGGTCGGACCCGACGAACCGGGCCACGAAGTCGTTGGCGGGGTTGCTCAGTATGGCGTCGGGGGTGTCGTACTGGGCCAGTGTGCCGCCCTCGTGCAGGATGGCGATCCGGTCGCCCATCAGGATCGCCTCGTCGACGTCGTGGGTGACGAACAGGATGGTCTTGCGGATTCTGCTGTGCAGCTGCAGGAACTCCTGCTGGATGTTGCCCCGGGTGATCGGGTCGAGGGCGCCGAAGGGCTCGTCCATCAGCATGACCGGCGGATCGGCCGCCAAGGCGCGGGCGATGCCGACTCGTTGCTGCTGGCCACCGGAAAGCTGCGTCGGGTACCGGTCGGCGAACTCCTCGGCGGGGGACAGCCCGACCAGTTCCAGCAGCTCGAGGGCCCGGTTCCTGGCGGACTCCTTGCTCCAGCCCAGGATCCGGGGGACCAGGTTGACGTTCGCGGCGACCGTCATGTGCGGGAAAAGGCCGGTTTGCTGGATGACGTAGCCGATGTCCCGGCGTAGCGCGATGGGGTCGGTATCGCGGATGCTGCGCCCGCCGATGCGGATGTCGCCCTCGGTGAGCTCGGTCATCCGGTTGACCAGCGTCAGTGCGGTGGTCTTCCCGCCGCCGGAGGGGCCGACGAGGGCACAGATTTCGCCGGCGGGCACGGTCAGGCTCAGCTCGTTCAGCGCTGGCCCCGGCTGGCCGGGGTAGCGTTTAGTGGCTTTGTCGTAGACGATCTCGGCCGGCCCCGCCCCGTTGGCAATGCCCATATTCGGCTCCGTTCTTCTCCCGCGCTGCCGCGATCGTGTCGCCCGATGTCCGCCGGGTCCGGTCAGAGCAGTTTGTTGACCGCGAGGAACCGACGCGCGACCTCGTCCGGCGGAAGCCGGTTGACCGAGACGGCGCGGTTCATCGCACGGATGGCCTCGACGGTGAGTAATGCGTCGATCCGGTTGAGCGTGTAGGTGAACTCCGGTGGCAACGTGCGCAGCGTGGCGGGCGCAATGACCGGTGCGACGTTCTGGTAGCCGAAGATGTTCTTGGTGTCCTCGAGCAGCGTGAGGTTCGAGCGGGCCAGCTGTGGGTCGGTGGTGAATACGTCGGCGGCCTGCACCTGGTCGGCGTCCAGCGCGTCGTACTGCAGGCCGAGGGTCAGCGAGATCGCCTTCATGTTGTGCAGTCCGTAGGTCTGCAGCAAACCGGCGTAGCCGCTGGACGCGTTCATGTTGTCCGGATACTCGGCGTAGCTGATCGGGCCGAGCCGGGCCAGGTCGCTGATCGTCTTGAGGTTGTTCGCCTTGGCGTACTGCGTTTTCACCGCGACCGCGTAGGTGTTCTGGAACGGGGTCGGCGCCATCAAGGTCAGGCCCCGGGTCTCTTCGAACTGTTTCGCCTCGTCATAGGTCGCGGCGGCGGTGCTGGGCAGCTGGTCACGTTTGGCCAGCACCTGGAGAATCACGCCGGTGTACTCGGGATAAAGGTTGATACTGCCCGAGCTGAGGGCGCGGTCGATGATGGTGGTGGAACCGACGTTGTTCTTGATCTCGACCTGGAGCCCCTTTTCCCGCAGAGCTTGGGCCCACAGCTCGCCGATCACCCACTGCTCGGTGAACTCCTTCGTGCCGATCACGATGACCGGGGTGCCGGGAGCCGAGGCGGAGCAACTGGTCGTTGCCAGCAGCAGCAGAAGACAGGCCAGTAACGCGGCCACCCGTGCTCCGGTGTGCCGGTGGCCTGGTTCCCCGAAGATCTCGATGGTGCTCTGCGGGACCTCTGGTGTGGCTGTGGTCATCGCGCACCTTCGGCTCAGTCCCACGCGGTGGTGAAACGCCACTTCGACATCCGGCGGAACTCTAGTGTCGCGGTGAGAGCTTTGTAACTGGTTTGGGCGGGCCGGCTCACATCGGACCGTCAGGCCGGAACCGCCGCGCTGGGCCATACTGTTGGTATGCCCAACGACTACGACGTGCTGGTGATCGGCTCGGGCTTCGGCGGATCGGTGAGCGCGCTGCGGTTGTCCGAGAAGGGCTACCGGGTCGGTGTGCTCGAGGCCGGCCGGCGGTTCGACCCGGACACCTATCCCAAGACGTCGTGGGACCTGCGCCGTTTCCTCTGGGCCCCCCGGTTGGGCTGCTTCGGCATGCAACGCATCCATCTGCTCCGCGACGTGGTGATCCTCGCGGCGGCCGGGGTCGGCGGCGGTTCGCTGGTCTACGCGAACACGCTCTACGAGCCGCTGGCCCCGTTCTACGACGACCCGCAGTGGGCCGCCATCACGGACTGGCGCGCCGAGCTGGCGCCCTTCTACGACCAGGCCAAGCGAATGCTCGGGGTGACCACCAACCCTCGGCTGACCGAGGCGGACCAGGTGATGCGCCAGGTGGCCGAGGAGATCGGCGTCGGCGACACGTTCCACCCGACGCCGGTCGGCGTGCTGTTCGGCGGCCAGGACACCCCGCCCGGCACCGAGGTGGCCGACCCGTTCTTCGGCGGCGCCGGACCGGACCGGCGGACCTGCATCGGGTGTGGCGAATGCATGACCGGCTGCCGGCACGGCGCCAAGAACACCCTGGACAAGAACTACCTCTACCTCGCCGAGCGGGCCGGCACCCAGGTGCACCCACTCACCACGGTGACCGAGGTCCGCCCGCTGCCCGACGGCGCCGGCTACCAGGTGCGGACCGTGCGCTCCGGCCGGTCCGGTCGCCGGTCCGCCGACCGGCGTGTCTTCACCGCCGACCAGGTCGTCTTCGCCGCCGGTACCTACAACACGCAGAAGTTGCTGCACGCGCTGCGCGACACCGGCGCGCTGCCGCACGTCTCGCCGAGGCTGGGCATGCTCACCCGGACCAACTCCGAGGCGATCCTTGGCGCCAGGTCCGGGCACAAGGACGCCGACTACACCAGGGGCGTTGCGATTACCTCGTCGTTCCACCCCGACCCGCACACCCATGTCGAGCCGGTCCGCTACGGCAGGGGCAGCAACGCGATGGGCCTGCTGCAGACCGCGCTGACCGACGGGGACGGCCGCTACCCGCGCTGGATGCGCTGGCTCGGTGAGATGGTCCGGCACCCGAAGAACCTGCAGGTGCTTTCGGTCCGCCGCTGGTCGGAGAGGACGATCATCTTGCTGGTCATGCAGACGCTGGACAACTCGATCACCGTGTCCGGCCGCCGGACCCGGTTCGGCCGCCACCGGCTGACCTCGACCCAGGGCCACGGCCAGCCCAACCCGACCTGGATCCCGGCTGGCAACGACGCCGCCCGCCGGGTGGCGGAGAAGATCGACGGGATACCAGGCGGTGCGCTCGGCGACATCGCGAACGTGCCGATGACCGCGCATTTCATCGGCGGCTGCGCCATCGGTGACACCGCCGAGCGCGGTGTCATCGACGGCTGGCAGCGGCTGTTCGGCCACCCTGGCCTGCACGTCATCGACGGGTCGGCGATCTCGGCGAACCTGGGGGTCAACCCGTCGCTGACCATCACCGCGCAGGCGGAACGGGCGATGGCCTTCTGGCCGAACAAGGGCGAGGACGATCCGCGGCCGCCGGTGGGTTCGGTCTACCGACCGGTGGCGGCGGTCGAGCCGCTGCGCCCGGCGGTGCCGCCGAGCGCTCCCTCGGCGCTGGCGCTGCCGGTGGTGGCCGTCCGGGGCGGTTCCGGCACGGGGCGGGCGGCGTCGCCGGCCGAGGCGGACAGCTCACCCGGCTGACGAGCCGCGCGGCAGGTACCGGCGAGGGTGCCGGATCTCGGTACGGTGAGGCGTGTACTCGTCCCGCCGGCAACCGCCGCACTGGTTGGGCTTACTCGCGGTTGCGCTGCTCGTCGCCGGCTGCGCCGATCGAAGGGCCGCCGCGCCGGGCCCGGTAGCGCCACCCGGACCGGCGGCGTCGAGTGCCGGGCCGGGCTCCCCATGGTCCGGTTGCCCGGACGAGACCGAATGGAGCTGCGCCCAGCAGCAGCGTTTCGCGGCCGTGCGGAGCTACCTGGCCCGCACCGTTCGGACTAACGGTTTTCTGGGTGTGGTGTTCACCGACCGGCAGACCGGGCATACCTGGCGGGGCGGTGCGACCCAGCGCCAGGGCTGGACCGCGTCGACCGTGAAGCTGGCGATCGCCGCCGACCTGCTCGCCGAACAACGGGCCGGCCACCTCAGGTTGACCGACGCGGACCGCCGCGACATGGACGCCATGCTCAACTCCTCCGACGAGGCCGCCTCGGACCGGCTGTGGAAGAAGTTCGGCGGCGACGACATGCTGGCGCGCTTCCGGGAGCGGTTCGGCATGGCCTCGCTGCGTTTCGTGCCCGGCTTCACCGCCCGCACCTACTGGGGCTTCGTCAAGTGCGATACCGACGATCTCGCTGTGCTCGTGGACCACGTGCTGGTCCGCACCGCTCCTTCGGACCGTGACTACCTGGTCAACGCCCTGCGCACCGTGGCGCCCAACCAGCACTGGGGGGTGTGGGCCGCCGGTGCGGCGCAGCAGCCGGGCAACAAGGACGGCTGGTCCGACGAGGCCGACCCCTACGGCAGGCACTGGGTGACGAACACGGTCGGCTTCGCCGGCCCGGCGCAGCGCTACGAGGTCGCGGTGATGTACCAGGTGGACCCGGCCGGGTCGTTGTCCGAAGGGGTGCACGCGGTCAGTGACGTGGTGGCGCTGTTGTTCGACCAGCCGGTCCCCGCCGAGGTCACCTTGCCGCTGCCGGACGGCTGAGCGCCGCACACAGCCGGTGGGCGCGGCACACATGTCGGGGCCTGTGTGTCGTGACAGGTCGCTGTGTGCCGTCGGTCAGCCGAGCGAGCGTGTCAGCTGGACCAGCGCAGTACGTCCTCGAGTACATCGATGAACTCCTGGCGCTGGGCCGGCGGGGGCGCCACCGGCGCGCCGAACAGATGCCGGGGCGAGGTGCCGGCGGCAGGTCCGGGAGGAGGCGTCTCGGGCCGCCGGGAGCCGGTCGGATGGCTCGGTAGCCACGAGAGGGCCGGCGCGGCTCTGTCCTGGCTGGACGGTTCGGCCGGGTAGGCGGGCTGGCGCCTCGGCGCGAACTGGGCGGGCATCGGGCCGGAAAGCTCGGACGGCTGTTGCACGGGTACCGGGCCCGGCCGGTACACCGGCAGCGCGCCGGACAGCTCCGCGGGCAGCGGCGCGGGCACCTGGGACGGGACCCGGACCGCCCGGCCGCGTGGCTGGGTGGCCGGACCGGGGCCACCGGGCTGGGACGCCGTGCCAGGTCGTAACGACCGGTGCGGTCCGCGTGGCGGCGGGGGGAAGGCAGGCTGGGCCGGCGGGCGCGCACCGCCCTGGCGCGGCGGCTGCGCGGGCCCGCGCTGCTGCGGGTGTCGGACCGGCTGACGCGGGGGAGCCGCCGCGCTCGGGGCGGTCCCGACGCGCCGGTCCGCCGCACTGGCCATCAGGTAGAGCTCGCAGGGCCAGATCGCGCAGACACAGTCTCGACAATGGCCCGTGGCGTCTGACACATGGACGGCTTGGATCCGTCGGCGCAGGTCTGGCATACGGGCCAACATCTCGACCATCATCATCGTGAGGGACGACCTTCCGTGGGTGCAGCAGGGGAGCTGCTACGCATTGTGCTCATGGCACGGAAGGGACCTATGGCGGGGTTAACGTTCGTCGCTCAATCAGCCTGGGAAAACGTCGAACGGTGCGTCGAACGGCCGGATGGACGAATGGTTTTCACCCGCTCGGGTGTGCACGCTGAGTGACTCTCCGTAATGAAGAGTCACTCAGCGTCAGAGGCTGGCGGTCAGCGTCGACTGTCGGCCAGCGCGGCGAGCTCGTCGAGGTCGCGCAGTGTCTCGGACTCGGGTTTGGTGCCCAGGTAGAACGTCACACGCTGCACACCCCCCTCGGCGAAACCGTCCAGCGCCTCCTGGTCCCTGGAAGCTCCGAAGATCGTGAAGGGCACGTCGGTACGTCCCTGGTCGGCCAGCCACCTGCGGACCTCGTTGAGCTGGTCCGAGGTGGTCTGCGCGCGGGGCAGCCAGGCGTCGCCGTATCGGGCCAGCCGGTCCAGCGCGGCCTTGCTCTCGCCGCCGACGTAGATCGGCAGGTGCGGGCTCTGAACCGGCTTGGGCCAGGCGAAGATCGGGTCGAAGTCCACGTAGGCGCCGTGGAACTCGGCCTGCTCCTTGGTCCAGATCTCCTTCAGCGCGGCCAGCTGCTCGCCCATCCGCGCGCCGCGGGTCTTCGGGTCGGTGCCGTGGTTGCGCATCTCCTCGCGGTTCCAGCCCGCACCCACACCCAGCGCGGCCCGGCCATCGGACACCACGTCGAGGCTGGCTGCCTCGTTGGCCAGGTGGATCACGTCCCGCTGCGGCACCAGCGCGATGCCAGTGGCCAGCAGCAGGTTCTGTGTCGCCGCGGCGGCGGAGCTCAGCGCCACGAACGGGTCCAGCGTGCGGTAGTAGACCCGGGGAAGCTCACCTCCGCCGGGGTAGGGGCTCTCCCGGCTGGCGGGGATGTGCGAGTGCTCGGCGATGAACAGCGAGTCGAAGCCACGCGCTTCCAGCGCCGCGCCGAGCGGTCCAGGCCGGATGCCTTCGTCAGTGATGAACGTTGCGATACCGAACTTCATGTTCGGTACAACGTGGCGGGCCCTCGACCACATTCCGCCGGCGTGTCGCCCCTCGGCCGGCGGCCCGGCGGAACCGGTCACATTCGCTGGACCTGGCCCGTAACATGGCAAGACGTGCTTGCGCCTTATCCACGCCTGGTTCGGGCCGGTTTCCAGCGGCACAGTGCCTACCGGGCGGCGAGCCTCGCCGGGCTGTTCACCAACACCGTCTTCGGGTTGTTGCGGGTGTCGGTGCTGCTGGCGGTGGTCGGGCACGCCGGTGCGGCGCCGGGCTACGACGCCGCGTCCACCGCAACCTTCGTCTGGCTGGGCCAGGGCCTGCTCACGGTGGTGACGCTGTGGGGTGATGGTGAGCTTTCCGATCGGGTGCGCACCGGCCAGGTGGCGATCGACCTGGCCAGGCCGTGGGACCTGCAGGCCGCGGTGCTGGCCACCGAGCTGGGCCGGGCCGGGCACGCCATGCTGATCCGGTTCGTCCCGCCGATCCTGTTCGGCGCGCTGGTCCTCCCGTTCCGCTGGCCCCACCAGCTCAGCACCTGGCCGGTGTTCGCGGTGTCGGTGTTGCTCGCGGTCGTGGTCTGCGCGCAGATCCGGTTCCTGCTCGAGCTGACGTCGTTCTGGCTGCTGGACTCGCGGGGTGTGCGCTCGTTGTGGGGCGCGGTGAGTGGTCCGCTGTGTGGCCTGGTGGTGCCGCTGTCGTACTTCCCGGCCCCGCTGCGCGGCGTGCTGGAGCTGACCCCGTTCCCGGCGATCATGCAGACGCCGATCGATGTGTTCTCCGAGCGGGGCGCCACCGTGGCTCTGCTCGCCCACCAACTGGCATGGGCGGTGCTGCTGCTGGCCGGCGGCCATCTCGTGCTGGGCAGAGCCACCCGGCGGCTGGTGGTGCAGGGTGGCTGACCGGATCTACCGCGCGGTGCTGGCGTCCCGGGTGCGCAGCCAGTTGGCCTACCCGATGTCCTTCGGGCTGGAGATGCTCGCCCAGGCGTTCGTCCAGGCCGGCGAGCTGCTGGTCATCCTGGTGCTGTTCGGCCGGGTGCACGAGATGGGCGGTTTCCGGGCGCCGGAGGTTTTGCTGATCTTTGCGTTGAGCGGCATCTCGTTCGGCCTCGCCGATCTGGTGGTCGGTCAGCTCGACGACCTGCCGCGCTGGATCCGCACCGGCGAGTTCGACGTGCTGCTGTTGCGGCCGCTGCCGGTGCTGGCCCAGCTGATCACCGCCGACCTGCAGCTGCGCAGGCTGGGCCGGGTGCTGGTCGGGGTCGTGGTGCTGGTCGTGGTGCTCGGCTCGGCGCCGGTCCGGTGGTCGGTACCGGTGGTGGCGCTGTTGGTCGGCACCCCGCTGACCGGCGCGGTGATCATCGGCTCGATCTGGGTGGCGACCTGTTCGGTGTCGTTCTGGATCATCGAGGGCCGCGAGCTGGCCAACGCGTTCACCTACGGCTCCACGCTGTCCACCGCATACCCGGTCACGATCTTCGGCCCGTGGCTGCGCCGGCTGCTGTGCTTCGTCGTACCGGGCGCCTTCGTCGCCTATTTCCCGGTGCTGGCCGTGCTGGGCCGACCGGACCCGCTCGGGCTGCCCCATGTGCTGCGCTACGCCGCGCCGCTGGTCGCGGTCGGTACCGCGGCCGCGGCCTGGTTGGTCTGGCGCGCGGCGGTGCGGCACTACCAGGGAGTCGGCTCATGATCGTCCAGGCGGAGCAGCTGACGAGGGACTTCGTCGTGGGGCGCCGGAGCGCCCGGCGGCGGGTGCGCGCGGTGGACCGGATCGACCTGCACATCGAGGCGGGCGAGTCGGTCGGCTTCCTCGGGCCCAACGGGGCCGGCAAGTCCACCACCATCAAGATGATCACCGGGATCCTGGTGCCAAGCGCCGGGCGGCTGCGAGTCTGCGGAATGGACCCGGTGAGCGGCCGCCGGGAGCTGGCGCGCCGGCTCGGGGTGGTCTTCGGCCAGCGCAGCGCCTTGTGGTGGGACCTGCCGCTGCGGGACAGCTTCGAGCTGTTGCGGGCTATCCACCGAGTGCCGTGGGCGGCGTACCGGTGCCGGTTGGACCGGTGCACCGAGGTGCTCGGCCTCGCCGAGCTGCTCGCGGTCCCGGTCCGCCAGCTGTCGCTGGGGCAGCGGATGCGCGGCGAGGTCGCGGCGGCACTGCTGCATGCGCCGCCGCTGTTGGTGCTGGACGAGCCCACCATCGGACTGGACCTGGTCAGCAGGGAGCGGCTGCGCGGCTTCCTGCACGAGGTCAACACCTCCGACGGCGTGACCGTGCTGCTCACCACGCACGACCTGTCCGACGTGGAACGGCTCTGCCGTCGGGTGGTGGTGATCGACCGTGGCCAGGTGGTGACCGACGACGAGCTCGGCGCGTTGCGGCGGCGCTCCAGCGGGCCCCGCGAGCTGGTGGTGGAGTTGGCGACGCCGAGCAGTGAGCTGGGGTTGGCCGGGGTGCCCGGTGTGCTCGGCTGCGCCGAGGAAGCCGGCGGGCTGCGCCAGCGGGTCCGGTTCGACGCGGCCATCAGCGCGGCGGCACTGGTGGCCGAGGTGATGCGGCGCGCGGACGTGCGGGACGTCGCGGTACTGGAGCCCTCGATCGAGGACCTGATCCGGGCGCTCTACGCCCGCTCAGGCTCCTGAGGAGGCGGGTCGGCTGTGCCAGGACCACGAACCCGACCGGATGATTTGGGTCGGCGCAACCAGTGCGCTGATCGAAGTAACTGACTACCGTAATCGGGACCACAGGACGGCCCCGCACGCGCTTACCGACCGGGCACGTGGTGTAACTGGCCGCCGTGCACCACCGAGCAACGGTCGCGCGAAATAAAACGCTGTAACAGCACTGAACCGCCGAAAGTGCAAAACCGATCGGAGAACACCGTGGGTTTCGTCAACGCTGATCTCCCGGATGTGGATCTGGCCACCTGGAAAGACCGGCCACATCTGGAACGGATGAAAATCCTGGCGTTGCACTGGGTCGACTACGGCTTCGGCACGCCGAAGATGATCCACGCGCTGTACGGCGTGAAGATTGCGTTCTTCATCGTCGCCGGTCTGCTGCTGGCCTCGCGGACCCAGGGGATCGGCGGCCTCGGGGACATCGCCTCCTGGTGGCTGCAGCCGATCTTCTACCAGAAGCTCGTGGTCTGGGTGATCCTCTACGAAGCGCTGGGGCTCGGCGCGTCCTGCGGGCCGCTGGCATTCCGGTTCAAACCCTGGGTCGGTGGCTGCACCTACTGGCTGCGGCCGGGCACGATCAAGCTGCCGCCCTGGTCCGGCCACAACCCGATCGCCGGCGGCTCCAGGCGCACCGTGTTCGACGTGTTCCTGTACGTCGGCATGATCGTCTCGGCGATCGTGCTGCTGTTCTCCAACGGCGTGCCGAAGTCGGGCCAGCCGGCGGACAGCGTCGGCCTGCTCGACCCGAAGCTGCTCGCCTTCCTGATCGGGTTCACCCTGGTCGCCGGGCTGCGGGACCGGCTGCTGTTCCTGGCCGCGCGCAGCGAGCAGTACTGGGTCATGTGCATCATGTTCGCCACGCTGCCCTACGTGGACATGATCGTGGGCGCCAAGCTGGTGATGTTCGCGGTCTGGTGGGGGGCGGCGGCGTCCAAGCTGAGTCGGCACTTCTCCTACGTCGTGCTGGGCATGACCACGAACTCGCCGTTCGTGCCGTTCAAGTGGTTCCGCCACAAGCTCTGCCGCGACTTCCCGACCGACGTGCGCCCGTCCAGGCTGACCGCGTTGTTGGCGCACTCGGGCACGGTGCTCGAGTTCAGTGTGCCGGTGATCTTGATGTTCTCCACGAACCGGATGGTGACCCTCGTCGTCGGCGCGATCATGGTGATCTTCCACCTGTACATCACGTCGAACTTCCCGCTGGCCGTTCCGCTGGAGTGGAACATCTTCTACACGTTCTCGCTGATCTGGCTCTACATCATGCACCCGTCCGACCAGTACGGACTGTGGTCGATGAGCTCCTGGTGGCTGCCGACGCTGATCATCATCGTGTTGTTCGGTGTGCCGGTGCTCGGCAACCTGCGGCCCGACCTGATCTCGTTCCTGCCGGCCGCGCGCTACTACGCGGGCAACTGGGCGACCGGCCTGTGGGCGTTCCGCCGGGGCACCGAAGGGCAGCCCGACTGCGAGGAGCGGATCGACACCCACATCGTCAAGTCCTCGAAGAACCAGATCACCCAGCTGACCCAGCTGTACAACCGCGAGGTCGCCGAGATCTACCTGCAGAAGGCGGTTGCCTGGCGGTACATGCACACCCACGGCAAGGCGACGGCTTCGGTGTTGCTGACCCACCTGGACAGCCCGGAGAACTACGACATCCGCGAGGGTGAGTTCGTGCTCAGCAGCGTGGTCGGCTGGCAGTTCGGCGACGGCCACCTGCACGACGAGTTCTTCATCAACGCGGTCCAGGAGCGTTGCCACTACGCGCCGGGTGAGCTGATCGTGGTACTGCTGGAGTCACAGCCGTGGCAGACCATGACGCAGCGCTACCGGGTGGTGGACGCGGCGCTGGGGGTGATCGAGCGTGGCAGCGTCAGTGTGCACGACATGCTCGCCGCCCAGCCCTGGCTGGACGACGGACCGATTCCCTACACCGTGCACGACCGGGAGGTGACCCCGTTGCTGGACCGGGCCGGTGGCAAGAACTCCACCAGCGTGACCAAGCCGAACGCGTCGCACGAGCACCAGCCGCCCGGACAGCCCACTGGGCAGCCCGGCTCGCGGCCCGGCGAACGACAGAGCACAACGAGCGCCCAGGGTGACTGAAGCAGTCGTAGTGGGCGCCGGTCCGAACGGGCTGGCCTCCGCCATCACCCTGGCACAGCACGGTCTGGGGGTAACGCTGCTCGAGGCGGCGCAGACCGTCGGCGGCGGGGCCCGGACCTCGGAGCTCACCGTACCGGGGTTGCTGCACGACGAATGCTCCGCGGTGCACCCCACCGCGCTGGCCTCGCCGTTCCTGCGCTCGTTGGAGCTGGAACGGCACGGGCTGCGGTGGTGCTGGCCGGAGGTGGACCTGGCGCACCCGCTGGAGACCGGTTGCGCCGGCGTACTGACGAGGTCACTCGACAACACGGCACACGGGCTCGGCGTGGACGGCCGGTCATGGCGGCGGCTGTTCGGCCCGCTCGCGGAGCATTACGACGAGTTGGTCGAGGACCTCTTCCGGCCGGTACTGCACCGACCCCGGCACCCCTCGGTACTGGCCCGGTTCGGGCCGGCGGCGCTGCTCCCCGCCACGGTGCTGGCTCGGCGCTGGCGAACCGCCGAGGCGAGGGCGCTGTTCGGCGGGGTGGCCGCGCACGCCTTCCATCCGCTGGGCCGGCCGCTGACCTCGGCGATCGGTCTGATGCTGACCGCGGCGGGGCACGCCTACGGCTGGCCGGTTGCCGAAGGTGGTTCGCAGTCCATCACGAATGCCATGGTCGCACGGTTCGCCGAGCTTGGCGGCACCATCAAGACCGGGGTGCTCGTCGAGTCCTACCACGAGGTGTCGCACGCCGACGTGGTGATGCTGGATCTCGCGCCCGGCGCGGCCGCCAGGGTGCTCGGTGAGCAGCTACCCAGGCACGTGGCCCGTGCGTATCAGCACTACCGGCACGGCCCCGGCGCTTTCAAGCTGGACCTCGCCGTCGAAGGTGGCGTGCCGTGGCGAAACGACGCCTGTCGGCGGGCCGGCACGGTGCACGTCGGGGGCACCATCGAGGAGGTCGCCGCCGCGGAGAGGGCCATCCACTTCGGGCACCTGCCGCCGCGCCCGTTCGTGCTGGTCGGACAACAGTACCTGGCCGACCCGACCCGGTCGGTGGGCGACGTGCACCCGATCTGGGCCTATGCTCACGTGCCGGCAGGATTCGGCGGTGACGCCACCGAGGTGGTCATCGACCAGATCGAGCGGTTCGCGCCCGGGCTGCGGGAGCGCATCGTGGAGAAGTATGTCCGCAGCACGTCCGAGCTGGCGACGTACAACCCGAACTATGTCGGCGGCGATATAGCGACCGGCGCGAACGACCTGATTCAGTTGGCGATGCGGCCGAGGATCACGGCCAACCCATACCACACCGGGCTGCCCGGGGTGTACCTGTGCTCGGCTGCTACGCCACCCGGGGCTGGAGTACACGGGATGTGTGGCCATAATGCGGCGCGCGCGGCGCTTCGCGCGCTACGCTGACACGTCGGCCGGTGGCCACCTCCCCCCCTCGGTGGCCGCCGGCCGGCGCATTCGCCCAGCCGCTAGCCGCTGGCCGCGTCGACCGCGACCGGCCTGAGCGCGGCCGCGGCGGGCTGCCCCGGACCACCGATCCGGGCGCCGGGCCGTCCGGGTCGCGGCGAGGTCTTGCGGCCACCGCGGCCGGACTGTGGTTGTCTCCCTGTATGGGCGTGGAGATCACCCGGTTCCTGCGGCTGGTGAACGCGTTGCCGGGAGCTGAGCACAAGCAGTCGGCGCACTACACGGCGTTCAGTGTGCACGGCAAGAAGTTCGGGTACCTGTGGCCGCGCACCAACACCGTGGGCCTGAAGCAGACCGTCTCCGAGCAGCTCGCGCTCGTCGCGGAACGCCCGGAGGTGTTCGAGGTGCAGTTCACCGCGGCTGGATACGGCTGGGTGGTCATCGCGCTGGGGAAGATCGAGCTGGACGAGCTCAGCGAGCTGGTGCTGGAAGCGTGGTGGTTGTCCGCGCCCGAGCACCTGCTCGCCGGGCACCCGACCCCCGCCGACCTCGTCGAAGCCTGAGCGGCCCGTAACCGCGGCCTGGCGTCACGACGGGGTGATGGTGGTCCAGGCGCCGCCCGACCGACACCCCTGCCAGTTGTGCTGCGTCCGGTCGCGGCTAACGGGTGAGCGCGCAACGCAGCGCGTCGACCGCCAGATCCACCTCGTCGTGAGTCACGGTGAGGGGCGGGCCGAGGCGCAGCGTGACGCCGTGGGTCTCCTTCGCCAGCACGCCCCCGGCCAGTAGCCGCTCGCAGACCGCCCGCCCGGTGCCGACCGAGGGGTCGACGTCCACCCCGGCCCACAGCCCGATGCTGCGCACCGCCGTCACCCCCTGCCCGACCAGTGCATCCAGCCGTTGCCGCAGGTGCGCGCCCAGCTCGCGGGCGCGCCGCTGGTACTCACCGGTGCCGAGGATCGCGATCACCTCGCGGGCCACCGCACAGGCCAGCGGATTGCCGCCGAACGTCGAGCCGTGCTCGTTGGGGCCGACCACGTCCAGCACCGCCCGGTCGGCCAGCACGGCGGACACCGGCACGATGCCGCCACCGAGCGCCTTGCCGAGCAGGTACACGTCCGGCACCACGCCGTAGTGCTCGCACGCCAGCGTGCGCCCGGTGCGGGCCAACCCGGACTGCACCTCGTCGGCGACGAACAGCACGTCGTGCGCCGTGCACAACTGGCGAACCTGTGCCAGGTAGCCGGCCGGCGGCAGGACTACCCCGGCCTCGCCCTGCACCGGCTCCAGCAACACCGCGGCGGTGTTCGGGCTGATCGCGGCCGCCAGCGCGGTGGGGTCCCCGTAGGGCACCATTCGGAAACCGGGGGTGAAGGGGCCGAACCCGGCCCGGGCCGCCGCGTCGTCGGAGAAGCTGACCACCGTGGTGGTGCGGCCGTGGAAGTTGCCGGCGGCGACGATGATCTCCGCGCACCCGTCGGGTATCCCTTTCACCTGGCAGCCCCATTTGCGGGCCACCTTGACAGCGGTCTCCACCGCCTCCGCGCCGGTGTTCATCGGCAGCACCGCCTGCTTGCCGACCAGCGCCGCGACCTCGGCGCAGAACGGCCCGAACTGGTCGTGCAGGAAGGCCCGTCCGGTGAGGGTGACCCGATCGAGCTGGGCGCGTGCCGAGGCGAGCAGCCGCTCGTTGTGGTGACCGAAGCTCACCGCCGAGTACGCGGAGAGGAAGTCCAGGTAACGCCGCCCGGTGACGTCGGTGATCCAGGCCCCTTCGGCGGTGGCCGCCACCATCGGCAGCGGCGCGTAGTTGTGCGCGGCGTAGGTGTCGGTCAGCCGGAGGTGCTCCGCGACGTCGAGCCCGGTCCCGGCGGGCTGGGTGTCGGGCGGGGTCTCGAGCATCGTCATTTGCCGGCCTCCCCGGTCAGAGTCTGCTACCGAAAACGGTAAAACCACCGCACAGGTAGGGACAACATGCAAGGATTGCTTTCCGAGGTAACAAATCTTGCGTTGTGCTCCCCAGATCGGCTAATTCTTGCGTTGCGGGCCCTGGGGTCGGCTAGGAGGCTTGATGGACGGCATTGACGAGCAGGTAATCAGCTGCTTGCTCCGCGATGGGCGGGCCACCTACGAGTGGATCGGTGCCGAGGTGGGGCTGTCCGCGCCGGCCGCCAAGCGCCGGGTGGACCGGTTGCGTGCCTCCGGCGCGATCCGGGGTTTCACCGCGCTGGTCGACCCGTCCGCGCTCGGCTGGACCACCGAGGCATACGTGGAGGTGTACTGCCGGGGCACGGTGTCGCCACCGGAGCTGCGGCGCAGCCTGGAACGGGTGCCCGAGGTGGTCGGTGCGTGCACCGTGTCCGGTGCGGCGGACGCGCTGCTGCACATGCTCGCCAAGGACATCACCCACCTGGAGCGGGCCATGGACCGGGTGCGCGACGAGTCGAACGTGGACCACACCGAGAGTGTGATCGTGCTGTCCCGGCTCATCGACCGCGGCTAGTCACGGTCGGGTCCTCGGCGGTGTGGGCCACGGTGTCAACCCGGTCGCCGCCAGAGCGCTCGTAGCGCAGCAACGCGGCGACGCCGCTCTGCTCGACCGAAGCCAGCCGTAGGTCGGTGGCTCCCGCCGGTCCGGTGAACAGCCTGCGCCCGGCGCCGAGCACTGTCGGGAAGACCAGCAGGCGGTACTCATCGACGAGGTCGTGCTCCATCAGCGCGTGCACCACGCTGGTGCTTCCGATGACGATGACGTCCCGTTCCCGCCGCAGCCGCCGCACCTCGCCGGCCAGCTCACCGCCGAGCACCGCCGAGTTGCGCCATGCGCTGACGTCGGTGAGCGTGCGGGACACCACGCACTTCGGCGCGGTGTTCATCTTCGTGGAGAACTCGTCCGAACGGTTCGGCCACAGTCGGGAGAACAGCTGCCAGGTCGAGCGACCCAGCAGCAGCGCGCCGTTGTCGAGACGAGCACCCAGCTTGAACTTGTCCCCGGCCACCGCTTCGGACCCGTAACGGAACGCCCAGCCGCCGTGCGGGGTCGCCGCCGACCCGTCCGGGTCCTCGACGACGCCGTCGAGCGTGATGAGCTAGATGGCGCCCGTCCCGCTCGGGTACGCCGGGCGCATCGACTACGGCCGGTTCATCAGCCGGGTCTTCAGCACGCGGGGCACCGGCTGGCGGATGATCCCGACCGGGGCGAACGGCCAGCCCGCCGTCGCGGCCTACTGTCCCGACGACACCGGCGTGCTGCGCCTGCACA
>DASYBQ010000006.1:0-3069 GCA_036500625.1 Pseudonocardia sp. | reverse complement strand
CTTGCCCCAGGCCCGTAACACCTCGGCCTGACTGGCCGCTGCCAGCGCGGACGGTTTCGGCCAGCGGTGCAGCCAGTCGTGCCAGATCGGCTCGACCCGCGCGACCGGAGTCTGCTGCAGCATGATCTCGCTGACCAGCACCCCCCAGGCCGTGCAGTCGGTGCGGCGCCAGGGCAGGTCGCGGGCGTTGTCGGTGAACCAGTCGATGAGCAAGTCGGCGTCGATACTCATGATGCCGACAACTATCTCAGGTCACCTCGTGGATCTTCGCGGTGTGCACGTCGTAGACGAACCCGCGTACCTGGGTGGTCAACGCGAGGAACGGGCTCAGGCGCACGCGGGCCACCGACTGCCGAACCGACTCCTCCACATCGGTGAACGCCTCGACCGACCAGGTCGGCCGCAGTCCGGTGTCAGCTTGGAGCTCGTCGCGGAAGCCGTCCTCGGTGATCGTCATCATTCCGCACGAGGTGTGCTGCATGATCACGATCTCGCGGGTCTTCAGCTTGCGCTGGCTGATCGCCAGCGACCGGATCACGTCATCGGTGACAATTCCGCCCGCGTTGCGCAGGATGTGGATCTCGCCGTGCTTGAGGCCGAACACGTCGAACACCTTGATCCGCGCGTCCATGCAGGTGACCACCGCGAGGTGCAGGCCGGGTACCGGCGTCGGCACGCCGGGCGCACCGTGGTCCGGGCCTTGCTCGTGGCGGCGCAGCAGTTCGTCGATGTTGGACATTGGCGACTCCTCACGCGGGCGCGGACCGTCCGTTCGATTCAGCCTGACCAGGCGCGCGGTGGCAAGACCACAGCGACAACATCACCTGACTACCCCGACCGTCGACACGCCCTGATCGAGTGGCAAGACCACCCTTTTGGACTCCGGAGAGCTACTTTCCGCTGGTGGATGAGTCGCAGGGACCACTACCGCCCTCGGTGTACCGCCGTCGGAGGGCTTTTGCGACGGCAGCCACGGCGGCTGTGGTGATCGCGATGATCTGGGCCGCTGGCGCGCTGCTCGGCAGTTCCGGCGCGGTCAAGGGCGCGTCCGACGACCATTCGGCCGGCGTTCCGCTGGCCAACGTGTCACCGAGCAATCCGCCGCCGACCGGCCGGCTCGCCCAGCACGGTTCGCCCAGTTCCTCCGCTTCGTCGCCGTCGCCGACCCCGTCCGTCGCCCCGACGTCGAGCTCCAGCCCACCCCCGCCGCCACCTCCGCCTCCTCCACAACCCTGCCCCGATACTGTGACACAAGTCACAGCGACGGTAGGCGCGCCCAGCTACCCGGTCGGCTCGCGTCCGGTGTTCACCCTGCACATCACCAACACCGGCCCCCTCGCCTGCACCCGCGACGTCAGCCACCAGTTCCGCTCGCTCGTCGTCGTAGCGGCCGGCACCACCGCGCCGGTCTGGTCGAGCGGCGACTGCTATTCGCTGGTCACGCACGAGGTGCCGCTACTGCAGCCCGGCCAGGTGGTCAGCTACAGCGTCGACTGGGCCGGCCGCACCTCCGCCAAAGGCTGCCCGGGATCCCGCACCGTCGTGCCCCCTGGCCAGTACGCCCTGATCGGCCAGCTCGGCAGCCTCACCAGCGGGCCCACCCCCTTCGCGATGACCCCGAAATAAACTCGCGACCTGATCAGCGCCAACTGAGCGAACGCGCCGGGCTGCGGAAATGGCGAGGACCCCAAGCCGTGGTTCTTGGGGTCCTCGAAGTCTGTGTATTCAGAAACGCCGATCAGGGGCCGAACCAGCGCTCCTCGACATTGTGCGGCTTTGCCGTGGTCGAACCCAGCACCAACTCGGTGTCCAGCGTGACAACCTTCGGCCGACCGGGATCAGTGCCCTCGACCAGCAGCTTTCCGGCGGCCCGGCCCTTCTCCAACATCGGCTGTCGCACCGTGGTCAGGCCGGCCGAGCCGGAGGCGGGAATGCCGTCGAAACCGGTGATGCTCACGTCCTGCGGCACCCGCAGACCCCGGCGCTTGGCTTCTTCCAACGCGCCCAAAGCCAAAATGTCCGAGGTGCAGATCAACGCCGTGATCTGCGGATCGCGGTCCAGCAGTTGGCCCGCCGCACTCGCGCCGCTGGCGATCGTGTGGTCGAACCGCTCGACCACCGGCACCATGCTCCAGTCCACCTTCGCGTTGTCGAAGGCAGCAGCCAGCCCGGCCAGCCGAGCGCGCTGGACGTGGAAATGCGCCGCGCGCTGACGCTCGACCGCGGCGAAGTCGTCGTTGCGGTTGCGGCTCAGCCGCATACACACCACACCCACCCGCCGATGCCCCAGCTCGATCAGGTGCTCGGCCAACTGGGCCATCGCCGAGCGGTCGTCGATGCCGACCCGGTCGACGTTGGCCAGGTTCGGCTGGTCGGCCACCACCGTGGGCACCGGCCGCTCCAGCACCGCGGCCAGGTGCGGGTCATCGTCGGGCACCGAGTACACGACGAAGCCGTCGACCCCGGCCCGGTGGACCGCGGTGATGTCCTCTCGCTCCGGGTTGGCCGGCACCAGGTGCAGGCCCTGTCCGGCATCTTCGCAGGCCAGCGCCAGGCCTTCGAGGAAGCTGATGGCCGCGGGGTCACGGAAGGCGTAGGAGAGGTTCTCGGTGAGCAGCAGGCCCACCGCGCCCGCTTTTCGGGTGCGCAGCGAACGGGCCACCGGGTCTGGCCCGGGGTAGCCCAGCCGCCGCGCGGTCTCCAGCACCCGTCGTCGCAGCTCGGGTGAGAGCTGGTCAGGACGGTTGTAGGCGTTTGACACCGTGGTTCTGGAGACGCCCAGTTCGGCAGCCAGCGACGCCAAGGTGGCGGGACGTCGAGTATGCAAAGACCGTACCATCGGGTAACCGTAACGTTTCAGAACCAATTGCAGAAGTGCGACGGGCCAGGGTCCTCCAGTCGGAGCAACCAACAGCAATCAACAAGCCAGTGTTTGCGTCTACCGTTCCTGGTCCAGACCACTTAAAGTGCGGAGTGCGCTCAGGTCATCCGGCTGAGCCGCCGACCAGCCCGTGCGTACCAATTTGGTACCCCCGGCCGGCACGTTTGCCAGGTACCGTGTGGCAAATG
>DASYBQ010000005.1:0-29527 GCA_036500625.1 Pseudonocardia sp. | reverse complement strand
TGTCACGCGTCCCCAGGTTCGTCGTCATGATGATCACGGTGTTCTTGAAGTCGACCATGCGGCCCTGCGCGTCGGTGAGGCGCCCGTCCTCAAGGATTTGCAGCAGCGAGTTGAAGATGTCCGGGTGGGCCTTCTCGATCTCGTCGAACAGGACCACGGAGAACGGCTTACGGCGCACCTTCTCGGTCAGCTGGCCGCCCTCCTCGTACCCGACGTAACCGGGCGGCGAGCCGAACAGCCGGGAGACCGTGTGCTTCTCCATGTACTCGGACATGTCGAGCTGGATCAGCGAGTCCTCGTCACCGAACAGGAACTCCGCGAGCGTCTTGGACAGCTCGGTCTTACCGACGCCGGACGGGCCGGCGAAGATGAACGAGCCACCGGGCCGCTTCGGGTCCTTAAGGCCGGCGCGGGTACGCCTGATGGCCTGGGACAGCGCCTTGATCGCGTCGTTCTGGCCGATGACCCGCTTGTGCAGCTCATCTTCCATGCGTAGCAGTCGCTGCGACTCCTCCTCGGTGAGCTTGAAGACGGGGATGCCGGTCGCGGTGGCCAGGACCTCGGCGATGAGCTCCTCGTTGACCTCGGCGACGACGTCCATGTCGCCGGCCTTCCACTCCTTCTCCCTGGTGGCCTTCTTCGCGAGCAGCTGCTTCTCGTTGTCCCGGAGGGCAGCCGCCTTCTCGAAGTCCTGGGAGTCGATGGCCGACTCCTTCTCCTTGCGCACCTGGGCGATCTTCTCGTCGTACTCGCGCAGGTCCGGCGGTGCCGTCATGCGGCGAATCCGCATGCGGGACCCGGCCTCGTCGATCAGGTCGATCGCCTTGTCCGGCAGGAACCGGTCGCTGATGTAGCGGTCGGCGAGCTGCGCGGAGGCCACCAGGGCACCGTCGGTGATGGACACCCGGTGGTGCGCCTCGTAGCGGTCGCGCAGGCCCTTCAGGATCTCGATGGTGTGCGCGATCGTCGGCTCCGCGACCTGGATGGGCTGGAAGCGGCGCTCGAGGGCGGCGTCCTTCTCCAGGTACTTGCGGTACTCGTCGAGCGTGGTGGCACCGATCGTCTGCAGTTCCCCGCGGGCCAGCATCGGCTTGAGTATGGAGGCGGCGTCAATCGCGCCCTCCGCCGCGCCCGCGCCGACGAGAGTGTGGATCTCGTCGATGAACAGGATGATGTCGCCCCGCGTGCGGATCTCCTTGAGCACCTTCTTCAGGCGCTCCTCGAAGTCACCGCGGTAGCGGGAGCCGGCCACCAGGGAGCCGAGGTCCAGCGTGTAGAGCTGCTTGTCCTTCAGCGTCTCCGGGACCTCGCCCTTGACCACCAGCTGCGCGAGGCCCTCCACGACGGCGGTCTTGCCGACGCCGGGCTCGCCGATCAGCACCGGGTTGTTCTTGGTACGGCGGGACAGCACCTGCATGACCCGCTCGATCTCCTTGCCCCGGCCGATGACCGGGTCGAGCTTGCCCTCCCGCGCGTTGGCGGTGAGGTTGCGCCCGAACTGGTCGAGCACCAGCGACGAGGACGGGGTGCCCTCGCCACGCGTCGTGCTCTCCGAGGACTCCTTGCCGGTCTGGTAACCGGACAGCAACTGGAGCACCTGCTGGCGGACCCGGTTGAGGTCCGCGCCCAACTTGACCAGGACCTGGGCCGCGACGCCCTCGCCCTCCCTGATCAGGCCGAGCAGGATGTGCTCCGTGCCGATGTAGTTGTGGCCGAGCTGCAGCGCTTCGCGCAGTGACAGCTCCAGCACCTTCTTGGCCCTCGGCGTGAACGGGATGTGCCCGCTCGGCGCCTGCTGGCCCTGGCCGATGATCTCCTCGACCTGCTGGCGGACGCCCTCGAGCGCAATACCCAGCGACTCCAGCGCTTTGGCCGCGACACCCTCACCCTCGTGGATGAGCCCCAGGAGGATGTGCTCGGTGCCGATGTAGTTGTGGTTGAGCATCCTGGCTTCCTCTTGGGCCAGGACGACCACCCGCCTCGCGCGGTCGGTAAACCTCTCGAACATGCGCACTCCCCATGACTGCGACAGCTGTGTCGGCCCGCCTGTAGTTGCCTCGGCAGTTGCCTCAGCGTGCCGGCACCGTATGACCACTGTATCGGCCGGCGAGGGGCTAGCGCTTCACATGCGGACAAGCAACCCGCTCGCCGCCCACTCACTAGGGTTCAACACCCAGGCCCCGCCCAGGCATTCCACCCCGTTGGAGGCCTCCCAGCCTACGGCTTAAGCCCTACGCGAACATCCACCCAACGGGGTGCACACCTCAGCCAGAGCGGCCGAGCGAGCGCCGAACCAGGCCGCAGACAACCACGCGGCCGGACACGAGCACGTTGCCCAACCGCGGTGAGGGGTCCGGGGGCGAAGCCCCGCCGGGCGGCGTGTGGGGTTGCACCCCCCACAAGACGCCCCACCGCCCCAACGGCCGAGCGCCCTACGAGAGCACGTTGCCCAGCCACGGTGGGGGGTCCGGGGGGCGAAGCCCCGCCGGGCGGGGTCTGGGGGTTGCACCCCCAGAAGACATTGCGAGCAACCCCTGGCGAGCGCGCTCCGCGAGCACACCTCACCCAGGTTGCGAGCACGCCTCGCCCATACCGCAGCGAGGTCAATTCTCCTGGTGGTACGCGTCCAGCACGTCGGCCGGGATGCGGCCGCGGTCGGAGACCTTCATGCCGCGCTTGCGCGCCCAGTCCCGGATGGCCTGGTTCTGCTCGCGGTCCACGGCTGGACGGCGAGCAGCGGCGGCGGCGGCCGAGGCGGCCCCTCCGGAGCGACGCCGGCCACCCGGACGGCGGGCGGACGCTACGTAATCCGCCAGCGCATCGCGCAGCTTCCCGGCATTGCCACTGGACAGGTCGATCTCGTAGTTCTTGCCGTCCAGACCGAACTCAACGGTCTCATCGGCCTTGTCGCCGTCCAGATCGTCAATCAGCGAAACTGTGACCTTCTGCGCCACTTCGGCGGCCCTCCAAAAATTTTTCGAGAGATGAACTGGCCCACTCGGACGACGTTGGCAGTCGAGAGCCGGTTGAGCTTCGCCAGCAAGATTAGACCTAATTCCGTCTGGATGTCGAGTCCAACCTCGGCAGGCCACTCATTCCGGTCGCACCAGAGGGAAAAGTATCGTCTCGCGGATACCGAGACCGGTCAGTGTCATCAGCAGCCGGTCGATCCCCATTCCCATGCCGCCGGACGGCGGCATTCCGTATTCCAAGGCCCGCAGGAAGTCCTCATCCACCTGCATGGCCTCCTCGTCACCAGCGGCGGCGAGTCGCGCTTGCGCCTCCAGCCGTTCCCGCTGGACCACCGGATCGACCAGCTCCGAGTAGCCGGTGGCCAGTTCGAAACCGAAGACGAACAGGTCCCATGCCTCGGCGAGGCGGGGGTCGCCCCGATGCTGTCTGGTCAGCGGGCGCACCTCAACCGGATAATCACGCACGAAGGTGGGCTCGATCAACGTGTGCTCGACCAGTTTCTCGAACAGTTCCAGCGCTATCTCCCCAGCGCTGGCGTTGTCCTTGACCGGGACCTCGTGGGAGTCGGCATAGCCGCGCAGCGCCTCGACCGGTGTGTCCAGGGTTACCGCCGTGCCCAGCACCTCGGACACCGCCTCGTGCAGGGTCACCTCGCGCCACTTTCCACCCAGATCATGTGTGGAGCCGTCCGCGTGGTGCACCGCGGTGGAGCCGTACAGGGCCTGCACACAGGACATGACCAGGTGTTTTGTCAGTTCGGCGATGGTGTCGTAGCTGCCGTAGGCGGCATAGGCCTCGAGCATCGCGAACTCGGGCGAGTGTGACGAGTCAATACCCTCGTTTCGGAAGTTTCTGTTGATCTCAAAGACTCGTTCGATACCGCCGACCGCCGCGCGCTTGAGGTAGAGTTCGGGAGCGATGCGCAAGTAGAGGTCGATGTCCAAGGCGTTCGAGTGTGTGACAAATGGGCGGGCCGTCGCACCGCCATGTAACAGTTGCAACATGGGTGTCTCTACTTCGACGAATCCCTCGTCATGCAGGACATGTCGAAGTGAGCGCACCACCTCGGCCCGCATGAGCAGCGTCTCGCGGGCCTTGGGCCGCATGATGAGGTCGACGTAACGCTGCCGAACCCGGGTCTCTTCCGACAACTCCTTGTGCGCAACTGGTAGTGGTCGCAGCGACTTCGCCGCCATCGCCCATTCGTCGGCGAACACGGACAACTCGCCCCGGCGCGAGGTGATGACCTCCCCGTGCACGAATACGTGGTCGCCCAGATCGACCTGAGCCTTCCATCGGGCCAGCTCGCCCGCGCCGACACCGGCCAAGCTGAGCATTGCCTGAAGCTCGGTGCCGTCGCCCGCGCGGAGTGTTCCAAAACATAGTTTTCCGGTATTGCGCAAGAAGACCACCCGGCCGGCCACCCCGACCAGGTCGCCGGTGTTGGTATCCGCCGGCAATCCTTGATGTTGCTCCCGCACCTGGATCAGCGAATGGGTGCGCGGCAGCACCACCGGGTAGGGGTCACTCCCCTCCGAGAGCATCGCCGCCCGCTTGGCCTGGCGCACCCGCATCTGCTCGGGAAGATCGGCGTCAGGTGCATTTCCGTCATTCGTCACGCCGCGCAACGTTAGCCGCCGGGCAGCACAGTGCCGCGCAGTGGGCCGAGTGGACGCGAAAAGTACCCCGAACGCCGGAACAGCACCCCGTAACGTCCCCGCCATGACACCTGAGGACCAGCCGGCACGACACCGCGCGGCGAGATGCTCGCGGATGCTGCGCCACCTGGGCCGCGAGCGGTAAACCCAGCCCGGCGGGCTTGGGCGAGGAACGAGCTTGCGCCCCACAGACTAACTGCAACCGAACCGCTCACGCCGCCGCCCGGGGCCGCCGGGTAGCCGGGATACCCCAGGGTGGCGACCAGCCGGACCCGTTGCCGGCGGATCGGGCGTTCGCACCGCGGGAACGGGCCGAGTTCGGCCACTCCCAGCGGCTCACCGTAGCTGGGCTGATCGATGTGCTCGGCACACATTCCTGGGCACTGCTCAGTACACCCGAAGAGCGCGAAAGAGCGTCCGGCCGGATTCGGGACTACTTCGCCACCCGGCCGGACCTGTTCGGCGACGACGGCAGCTTCGAGCTGCCGCTGCGTACCAGGGTGCTGCGCGCGGTGCGGCTCACCGAGCGCAGGTAGACCTGGCGCAGCCCGAGCAGGGTGAGCTCCGGCACGTGCTCGGTGATGGTCTCCGACTCGGACACGATCAGCGGGGCCAGCCCTCCGGTGGCCAGCACGGTCACCGTGTCCGGGTCGGTCTTGTAGTCGGTGGCCAGCTCTTCCAGGATGCGCCGGACCAGGCCGTCCACCTGGCCGGTGAAGCCGAACAGGATGCCGGCCTGCAGGCACTCCACGGTGTTGCGCCCGATCGCCGAGCGCGGCCGGACCAGCTCCACGGTGTGCAGCGCGGCGGCCCTGGCGGCCAGCGCGTCCGAGGAGATTTCGATGCCCGGCGCGATCGCGGCGCCGAGCAGCTCGCCTTTGCTGGACACCACGTCGATGTTGGTGGAGGTGCCGAAGTCGACCACCACCGCCGCGGTGCCGAACAGCCGGTGCGCGGCGAGGGTGTTCACCACCCGGTCCGCGCCGACCTCCTTGGGGTTGTCCACCAGCACCGGCACCCCGGTGCGCACCTTCGGCTCGACGATCACCGCGTGCACCCGGTCGCGCTGCTGCGCCGCCATCAGGCGCAGCTCGCGCAGCAGCAGGGGCACGGTGGACAGCGCCGCGATGCCGGTGATCTGACCGGCGCGTTCACCGAGCATGCCGGTGATGGCCATCTGCAGCTCGTCGGAGGTCATCCTCGGGTCGGTGCGCATCCGCCACTGGCGCAGCAGCGGCGGGCGGATCAGCTCCACGTCGTCCGCGCCGGCCTGCTCGCGGTCGGTGGCGTAGAGGCCCAGCGCTATCTGGGTGTTGCCGATGTCGATGCAGAGCAGCACGGTCAGGAGCCGACGGCCGAGGTAGCGGCACCGGCCCCGGAGACCAGCCCGGAGCCTTCCGGCGCGTGCCCGGGGTCGGCGCCGAGGTCGGCCATCCGGTTGTCGGCGTCGGTGAACACGATCCTCGGCCGGTAGCTACGCGCCTGCGCGTCGTCCATCGCCGCGTAGGAGATCAGGATGACCAGGTCGCCGGGGTGCACCAGGTGCGCGGCGGCGCCGTTGATGCCCAGCACGCCACTGCCCCGCGCCCCGGCGATGACATAGGTCTCCAGCCGGGCGCCGTTGGTGATGTCGACGATGGCGACCTGTTCGCCGGGCAGCAGGTCGGCCGCGTCCATCAGGTCCTCGTCCACGGTGACCGAGCCGACGTAGTGCAGGTCGGCCTTGGTCACCGTGGCTCGGTGGATTTTCGACTTGAGCATGGTGCGAATCATCAGTACTCCCTCGGCGGAGTGCCCAGTGTCAGTGCGGTGTTGTCGATCAGCCGGGTCTTGCCGAGCCGGGCGGCGACCAGCAGCCGGGCCGGGCCTTGCTCCGGCGCGGCCCGCAGGTCAGGGTCGCGCAGCTCGAGGTAGTCCAGCTCGAGCTCCGGCTCGTCGGCCAGCAGCTGGCGCGCGGCATCCAGCGCGGCCTGAGCACCGCGCCGGCCGGCATGCCGGCCGGCGGCCAGCGCGGCGGACAGCACCACCGCGCGGCGCCGCTCGTCCAGGCTGAGGTAGACGTTGCGCGAGGACAGCGCCAGCCCGTCGCGCTCCCGCACGGTCGGCACGCCGACCACGTGCACGCCGAGGTTCAGCTCGTGGGTGAGTCGGCGCAGCAGCACCAGCTGCTGGTAGTCCTTCTCGCCGAAGTAGGCCAGCTGCGGTGCCACGATGCCGAACAGCTTGCTGCACACGGTGAGCACGCCGGCGAAGTGCCCCGGCCGGACGGCCCCCTCCAGCTCACCGCCCAGCTCACCGGGGTGCACCGCGATGCCGGTGCTGGCCGGGTACATCGCCGCCTGGCTGGGTGCGAACACCAGCTCCACGCCTTCCTGGCGGCATGTCTCCAGGTCCGCCTCGAGGGTGCGCGGGTACTGGTCAAGGTCCTCGCCTTCGCCGAACTGCAGCGGGTTGACGAAGATCGACACGACGGTGACGCTGGCGCCGGGCGCGCGGCGGGCGTGCCGGATCAGCTCCACGTGCCCGGCGTGCAGCGCGCCCATGGTGGGAACCAGGGTGACCTTGCGGCCGACTCCGCGCAGCGCGGTGGTCACCTCGGTGAGCCGGGCCGGCTCGTCGTGCACGGTCAACTGGCCGGCGGTGTAGCCGCGGCCGCGCGGGCCTTTCATGGGGCTTCCTCCAGCGTGGTCCACACCGCACGGGCGTCGTGCTCGGCGAGCAGGCCGGCGGCAACCGCCCGCCGCGCGGTGCGTTCGGCGAGCGTCCGGTAGCTGGCCGACACCTCGGGATTGTGCTCGGCCAGCTCGTGAAGATGGGTGCGAAGGGTCCCGGCGTCGCCCCTGGCCACCGGGCCGGTCAGCGCCCGGTCACCGTGGCGCAGTGCGTTGTCCAGCGCGGCGGACAGCAACGGCGCGACCAGCTGCTCGGCGGGCCGCACGCCGGCCTGTTCCAGCAGCTCGACGCAGTCGCGGACCAGGGTGACCAGGTGGTTGGCCCCGTGCGCCAGCGCGGCGTGGTAGAGCGGGCGGACCCGCTCGGGCACCCGGACCGGCTCGGCACCCATCTCGACCACCAGCGCCTCGCCGACGCTCCATGCGGCCTCGTCGAACTCGGCGGCGGTCACCCCGACCGAGCAGGCGGTGAGCCGCTGCACGTCCTCCTGGCCGCCGGTGAACGTCATCACCGGGTGCAGCGCCAGCGGAAGCACCTCGCGCGCCGCGGCCGGCTCGAGCACGCCGACCCCGTGCGCGCCGCAGGTGTGCACGACGATCTGGCCGGGCCGGAAGCAGTCCGCCCGGCTCAGCCCGGTCACCAGGCCGGGCAGCACATCGTCGGGGACCGCCAGCAGCACAAGGTCTGCGTGCCGGACCACCTCGTCGGGCGGTTGCAGCGGTACCCCGGGCAGCAGCGCCTCGGCCCGGCGCATCGAAGCGCGGGACACCCCGGAGGTAGCGATCACCTGGTGCCCGGCGGCGGCCAACGCGGCGCCAAGCGCCGAACCGACCCGCCCGGCGGACACCACACCGACCGCCAACCTGGCCGGTCGGTCAACTCGCTCGGCGCCGTGGCCGCAGGCGTGCATCGGTTCTCCCGTGTTCGTTCCAGTCCCGCGAGGTGCTGGGTACCAGACGAGTGAGCAGGCGGGAAGCACGCTAGGCCCAAGGCCAAGACGATGCCACCCGTGGTGACCGGCTTCACGCCCGTTTGGGCCTGTTCGCGCTGACGGGTTCTTGCGGACATGCACTGCCCGGCCTTCGCCGGAACTCCTCCGGAGCCTCGCCGGGCCGGCCTTACTACCGCGTGGCGTGGCCCTTGTGCCCCGTGAGAGCCGAAGGCGCACGACACGCTCTTCGTCGTGCGCCTTCGGCTCAGTCAAGTGGCGAGCCGAACGGCGGGTGGCCGGGCGCCGCGGCGTGCCGGTGGCCCTGGCCAGGCCAATCCCGGTCGCCGGGAGCCGGCGGGGACGGCGGCAGCCAGCCCGGCGGCGGGGTGCGCCGACCCCAGGCGGCGTGCAGCGCGTCCGGCGAGCCGACCGCAAGGGCCCTGCTGACCAGTACCTCTTCCAGCAGCTCGTCGTGCCACTGCCGGGCGTGCGTGCCGAGTGAGCCGCGCGCCATCCGGTGCCGCAGGATGGCCAGCTCGGTGACCGCCGACTGGTACTGCTCCACCATCCGGGCCACCTCGGGGCCGGACCGGCGCCGCACCGCGCGCAGCCAACCGCGGCGCCCGGCAAGGCTCTGCAGCAGCCCGACCTCGCTGGGCGCGATCCAGCCGGCGGCCGCGAAGCCGGGCAGCTCGGCGGAGATGATCCGCTGCTCCCGCCTGCGCTGGTAGAGCACCACGGCGACCACGAAGAAGAAGATCGGCAGCATGACCATTACGTAGATGCCGATCAGGCCGGCGCCACCGAGCAGACCGGAGGCGTTCCACAGTCCGTGCAGCAGTACCGCGAGCAGATAGCCCAGTACCGGCAGGAGCAGCCGCACGATGAGGTGGCGCGCGTTCGTCGCGATACCCAGTGCGATGCCGGTCATCGCGGTGAAAAGCGGGTGCGCGAACGGCGAGATCACCCCGCGCAGGATCAGCACGCTGAGCACCTCGCCGCCACCACCGGCCACTCCGTCGGCGAAGGCCCGGCCCAGGTAGAGGATGTTCTCGGTGAACGCGAAACCGGCGCCGACCACCCCGGCGTAGACCACCCCGTCCAGCACGCCGTCGAACTCGCGGCGCCGGAACAGCAGCAGCCCGAGCAGGAACGAGCCCTTCAGGGCCTCCTCCACCCAGGGCGCCACGAACACCGCGCTGATCGTCGAGCCGGTGTCGTCGCCGTAGGCCAGCGCGGCCGCCGCCTCGGCGCTGCTGTTGAAGATCAGCGCGACCAGGGTGGCGAAGCAGGCGCCCCAGAGGAACGCGATCAGCAGCATCCTCGGCGGCTCGGGCTCCCAGCGGTCCAACCACAGGAACGCCGCCACCACCGGCCCGACCGGCAGCAACGCGCCCAGCGTGCCGACCGTCACGCCCACCACGCCGAACTGCGCGAGGTACAGACCGAAGATCAACAAACCGCATATACCCAGCAGCACCAGCCCGACGACGGTGGTGAGCACGCCGCGCCGGCCGCGCCGGACCCGTTCCCGGTAGAGCACCGCCGCGCTCTTTCCACCGCCCGGCGGACCACTCGCCGGACCGCCCGCCCAGCCACCGCCGGGGCCCTCCGGTGGTCCGCCCGGGCTGGGGCCGCCGAATGGCCCGGACGGCGGCTGGCTGTGCGACACGCGCAGAGCGTAACGCCACGCCCGTCACCGGTCGTGTGCTATCCGGCACGCACGGCACGAACAGAACGCACGTTAGGAGGGTCCACGGTGCCGGGCGGGGGCCAGGGGGTCAGTGGGCGTGGGTGTCGTTGGCCCTGCCGTCCCTGCCGTCTCTGTCGTCTCTGTCGTCTCTGTCGTCCAGCGGTGTGCGGCAGCAGTGTTGCAGGTACAGGCCGGCGGCGGCCAGGGCGAGGGCGCTGACCAGGCCGATCACCGCGCTCGGGGTGTCGTCCGCGGCGGCGGCGAGCTGGCCGCGGCGGGGCAGCAGGTAGGCGAGCAGCCCACCCCAGATCCCGGCCAGCGCCGCGCCGGCCAACGCCGAGGCCTTGGCCAGCGCCACCGCCCGGGCCGCCACCAGCGGCTCGACGGGCTTGGTGTCCGGCTTGCCCTCGATCCGGGCCTTCAGGAAGTAGCCCCACACCAGCTCCAACACGGCGAGCACCAGCAGCGTGATGCCGGCGAACAGCGGCAGCGGCGGCAGGCTCGGGTAGTACAGCCGGGTGAGCAGGTAACAGATCACGCCGACCACGACGAAGACCGACACCAGCTCGCGTACCGTGGTTGGCTTCACCGCTGACCTCCCGGTGGTGACAGTGTCAGGTCGTCGAGCCGGCGCAGGCCCGCGTCCGGGTCGGGCAGCGCGGCGAGCAGCGCGGCCACCGGACCCCGGCCGGGCAACTCGGCCGCGGCGTCGATGTCCAGCCACGGCCGAAGCACCGTGTTGCGCATCGCCGCTCCGGGGTGCGGCAGCAACAGGTCGGGGTGCTCGCTGTGCACCGGACCGTCCGGCCCGCGCACTGTCACCACGTCGACGTCCAGCGTGCGCGGGCCCCAGTGCACCCCACGCACCCGGCCGGCCTCGGCCTCGAGCGCCTTGGCGCGGCGCAGCCAGTCCCACTCGTGGTGGTCCTGCGCGGCGACGATCAGCACCGCGTTGAGGAAGTCCGGCTGTTCGACCCCGCCCCACGGCGCCGTCTCGTACACCGGCGAGACGGCCACCAGTTCGGCCGCGAAGCCGTGCACCGCCAGGCGTAGGTAGCCGAACCTGTCACCCAGGTTCGACCCCAGCGACATCACCGCCGTGCTCACCCCCACCCCCGTCCCGCGAGAAGTCATCGGCGGGTCCGGTGGATGGTGACCGCGACGTCGGCGAACGTCAGCGGGATCGGGGCGGACGGTTTGTGCACGGTCACCTCGACTCCCTCGATCCGCTGGTCCGAGCCGAGTACCCGCTCCGCGATCCGGCTGGCCAGTGCCTCGATCAGCCGCAGCGGTGGGCCGGCCACCACGGCGGCGGCCGCGGTGGCCAGCGCGCCGTAGTCCAGCGTGTCGGCCAGATCGTCGGAACGGCTGGCCGGGGCAAGGTCGGCCCAGACGGTGAGGTCGACCAGGAAGTCCTGGCCGTCGCGGCGCTCGTGGCCGAACACCCCGTGGTGGCCGCGCTCGCGCAGCCCGGTCAGCACGATCCGGTCAGCCACACCCGGCCTCCCCCGGCTCAGTCCCGGCGGGCTCCGCCGAGCCGGACCGCCAGGCACGGCCGACCAGCACCGCGTCCCGGGAGGCCGCGACGTCGTGTACCCGGACGCCCCAGGCGCCGGCGGCGGCGGCCAGCGCGGACAGGGCCGAGGTGGCCACCTCACGCCCCGGCGCCGGGCGGGGCTCACCCGCCGGGTCGGCCAGCAGCCGGCCGAGGAACCGCTTGCGTGACGCGCCGACCAGCACCGGCAGGCCGAGCCCGAGCAGCACGTCCAGCCGGTGCAGCAGCGCCCAGTCGTGCCCGGCGTGCTTGGCGAAGCCCAACCCCGGGTCGATGACCAGCATCGAAGGGTCCACTCCCTCGGTGACCGCCGCGTCCACCCTGGCGGACAGCTCGTCGCGGACCTGCGCCACCACATCGGAGTAGACCGCCAGCTCACCCATCCGGTCGCTGTGCCCGCGCCAGTGCATCAGAATCCAGGGCACCCCCGCGGCGGCGACCACCTTCGCCATGCCCGGGTCGGCCAGGCCGCCGGACACGTCGTTGACCACCGTCGCACCGGCCGAAAGCGAAGCCTCGGCAACCTCGGCGCGGGTGGTGTCCACGCTGCACGCCACCCCCTCGCCGGCCAGCGCGGAGAGCACCGGCAGCACACGGCGCAGCTCCTCACCGGCGGGTATCCGCCGCGCACCGGGCCGGGTGGACTCGCCGCCGACGTCGATCAGGTCGGCACCCTCGGCGACCAGCCGCAGGCCGTGCGCGACGGCGTCGTCCGGCCCGAGGTAGCGGCCGCCGTCGGAGAACGAGTCCGGTGTCACGTTCAGCACCCCGACCAGCGCGCACCGGTCCGGGCGGGGCAGGCCCGGGGCGGGGGTCCTCACCGGCCCCGGATCAGCGAGAGCGCCTCCGCGCGGGACGCCGCGTCACCGGTGAACTGGCCGCGCACGGCCGAGGTGATGGTCCGTGCGCCGGGCTTGCGGATGCCGCGCATGGCCATGCACAGGTGCTCGGCGTCGATCACCACGATCACCCCGCGCGGGGCGAGCCGGCGCACCAGCGCGTCGGCGATCTGCTTGGTGAGCCGTTCCTGCACCTGGGGCCGCTTGGCGTACAGGTCGACAAGGCGGGCAATCTTGCTCAGCCCGGTGACCCGGCCGTCCTTCGCCGGGATGTAGCCGACGTGGGCCATGCCGTGGAACGGCACCAGGTGGTGCTCGCAGACGCTGTAGAGCGGGATGTCGCGGACCAGCACGAGCTCGTCGTGGTCCTCGTCGAACGTCTTGGCCAGCACCTCGTCGGGGTCGGAGTAGAGCCCGGCGAACATCTCCTGGTAGGCCTTGGCCACCCGGCGGGGCGTCTCCGCGAGACCCTCCCGCTCCGGGTCCTCGCCGACCGCGTACAGCAGCTCGCGGATCGCCGCCTCCGCGCGCTCCCGGTCGAACACGCGCCGCGCCGCCTCGTGACGCGGCGCGACCCCCGAACCGTTGCTCGCGCCGGACTCAGGCGCGGACACCGGTGGCAGCCGATCGACGCTCAGCGCCCACCGTCCCTGCCGGGGGTGGGCCAACCGTCGTCCCGGCCGGGCTGGTCGCGGTCCGCCTCGTCCCTGGTGCCCTGCCAGGAACCGTCCTCGCCCCAGGAGCCGCCGTCGCGGCCCTGCTGGCTGCCCTTGCCACCGCCGCTCTCGCCGCCCCACTTGTTCGGCGGCGGCCACTCCTGGCCGTGCGGCAGGATGGCCGGCCGCCAGTCCGGCGGGGCGCCGTAGTTCGGCGGGACAGCACTGTTCGGGCCGTTGTTCGGGCCGTTGCTGGCCGGGCCGCCGCTGTTGCGGCCCGCGTTGTTGTTGCGCGCGTTGCTCGGGTTGGTCGCGTTGGTGGGCTTGCGCCCGGCGCGGGCACCGTCGGCCGGATAGCCTTCCCGCCCGCCGGGCGGGTAGCCGCCGCCCTGCGGTGGGTATCCGGGCTCGCCGCCGCCGTAGGGCGGGCTGGGCACCCCGCCGTTCGGGCCGGGCTGGCCGTTGGGGGGCGGCGAGCCGCCGCCCGGCGTCGGCAGGCCACCGTTGGGGCTCGGCAGGCCCTTGTGCCCGCCACCGACGGTGCCCACCGGGGTGGGCTGCCGCTCCGGTTGGTGCTGCGGCGGCCACGGATCACCGCGCTCCTTGGCCAGCTCGGCAGGGCTCTGGATCGGCGGCTTGTCCGAAGGGGTACGCCCACCGAAGTCGTTGAACGCGGTGATCCGGGGCCGCTTGGCCACGTCGGAGAAGATCCGCTGCAGGTCGACGCGGGTGAGCGTCTCCTTCTCCAGCAGCTCGAACACCAGGTCGTCCAGGATGTCCCGGTAGGTGTTGAGGATTTCCCACGCCTCGGTGTGCGCCGCCTCGATGAGCTTGCGCACCTCCTCGTCGATCTCCTGCGCCACCTGGACCGAGTAGTCCGGCTGGGTGCCCATGGTGCGGCCGAGGAACGGGTCGCCGTGTTCCTGGCCGTAGCGCACCGCGCCGAGCCGGGCGCTCATGCCGTACTCGGTGACCATCGCCTTGGCGATCTTGGTGGCCTGGTCGATGTCGCTGGACGCGCCGGTGGTCGGCTCGTGGAACACCAGTTCCTCCGCGCTGCGCCCACCCATCGCGAAGACCAGCCTTGCGATCATCTCCGAGCGGGTCATCAGGCCCTTGTCGTCCTCGGGGACGACCAGCGCGTGCCCGCCGGTGCGGCCCCGGGGCAGGATCGTGAGCTTGTAGACCGGCTCCAGGTCCGGCATCGCCCATGCGGCCAGCGCGTGCCCGCCCTCGTGGTAGGCGGTGAGCTTGCGCTCCTGCTCCGAGATGATCTTGCTCTTGCGGCGTGGGCCACCGATCACCCGGTCGACCGCCTCCTCGAGGGACGCGGCGTTGATCTGGGTGTCGTTCTCCCGTGCGGTCAGCAGCGCGGCCTCGTTGATCACGTTGGCCAGGTCGGCGCCGGACATGCCGACGGTCCGCTTGGCCAGCGAGTCGAGGTCGGCGTCGGCGGCCAGCGGCTTGCCCTTGGCGTGCACCTTCAGGATGGCGCGGCGGCCGGCGAGGTCGGGCGCGCCGACCGGGATCTGCCGGTCGAACCGGCCGGGACGCAGCAGTGCGGGATCCAGGATGTCCGGCCGGTTGGTGGCCGCGATCAGGATGATGCCGCCGCGCGCGTCGAAGCCGTCCATCTCGACCAGCAGCTGGTTCAGCGTCTGCTCGCGCTCGTCGTGGCCACCGCCGAGCCCGGCGCCGCGCTGGCGGCCGACCGCGTCGATCTCATCGACGAAGATGATGCACGGCGCGTTCGGCTTGGCCTGTTCGAACAGGTCGCGCACCCGGGACGCGCCGACGCCGACGAACATCTCCACGAAGTCCGACCCGGAGATCGAGTAGAACGGCACGCCCGCCTCGCCGGCCACCGCACGGGCCAGCAGCGTCTTGCCGGTACCCGGTGGCCCGTAGAGCAGCACGCCCTTGGGAATCTTCGCGCCGAGCGCCTGGTAGCGAGCCGGGTTCTGCAGGAAGTCCTTGATCTCGCCCAGTTCCTCGACGGCCTCGTCCGCGCCGGCCACATCGCCGAAGGTGGTCTTCGGCATGTCTTTGGACAGTTGTTTGGCCTTCGACTTGCCGAAGGACAGCACCCGGTTGCCGCCGCCCTGCGCGCTGTTCATCATCCAGAACAGCAGCAGCAGCACCAGCCCCAGCGGAATCAGGTAGAACAGCAGCTGGGTGAGGAACGACTCCTGGCGGACCTCGGTGTTGAACTCGGTCTTGGCGTCGCGCAGCGTGGTGAAGATCTGCTCGCCGCCGCCGGCCGGATACTGCGTGACGATCTTGTTGGTCTGGATGTTGTCCTTGTTGCCGTTGTTCGCCGAGACCGAGTTCTTCAGGTCGAGGCGGAGCTGCTGCTCCTTGTCCAGGATCGTCGCGTTGGCGACGTTTCCACTGGTGACCTGACTCAGCGCTTGGGACGTCGCTACCTGGGTGTAACCCCGCGAGTCATCGAAGAACTGACTGAAAATGACATACAGGAGCAACGCCGCCAGGATCCAAGTCAGCGGGTTACGGAGCAGACGCTTGCGGTCCATGCAGATGCGGCCTCCGAGGCCTCGACCCTCCCTCTATGTGCCCGGGCCCTCAACCGCCCGCGCGAGGACGTTCGCCACCGGTCGCTACGAGCCAGCCTCGACGACGTACTTAAGCACCCAAGAGTACCCAACGTACCGGGCAAGCGCGCCAACCGTCTGCCGGTCCGTTCAACGGATGTCTCGTAACCGCTCCAACGCGCCGACCGGCGGCGCTGTTCCCGTCGGCGACCCAGCACACACCCGCCCGGTAGCGTTCGCCCGGACGTGTCCCCTCGGACCCCCGTGCTCCGTCGCGGCGAGCTGGGAGGATTCTCATGACGAGGGTAAGGATCCCGCTGGATCAACGCATCCTCGCGCCCACCTCGTCGTTACCAGGATGACCCCTGGCGCCCGCCGGGAACCGCCGTGCTCCGTCAACTTTCACCAGCTACCCGGCCGAGACCGACCGCGTTGCCGCCAGGAGTGTTCATGTTCGTTCATGCCATCAACCGCTCCGGCCGCCTGCTGCGCTGCCTGGCCGCCGTGGGCCTGGTGATGGGCGCCACCACCGCGGCTGCCGTCACGCTGCCCGGGGCCGCGCACGCCGCCGACTTCGCCCCGGCGAACTCCGCGACGATCCATCCCGGTGTGATGCTGCAGAGCCCGCAGGGGCAGTGCACCGCGAACTTCGTGTTCCGCGCCGGGGGCAAGGTGCTGATCGGCCAGGCCGCGCACTGCACCGGCACCGGCAACGACAGCGAGACCGACGGGTGCACCTCGAAGTCCGCCCCGCTTGGCACCAAGATCAAGATTCAGGGCGCGAGCGAACCGGGCAAGCTCGTCTACAACTCCTGGCTGACCATGCAGGAGAGGGGCGAGAAGAACAAAGACCTGTGCGCCTACAACGACTTCGCCCTTGTCGAGATCGACTCGGCGGACGAGGACAGGGTCAACCCGTCGGTACCGGCGTTCGGTGGTCCGACCGGGTTGCACCGCGGCGCGGTGGGCGCCGGCGCCACGGTGTACAGCTACCAGAACTCCAGCCTGCGCCAGGGCACACCGCTGGCCTCGCCGAAGCAGGGCGTGAACCTCTCGGACAGCGGCGGCGGCCGGGAGCACGAGGTGGCCACCGTGTCCCCCGGCGTGCCCGGCGACTCCGGCAGCGGCTTCCTCGACTCGTCCGGCAGGGCGTTCGGCCTGCTCAGCACGTTGAACCTGGAGCCGGCGCCTGGCACCAACGGCGTCGCCGACCTGGCCTCCGCGCTGGACTACGCGAACAGCAACGGCGACCTCGGCAAGGTGTCCCTTGTCAACGGCACCCAGGCCTTCCACGGCGGCGGCCTGCTCTAGCCGGCCTCCGGCCTCGTGAGTGAAAAGTAACGCTATAGCGTTACTTTTCACTCACGAGCCTTCAGGCATAGACGGCGGGGGCCAGGGTGGCGATGAAGGGGAGGTCGCGGTAGCGCTCGCCGAAGTCGAGGCCGTAGCCGATGACGAACTCGTTCGGTATGTCGAAGCCGATGTAGCGCACTGGTACGTCCATCGACATCGCGTCCGGCTTGCGCAGCAGGGTGCACACCCCCAGCGAGGCGGGGTTGCGCGCTTCCAGGTTCTTGAGCAGCCAGGACAGCGTGAGCCCTGAGTCGATGATGTCCTCGACGATCAGCACGTGCCGCCCGGCGACGTCCCGATCCAGATCCTTGAGGATCCGCACCACCCCCGACGACGAGGTTGCCGAGCCGTACGAGCTGACCGCCATGAACTCCAGCTGGACCGGCAGCGGCAACGCCCTGGCCAGGTCGGTCATGAACATCACCGCGCCCTTGAGCACGCCCACCAGCACCAGGTCGCTGGCCGGTGTGGTGCCCGGGCAACGCTCGGCGTAGTCGCGGCCCAACTGCTCGGCGAGCTCGGCGATCTTCTCTCTGAGTTGTTGCTCTGTGATCAGGACCGACGCGATGTCACCGTCGTACAAGACTGGCTGCCTCCTCGTCGGGGCGGACCCTCATGAGCACATGCCTGCTCGGCCTCTCGAGGCGTTACTCGACCGGCTTCGCCAGCACGAGCCTGCCATGATCTCGGGACAGCGCCAAGCCACCGGGCAGCGCGATCCCGCCCTGCCCCCGCCAGTTTGCGACAAGATCGTCCGAACGGCGCAGTTGGGCATCGGTGAGTTCGGGCACGCCGTTATCAGTCAGCCAGGCACGCAGCACCCGACGCCGGACCGCGGCCGGATGGCCCACCAGCACCTTGGCCCTTAGCGCCGTCCCCGGGAGCGGGTCCGGCTCCTCGGCCTGTTCGCGGGCCAGCGCGGCCCACTCGTCGAGCGCTTCGCCGTCCTCGCGCAGCTGCGCCGAGGTGCGGGCCAGCGCCTCCGCGACCCCGCCGGCCAGCACGTCCTCCAGCAGCGGCAGCACCTCGGTGCGCAGCCGGACCCGGGTGAACCGGGGCTCGGTGTTGTGCGGGTCGTCCCAGACCGGCAGGCCGAGCGTGGCGCACACCGCCCGGGTTGTGGTCCTGCGGACGCCGAGCAGCGGGCGCAGCCACGGCCGGTCCCAGGTCCGCATGCCGGCAAGCGACCGCCCGCCGGAACCCCGGCCCAGCCCGAGCAACACGGTCTCGGCCTGGTCGTCGAGCGTGTGGCCGAGCAGCACAGCGGCGTCCGGGCCGGGCAGTGCGGACCGCAGCGCCGGGTAGCGGGCGCGCCGTGCGGCAGCCTCCATGCCGCCGGGACCGCCCACCCGCACCGTCAGCACCTTGGCCGGGACGGCCAGCCGCTCGGTGAGCAGCGCGGCGGTGCGCGCGGCGTGCGCCGCCGAGCCGTCCTGCAGCCCGTGGTCGACCACGGCGGCGGACACCGGCCAGTCCCGGTGGAACGCGGCGGCGGCGGCCAGCGCCATCGAGTCGGCGCCGCCGGAGCAGGCGACCAGCAGCGGCGTGCCCGGCGGCACGGCTGCCTCGGCCAGCGCACGGCGCACCGCGACCCGCACCAGCGCGACCTCGGCCGTCGGCCGGCCGACGGGCCGGTCGGCCGGCCGGCCAACCGGCCGGTCGGTCTCGTGCAGGGACTCAGCCCCTCGGCACACGGGCGACCCAGGCTTTCGGGTCGGCCAGCTCGGCGCGGGTGGGCAGCGTGTCGGGTGAGGTCCACACCTGGTTGAACCCGGCCATGCCGACCTCGTTCACCACCGCGTCGGTGAACGCCGAGCCCACCGCGTACTGGCGGACCTTCGCCTCCACGCCGAGCAGCGCGCGCAGCAACCGGTCGAGCAGCCCGCCGCCGTGGCGCCGAGCGGTGAACCTGGTCCGGATGGTGGACACGGTGGGCACCACGGCCGGCCCGACCGCGTCCATCACGTGGTCGGCGTGGCCTTCCAGCAAGGTGGTCAGCGCGAGCAGCCGATCCAGCACCTCACGCTGCTCGGGGCCCTGCAGCAGCTCGATCAGGCCGAGCCCGTCCTTGTTGCCCCGCGCCGACGCGATCGCCGAGGGCAGCCGCTCCAGTATCCCGACCGCGGTCTGCTCGGCGGCCGAGAGGAACTCGGTGACCTGCGCGGAGAAGTAGTCGCGCAACCACGGCACCGCGGTGAACTGCAACCGGTGGGTGGCCTCGTGCAGGCACACCCACATGGTGAAGTCACCCAGCGGGACGTCCAGCGCGCGCTGCGCGGCGACCACGTTCGGCGCAACCAGCAGCAGTCGTCCCTGCTGGTCCGCGCCGCCGAACGGGTCGTACTGGCCGAGCACCCGACTGCCGAGGTAGGACAGCACCGCGCCGGCCTGCAGCCCCGCCGTGGCGGCGGTGAACCGGCGGGCGGCGTTCGGCACAGGGGGCAGCCGTGCGCCGCTGGTCAGCGCCGCCATGCCAGCGGTCGCCGCCGCCGCCCAGGACGGCCGGTCCACCACGTCGGCTGGCAGCAGCGGCAGCCCGGCCCCGAGGTTGGTGAGCTCCCGCACGTGGCCCTCGGCGGTGGCCGAGTCGGCGCGCAGCCGCGCAACGGTGTCCCGCGCCTCACCCCGGCTGACCGTCGGGCCGGCCGGCATCAGCTTCGCGGCGGTGCGGGCGGCCAGCTCCCAGTCAACCGGCAGCCCGCGCTCACCCCCGGACTCGGCCTCGGGCTCGGCTGTGGAATCGGACTCGTGCTCGGACGGCTCGCGCAGCGCTTCGGACGACACAATGCCACGGTACGGACTCCGGCGGTCTCGCACACGGTCTGCGTGCTGTTCGTAAGTGCGTGGCGCCTCCTAGAGGCACCACGCACTTACCAGGGCACCTACCAGGCCGTAGCCAGGATTACCGGCAGCCGCAGCCGCGCAGCGTGGCGGCCAGCGTGTCCAGCAGCGGCCGGGAGTCGGCCGGCGAGGCGCCATTGGACATCAGCGCGAAGGTCAACAGCCGGCCGTCCTCGTCGGTGACCGTGCCGGTCAGCGCGCTCACCCCGGTCAGCGTGCCGGTCTTGGCCCGCACCCAGCCCTTGCCCTCGGCCGAGGCTCCGGTGTCGAAGCGGTTGTCCAGCGTGCCGTCGCCACCGGCCACCGGCAGGCCGGCCAGCAGCGGGCGCAGCTTGTCCGCCCTCGGATCACCGGCCGGGCCGGCCGCGACCGACATGATCTGGCCGAGCACCTTGGCCGGCACCAGGTCCTGGGTGGACAGCCCGCTGCCGTCCACGGTGCGCGCCCCGTCGACGTTGAAGCCGTTGGCGGCCAGCGTGTCCCGCACCGCCGTGGCCGCCCCGGAGAAGGACGGCGCGTCACCCTTCGCGATCGCCAGGTGCCTGGCCAACGCCTCGGCGAGCACGTTGTCCGAAATCCGCAAGGTGATCTCCACCAGGTCGGACAGCGGCGGCGAGCTGACCCGGCCCAGTTCGGCGGCGTTCGGCGCGGCGTTGCCGACGGTGACCGCCGACGAGTCGGCGCCGAGCAGCTGGGCCAGCGCCTTGCCGGCGTCGGTGGCCGGCGTCGCGCTGCGCGGCGGGTCCAGCTCGTCCGGTTTGCCGCGGCCGCCGTCCAGGATCAGCGAGCCGATCGGGGTGAAGTTGCCGCCCTGGATGTCCGAGCGGTCCCAACCTGGCGCCATGCCGTCCCCGGTGAACATGCCGGTGTCGATCACCACCGAGCGGATCGGGCCGGGGTGCGCGGCCTTGACCTCGTCGGCAAGGCTGGCCAGCTTCGCCGCGCCAGGGTAGACCGAGTCGCTGCCGGGCGGCAGGCTGGACAGCGTGGGGTCGCCACCGCCGACCAGCACCACCGAGTCCGGCGCCGGGCCGGCGAGCACCTTGGTGGTGAGCCGGGTGGTCGGGTCGAGGGTGAGCAGCACGGCCGCCGTGGTCAGAATCTTGTTGGTGGAACCCGGCGGCATCGGTTGGTCCGGGTCACGGCCCCACAGCTGTTGCCCGGTGGTCGGGTCCAGCACCACGCCGGTCAACGTGCCGAGCCCCTTCGCGGCGGCGGGTTTGGCCAGCGCGGCGGAGATCCCGCTGCTGCTCGGGGTCGGCGCGTCGGAGGCCAGCGGACCCAGCCGCAGCAGCGGCGCCTTGGGCTGGAAGTCGTGCTCCGCGCCGCGCAACCCGAGGGTGCGCGCCAGCTTCGGGCCGGCCAGTACCCCGCCGGAGGCCAGCCCGAGGATCAGCACCGCCACAAGACCGACCGCCAGCCAGGAGCGGCCGGTACGGTCGCGCAGCCGCAGCGCGTGGCCGACCCGACCCAGCATCCCGCGCTTCGCCGGCCGCTGCGCCCCGTCGTCCGGCGGGTCCTGCGCCTCGTCGGCCCGGTGCCTGTCCTTGGTCTTGTCCTCGGCCTTGGTCTCGGCGTGGTCCTGGTTCTCGTCCCGGTCTCGGCGCCGGCGTTTGCCCTGGTCCTTCGTGGTATCGGGGCCCTGCTCCGGCTGCGCCCCGGTGGCCGCCTGGCCAACGGCCGCCACGGCCGCCGGGGTGGCGCTCGACGGCGAGCGGGTATCGCCCGCCGGCATCTGGTGCCGGCCAGTCTGGCTGGGCCTCTGCTGGCTCGGGTTCGGCTTGTCCGTCGGGACGAGTTGGTTGGGCGCCGACCCGGCTCGGGCTGGCTGATTCGACACGGACTGGTTCGACACGGACTGGTTCGGGCCCGAGGCGGTCCGATTATTCGGTCGTATCCGGCCCGGCTGGTTCGGGCCCGGCTGGTTCGGGCCCGGCTGGTTCGGGCCCGGCTGGTTCGGGCCCGGCTGGTTCGGGCCCGGCTGGTTCCGGTTCAGCTGGTTCGGGCCGGGCTGGTTCGGGCCGGGCCGGTTCACCCCAGGTTGGTTCAGGCCGGGCCGGTTCACCCCAGGTTGGCTCGGGCCGGGCCGGTTCACCCCAGGTTGGCTCGGGCCGGGCTGATTCGGGCCGGGCTGATTTGCGCGAGGCCGAGTCGGACCGGGTCGGGTCGGACCCGGCGGGGTTCGGTTCGGCTGATTCGGACCCGGCTGGCCCCCGGTCGGCTGGCGCGGGCCGGGCTGGTTCGGGCCTGGCGGCACTCGGCTCGGCACCGCGCGACCCGGCGCCACCCGGCTCGGCGGGCCGCCGAACGAGCCGATGCCCGGCTGGTTCGCCCTCGGTCCGCCCTGGCCAGCGGCCTGACCAGCACCGTCACGTCCCGGCGTGGTCTGGCCGGAGGCTAGCCCCGCCGCCGGGTCCGGTGTCTGATTCGGCTTGTCCGAGGCGCGCCTGCCCGCCCGGTCCGGCGGGGGACCCTCCGCCGGCGGGCCGGCCTGGGTCGGCACCCGCCGTTGCTGTTCCGGCTGGTCCGGGTCCGGTTGATCCCGGTTCGCCGACATGCGTGAGCGCCGGCCGGACGGGTATACGTTCGGCATGGTCCGCTCGACATCACGCTCGTGCGTGTCGGCGGCAGTCCGTCGTTCCGTCGGGGGCACGGTGCTCCACACTAGACGCCCGCCCCCGACCCAACCCATGCCAAGTGGTACCGCCGACCTGGTACCCGATCGACCCGGCGAAAGGACGCGCGATACCCGTGGAGTTTGACGTCACCATCGAGATTCCCAAGGGCTGCCGCAACAAGTACGAGATGGATCACGCGAGCGGCCGGATCAAGCTGGACCGGACGCTGTTCACCGCGACCCAGTACCCGGCGGACTACGGCTACATCGATCACACCCTCGGCGAGGACGGCGACCCGCTGGACTGCCTGGTCCTCGTCGAGGAGCCGACCTTCCCCGGTTGCCTGATCCGGTGCCGCGCGATCGGCATGTTCAAGATGCGCGACGAGGCCGGCGGCGACGACAAGGTGCTCTGCGTACCGACCGCCGACCCTCGGCTGGAGCACCTGCGCGACATCCACCATCTCGCCCAGTTCGAGAAACTGGAGATCGAGCACTTCTTCACCGTGTACAAGGACCTCGAGCCGGGCAAGAGCGTCGAGGGCGCGCACTGGGTGGGCCGGACCGAGGCAGAGAAGGAAGTCAACGACTCCTGGCAGCGCGCCAAGGACGAGAACTACTACGAGCAGTTCGAGGCGGGCCGCAAGGCCTGATCGCATGCTCGACGAAGCCACGCTGCGCTCGGATACACCTGGCAGCGACCGCGTCTTCCTGAACAGCGCAGGCTCCTCGCTGCCGCCACGGCAGGTGCTCGACGCGACGATCGAGCACCTGCGGCGGGAGTCGGAGGTCGGCGGTTACCAGGCGGCCGACGAGCGGGCCGACGACCTGGTCGGGTTGCGCGAGGGCATCGCCCGGCTGCTGAACGCCGCCGGGCCCGGCACGATCGCGCTGCAGGACAGCGCCACCCGTGCCTGGACCCAGTTCTTCTACGCGGTTCCGCTGAACCGCGGCGACCAGGTGCTCGTCGCGCAGGCCGAATACGCCAGCAACGCGGTGGCGATCCTGCAGCAGGCCGGGCGCACCGGGGCGGCGGTGCGGATGGTGCCGTCCGACCCGAGCGGGCAGCTCGACGTGGCCGCGCTTGCCGACATGCTCGACGAGCGGGTCCAGCTGGTCTCGCTGGTGCACGTGCCGACCAACGGCGGCCTGGTCAACCCGGTGCGCGAGGTCGTCGAGCTGGCCCACCGGGTCGGCGCGCTGGTGCTGCTGGATGCCTGCCAGTCGGTCGGGCAGCTCGACATCGACGTCGGCGCGCTGGGGGTGGACGCGCTGTCCGCGACCGGGCGCAAGTGGCTGCGGGCACCGCGCGGCACCGGTTTCCTCTACGTGCGCCCCGAGCTGGTCGGCGAGCTGGAGCCGCCGGTGATCGACCTGCACTCCGCGTCCTGGACCGCGCCGCGGCAGTACCAGCTGGCGGCGGACGCCCAGCGGTTCGAGCTGTGGGAGTCCGACGTGGCCGCCCGGCTGGGCCTGAAGGCGGCGGTGGACTACCTGTTGGCGCTCGGCCCGGCCGAGGTGGAGGCGGCGGTGCGCGGCAAGGCGGACCGGCTGCGCGCCGGCCTCGCCGAGCTGCCCGGCGTCACACTGACCGACCTCGGCGAGCGGCCGTGCGGCATCGTCACGTTCACCGTCGACGGGCTCGCCGCGCCCGAGGTCACCTCGGCGCTGTCCGCCAGGGGCATCTCGACATCGGTGAGCCGCGCTCCGTCCACCCTGCTGGACATGTCGGCCCGAGGCCTCACCCAGTTGGTTCGCGCCTCACCGCACTACTTCGTCTCGGACGCCCAGCTCGACGAAACGGTCGCCGAGGTCGCCAAGCTCCGCTGAGCCAGATGTGTCACGAAGTACAGCGGGGGCGGCGTGGGTCGGGCACCTCGGCGGCGACGGTGGCGGGCACCGCGGCGGCCATGGCGTGCGCCGCGCCGGGGACCGGCGGCGGTGGCGCGTCCTCGGTGAGCCGCGCCTGCAGCCCGGACTGGGTCCGCAACGGCAACTCTGGCATCAACAACACCAACAGCAATCCAATCACCAGCACCGCGGCACCCACCAGAAACACCAGCGACATCGATGCGGCGAAGCCGTCCAGGATCGGCCGGGCCAGCCGGGGGTCGAGGTGCGTCAGGAACGAGGTGTCGTCCAGCGACGGCGCGGCGCCGGTGGCCAGCACGCGCAGCAACGCCTGGTCGGCCGGGTTGGCCCGCACGGCCGGGTCGGCCAGCGCGGCCTGGAACGCCGGAGTCGCCGAGGCGGTCCGCAGTGCCGAGGCCACCCGCCCGCCCACCGTGCTGAACAGGATGGACAGGAAGGCGGCCGCGCCCAGCGTGCCGCCCATCTGGCGGAAGAAGGTGGCCGACGCGGTCGTCACGCCCATGTCCCTGGCCGGCATCGCGTTCTGCATGGCCAGGGTCAGCGGCTGCATGCTCGCGCCGAGACCCAGCCCGAACACCAGCATCCCGACCATCGACCCCCAGAGCGGGGTGGCCACCCCGACCCGGGAGAGCAGCGCGAGCCCAGTGATCATCAATACCGCGCCGGCCACCGGCCATGGCTTCAACCGCCCGGTCCACGCGATGAGCCGCCCGGTGAGCGTGGACATCGACATGATGCCCAGCACCAACGGCAGGGTGAGCAGGCCGGCCTCGGTCGGCGAGGCACCCTTGACGATCTGCAGGTACAGTGGCAGCGCGGCCATCCCGCCGAACATGCCGACACCCACGATCAGCGACGCGACGGTGCCGAGGCCGAACACCCGGTGCCGGAAGAACCGCAGCGGCAGCAGCGCGTCGTCGCCGTAGCGGTGCTCGACCAGCAGGAACAGCCCGATCCCCGCGAGCGCGACGACGTAGCAGAGCAGCGCCGGCGCCGACAGCCAGCCCCAGGTTCGGCCCTGCTCGGCAACCAGGAGCACCGGTATCACACCCGCGGTCAGCGCCAGTGCACCCGGCCAGTCCACCCGGGCCCGCCTCGGCGTGTGCGGCAGGTTGAGCACCTTGGCCACGATGAGCAGCGCGAGGATGCCGATCGGCACGTTGACCAGGAACACCCAGCGCCACCCGGTGATGCCGAGGATCTCCGGCTGGCCGGCCAGGAAACCGCCGGCCAGCGGGCCGAGCACGCTGGAGGTGGCGAACACCGCGACGAAGTAGCCCTGGTACCTGGCCCGCTCCCGGGGCGGCACCAGGTCGCCGATGATGGTCAGCGCCAGCGAGAACAGCCCGCCGGCACCGATGCCCTGCAGCGCCCGGAACCCGGCCAGCTGGTACATCGAACCGGAGAACGTGCAGGCGACCGAGCCGAGCACGAACACCGCGATGGCGAACAGGAACAGCGGCTTGCGCCCGTAGAGGTCGGACAGCTTGCCGTACAGCGGCGTGGTCAGCGTCGAGGTGATCAGGTACGCGGTGGTCACCCAGGCCTGCAGGCTCAGCCCGTTCAGGTCGTCGGCGATGGTCCGGATCGAGGTGGTCACGATCGTCTGGTCCAGCGCGGCCAGGAACATGCCCGCCATCAGCCCGGCGAAGATGGTCAGGATCTGGCGGTGCGAGAACCGCGGTAGCTGTTCAGTCGGGGCAGCCAGTGCGGCGGCGGGCCCTTTCGTCATCTGTCTCCCAATCTTTCTCCCAGAAAGTAGCTCTCGAAGTCGTCGTTGAACCGGCCGACCAGCTGGCCCAGCCGGCGCCGGTCACTGCTCAGCCAGCCGGCGAGCATTGCGTCGAACGCCTCGTTGCGGCGGTGCCGCTTTGCCTCGAACACGTCCACCCCCGCCTCGGTCGCGGCGAGCAGCCCGGCCCGGCCGTCGCTCGGGTCCGGCCGGCGCTCCACCAGGCCGAGCTTGACCAGTTGGCTGGCTTGGCGGCTCACCGTGGACACGTCGGAGTGCACCGCGTCGGCCAGCGCGGACAACCGGCGTGGCCCCTCCCGCACCAGGTGCGCCAACAACAGGTAGGCGGCCCGCTCGACGCCGTCTCGGGCCTGCGCGGTGTTGCGGGCGTGCGCGCGCTCGAAAAGCCTGGTCAGCCGGAACAGCTCGGCGGCAAGCTCATCGAGATCGGTGACCTCACCCGCGGTCATGGTGGCACCTCCGACATACTTGTCACCTACAAGCAGTTGCTCGTTACAAGCATGTGGTGCGCCACAAGTATTCCCGCGTCCTAGGCTGGCCGGCATGCGGGAGTCGGATTTCTCGGACGTGCTGGCGGCGGTGCGCGACTTCGTGCGGCAGAAGGTGGTGCCGCTGGAGGCGGAGATCGACGAGAAGGACGAGATTCCCGCGTCGCTGCGGGACGTGTGCAAGGCGATGGGGCTCTACGGCTTCGCCATCCCGCAGGAGTACGGCGGGTTGGGGCTTCCGCTGTCACAGGAGGTCCGGCTGGTGTTCGAGCTGGGCTACACCACCCCGGCGCTGCGCTCGATGTTCGGCACCAACAACGGCATCGCCGGGCACGTGCTGATCGAGGGCGGCACGCCGGAGCAGCGGCAGGAGTGGCTGCCGAAGCTGGCCAGCGGCGAGGTGACCGCATCCTTCGCGCTGACCGAGGCCGATGCGGGTTCCGACCCCTCAGGGCTGTCCACCACGGCGCGTCGTGAGCCGGACGGCTCCTGGGTGCTCAACGGCGCGAAGCGCTACATCACCAATGCCCCGCTGGCGGACGTGTTCATGGTGTTCGCCCGGACCAACCCCGATGTACCGGCGAACCGGGGTATCTCCACGTTCCTGGTCCCCCGGGACGCTCCCGGCCTCTCGGTCGGCCCGAAGGACCACAAGATGGGCCAGTTCGGCGCCTGGACCGCGGACGTCTACCTTGACGACGTCCGGGTGCCGACCGAGGCGCTGGTCGGTGGTGAGGACGGGGTTGACCGCGGCTTCATCACCGCGATGCGCTGCCTGGCGCACGGCCGGGTGCACATCGCCGCGATGTGCGTCGGCATGGCACAGCGGCTGGTCGACGAGTCGGTGTCCTTCGCCCGCTCCAGGGAGCAGGGCGGTCACCCGATCGGCGCATTCCAGCTGATCCAGGGCCTGATCGCCGACTCGGTGACCGAACACCGGGCCGGGCACGCGCTGGTCTGCGCCGCCGCGGCGGACTTCGACGCCGGCATCGACACCTCGGTCGGCCCTGCCGCAGCGAAGTACTTCGCCAGCGAGATGGTCGGGCGGGTTGCCGACCGCGCGGTGCAGGTGCACGGCGGCTCCGGCTACATGCGTGGCGTGCCGGTGGAACGCTTCTACCGCGACGCCCGACTGTTCCGCATCTACGAGGGCACCAGCCAAATCCAACAGGTCATCATCGCCCGCGGCGTGCTCGGCCGCCTCTAGCTCACACCCCGGGCGCTGTTCACAGTATCTGAGCACTGCAGTGGTTTGCCTCCTACCTGGCCGTGCACAAGGGGGCAGACGGCAGCGGCGGTCCAGCTGTACTGGTGGAACCTCGACGTCTCGGCCGCCTTCCACGTGCCGCTGCACTGTGTCGAGGTGACACTGCGCAACGCGCTGCATGACCAGTTGCGCGACCTGGATGGTCGCGCGGCGTGGTGGGAGGCCAAGCACCTCAACGACCACGGGCTGCGCAAGATCGACGAGGCGTACTCCGCGTTGAGCCGACTTGGGTGCACTGAACCCAGCCCCGATGACGTGGTCGCTCAACTACCTTTCGGCTTCTGGGTCTCGCTGCTCAGTGGTACTTACCATCAGAGCTTGTGGATCCCTGCGTTGCATCGCGCTTTCCAGCGCCGCCCGGTTCGTCGGCAGTTGCGAAGCGACTTCGACCACGTACTCAAGCTACGCAACCGCATCATGCACTTCGAACCGATCCACTACCGTCACTTGGCTGCGGACCACGAGACGATCTACCGCCTTCTCCGTTGATCCAGCTTTTTTTGGGCTTTCTCTACCTCAAAATTCACAACCCGGAAAGCTGGACCCGCTTGACGGCAGATCGGAGCCCGGAGACCATTGAGCATTCTCTCCGTGGCATTCCTCGCGACGATATCCAGCCGTTCGACAACCTAACGGCCGACGATTTTCCAAAAGCATGTTATGTGCTGGATATTGTCGATTGTTTCCAAGAACCTCGAGCCGATAACCCTCAAGAAATCGCCCAGGTCGTCCGTGATTCATTGGGCTGTACGTCACGACACAAGGGAAGAAGGGTGACCACTACACCCCTGATCCACTGGTTCGGCTCATCATGGCGCTGGTCGAACCGAAGCCTGGTGAGCGCGTCTACGACCCGTACACTCAGTACAGGGAGTTGCTGGCCGCGGCGGCCTCCAGCGCCTACGAGGGCGGCCGGCCGGCCAGCGCGCTGATCGGCGAGGTGCCTAGCCAGCACGAACTGCGGGTTGCCTGGCTCAATAGCGCGCTACGTGACAGCGACGCAAGCCGCTGTAGGGTCTCACATCTCGCGACATGTTGATCTTCTACGACCTGGGATTCTCGACTGGTCTCACGAGGATGTCGCCAAGATCAGTCTCAGCTTCGTGTCATTTCTTCGCCCAGTAGGATCGGGTCTTCTGCCACCCGGTGGTCGACGATGGGCGTTGACTGCGCGAGCGCGGTGGCCTGAGCGCCTGGATGTGGCTGTCATGCGCCCGCCGCGCTCGCGGTGAGGTGTTGAAGTAGCTGTTCCATTCCCAGCATGCCAGCGTCCAAGGCGATCTGAGCCAGCCAGACCGTTATCTGTTTCCGGCGGTCGTCCTCATCGGCTGGGTCAAGAGCGGGGTCTGCGAGCAGATATGCCCCTTGAGACACTCCAGCTTCTGGGATGGGTCGCAGGCCAGTGGTATCGAGGACTTCGGTGACGGGTCGCTCGGTCACCATGTGCAGAACGCGTGGTTGGGAAACGGCGATGGGATCGATTCCGGCCAGATCAGCCAGTGGCCCGTTCGTGAACACCGGCCGGCACCTGCTCGCCGGATACGACTACCTCTTCGACGCAGACACCGGCCACATCGGGTTCCGCAAAGACCCAGGCTGAACCGGGGCAGGTGGCTGCGCGGATCATGAGTTGGATTTTCGGAGGAGCTGGGATTCCAGGGAGTGTCGGTAAGGACGGCGGCACGAGCATCGGGTAGAGCGTTCAGCTGAACATCGGTCGCTTCCGACGGCCGCAGGCTGCGTCTCAGCTGCGGATCCCTCAACGGACGATGTGATCACTTGGGTTGATCGGCCTCGGCACGACTG
>DASYBQ010000004.1:0-26331 GCA_036500625.1 Pseudonocardia sp. | reverse complement strand
GGTGAGACGCTCTGAGAGGGTGTCGAACACGGTGTCTCGTCGCTCCAGCTCGTGGTCCAGCAGTTCAGGAGGCCGTTCGCGGCCAAGGCGGACATGCCGCTGTCGACCCTAGGCTACGTGCCCCGCCCAGCAGAGCGCACGGCATCAGACGGCGCACGCACGCCCTCAGCCTTATGGGCTCGCCGCACCAGGCCGTGACGGCGTCGACCGGGCCGATCGACACGCCCGGCTCGATCAGGCGGTACCCGGCTTGTTCCAGACTCGCGCCTATGCCGAATCGTTGATTCGAGTCGGACGACCGGGGCTACCCGCCGCCGACCGGGTAGGACGCGTCGAGTTACGGCTGGCACGGCAGCGCGAGGTGTTGAACCGCGCGAGCCCACCTCTTGTGTGGTCCGTGATCGCGGAGCCAGCTCTGCGGTGTCTTGTCGGCGGAATCGACGTACTGCGCGACCAGCTTGAGCACCTCGCGGTGCTCACTGAGCGATCCAACATAGAAATCCAGGTGCTACCGCTCGCCGCGGGAGCACACTCTGGCACCGAGGGCACGTTCACGATTCTGTCCGCCCCACCTGAACTGGAGAATTACCTGGCTTGCGTGTTCGTCGAGGATCTCATCAAGAGGCACTACTATGAGGCGGTCGGGTTCAGCCGGGGGCAGCGGCGGCTAGGACGGCGTGTTCCAGGGTGCGGCGTTGTGACCTGGTCAGGGGCGGGGCGCCGTCGGGCTCGTCCAGGCAGAACGAGTCGACCACCGACGAACCCAGGGTGGCCACCTTGGCCCACCGGACCTCCACCCCGGCCTGCTCCAAGGCCGAGGCCACCCGGTAGAGCAACCCGATCCGGTCGTTGCCGCGCAGCTCCAGCACCACCGCGCCGGTCGCCTCGTCGTCGAACCACAGCACCCGGGGCCGCAGTTTCTCCTCGGGGCCGGGTGGGCGGGCGTAGTCGCGCTCCTTGCGGTCCAGCGCCTCGGCGAGGTTCAGCCCGCCCTCGAGCGCGCGGACCAGGTCGTTGCGCAGCACCGCCGGGTCGGGCGGGCGGCCGAACCGGGGTGAGACGGTGAACGTGTCCACCGCGATGCCCTCGTGCGAGCCCAGCTCGGCCACGTGCACCTCCAAGGAGTGCAGCGCGAGCACACCCGCCGCGAGGGACAACGCCCCCGGGGTGTCCGGCAGCGCGACCAGCACGGTGGCCGGCTCCTGCTCCGTGGCGTCGCCGCCCGAGCCGGCCGCCGGGTGCTCCTGCACCGTGACCTGTGGGCGGCCGGTGGATGCGGCCCGCGCAGCCATCTCGCACAGCGCCCCGTCCGGTGGCTCGGGTTTCGGCAGCGGCTCACCGGCCATGGCGGACCGGCACCGCTCGGTGAGCTGGGTGATCAGCCGGCGTTTCCACGGGCTCCACACCCCTGGCCCGGTGGCCAGCGAGTCGGCTTCGGAGAGCGCGTGCAGCAGCTCCAGCAGCTGCGGGTCGCCGTCCAGCGTCTGCACCACGCGGGAGATGGTGGCCTCGTCCTCGAGGTCGCGGCGGGTGGCCGTGTCCGGCAGCAGCAGGTGGTGGCGGACCATCGCGGCCACCGTCCGCACATCGCGGGCGGACAGTCCCAGGCGGGTGCCGACCTGGTGGGCCAGCCCTTCGCCGACCACCGAGTGGTCCTCCTCGCGCCCTTTGCCGATGTCGTGCAGCAGCGCACCGATCAGCAACAGGTCGGGGCGGGCCACCTCGGTGGTCAGGCGGGCGGCGTACGCACAGGTCTCCACCAGGTGGCGGTCCACCGTCCAGACGTGCGCCCGGTCCCTCGGCGGCAGGTCGCGCACCGCGCCCCACTCCGGGAAGATTCGCCCCCACAACCCACCCCGGTCCAGCGCTTCCACCACCGCGACCAACGGCCGCCCACTGCCGAGCAGGGACAACAGCTCGACCAGCGCGGCGTGCGGCCACGGCGCCCGCAGCTCCGGCGCGGTGTCGGCCAACCGAGCCAGGGTGCCCGCCGCGATGGGCATGCCGGTGCGGGCCGCCGTCGCGGCCACCCGCAGCACCAGGGCCGGGTCCTTGCCGGCCGCCGCGTCCCTTGCCAGCACGACCTCACCGGCGTGCTCCACCACACCGTCGTCCAGCGGGCGGCGCACCGGCGCCCGGCGCAGCGCGGCCAACCCGCGCCTCGGCAGCGCCGAACGGCTCGCGCGCAGCCCGACGTCGACGGCGTAGGCCACCGTGCGCGCCGCCCCGGACAACGCCCTTGCCAGGTCGAACCGGTCGCCCAGCTCGAGCATCCCGGCTATGTCGTCGGCCTCCTGGGCGCGCAGCACGTCACGGGCCCGCCCGGCGTGGCGGTGCAACTCGGTGCGCACGTCCAGCAGCAGCAACCGTGCCTCGGACACCTCGGCGCCGGGCCGGTCGATCAGCTGCGCGGCGGCCAGCGCGTCCAGCAGGTGCACGTCGCGCAGCCCGCCGCGGCCGTTCTTCAGGTCCGGCTCGACGCGGTGCGCCACGTCGCCGTTGCGCTCCCAGCGGTCGGTGGTCATCTCGACCAGCTCGTCGAACCGGGTTCGGATGCTGGCCCGCCAGGACTGCCGGACGGCGCCGTTGACCTTGTCGAACAGCGACCGCTCCCCCGCGAGGTGCCGCGCCTCCAGCAGCCCGAGGGCGGCCCGCAGGTCGGTGGCGGCCACCTCGACGACCTGCCCAGGGGTGCGTACCGAGTGGTCCAGCCCGATGCCGGCGTCCCACAGCGGGTACCACAGCGCCTCGGCCAGCCGGTCCGCGTCCGGGCGCCGCTCGTGCACCAGCACCAGATCCAGATCGGAGTAGGGCGCCAGCTCGCGGCGACCGAGCGCACCGACGGCGATCAGCGCGGCGCCCTCGGTGAGCCCGATCGAGGTGGCCCGCGAGGACAGCCAGAAGTCGTGCAGGTCGACCAGCGCGCCCCGCAGTGCGTCCGGGGCGAGCCTGCGCTGACCGGGCCCCGGGTTGAGCAGTACGCCGCGCGCCCGGATCAAGTCATCGGCGACGCCGTCGGTGGTACTCACCGGACCGGGCCCGCCTGCCACCTCGGGCACCACCCAATCAGCTCAGTCAGCTCAGAGTGCGTCACTGCCGCGTTCCCCGGTGCGCACCCGCACGACCGTGTCCACCCCGACGACCCACACCTTGCCGTCACCGATCTTGCCGGTGCGGGCGGCCTGCACGATCGCGTCGACCACCTTGTCCACCACATTGTCGTCCACCGCGACCTCGACCCGAATCTTCGGCACGAAGTCCACCGTGTACTCGGCGCCCCGGTAGACCTCGGTGTGGCCCTTCTGCCGACCGTAACCCTGCACCTCGCTGACCGTCATGCCCAGCACGCCGAGTTGCTCCAGCGCGCCCTTGACGTCCTCCAGCACGAACGGCTTGACAATTGCCGTGACCAGCTTCATTCGCCCGAACCCTCCTGCCCCGTAACCGTGTTACCCCGGATGACCGGCCCCGAACCGGCCGTCCCCGGGCGGTGCCCCGCCGAACCCCGGGTCGACAGGTCGTAACCGCTCTCCGCGTGCTCGGCCTCGTCGATACCGGCGAACTCAACCTCACCGTCGACCCGGAACCCGATGGTCGAGCGCACCAACCAGGCCAGCAACAAGCTGACCCCGAAGGCGTAACACACCGCGACGACAACAGCCAAGGCCTGGCGGCCCAGCTGGTCGAATCCGCCCCCATAGAACAATCCGTCAGCGCCCGCCGGGTTCACCTTCGCGGTGGCGAACACGCCGAGCATCAGCATGCCCAGGAAACCGCCCACCCCGTGCAGTGCCACCACATCGAGCGAGTCGTCGTAGCCGAGCCGGTACTTCAGCTTGATCGCCAACGCACACACAACGCCGGCTACCGCGCCGATGGCCAGCGCGCCCCAGGTGTCCACGAAACCGCAGGCCGGCGTGATCGCCACCAGCCCGGCGATCGCGCCGGACGCCGCACCGAGGGTGGTTGGCCGGCCGTCGGTGATCTGCTCGTAGATGATCCAGCTCAGCACCGCGGCCGCCGAGGCGGCCATGGTGGTGGTGAAGGCGTTCGCCGCCACCCCGTTCACCGCCAGTGCCGAACCCGCGTTGAACCCGAACCATCCGAACCACAGCAGGCCGGCACCGAGCAGCACGTTCGGCATGTTGTGCGGCCGGAACGGGTCCCTCGGCCAGCCGGTGCGCCGACCGAGCACCAGTGCCAGCGCCAGCGCCGAGGAACCCGAGTTGATCTCCACCACGGTGCCGCCGGCAAAGTCCAGCGCCTTGAGGCGGTTGACGATCCAGCCGCCGTGCGGCGAGGCGAACCCGTCCACCGAGAACACCCAGTGCGCGAGCGGGAAGTACACCAGGCAGGACCACAGCACCACGAAGGTCACCCAGCTCCAGAACTTGGCCCGGTCCGCGATCGCGCCGGCCAGCAGCGCGGCGGTGATCACCGCGAACATGAGCTCGAACATCGCGAAGGCCAGCAGCGGAATCCGGTCCGACGCCGGACCCACCACCGTCGCCGCGTCACGCAGCCCGACGTGGTCGAGGCCGCCGAGCAGGCCGCCACCGATGTCGTTGCCGAAGGCCAGCGAGTAGCCGAACACCATCCACAGCACGCCGACGATGCCGAGGCAGACCAGGTTCATCATCATCATGTTCAGCACGCTCTTGGCACGCACCAGGCCGCCGTAGAACAAGGCCAGCCCGGGGGTCATGAGCATCACCAGCGCCGCGCTCACCAACACCCACGCGGTACTTCCCGCATTGATCACATCAGCCTCCCGCAACGTTCCGCGAGCCGAATGATCACATCCCGGTGGACCGCGCGCGGTGAAGGAGTGATCGCGGTCACTCGGTGGTGTACCGCGATCACTCCCCGACCACCCTGCCCGCCGCGGCGTGCGGATTACACCGCGTCGGCGCCCCGCTCGCCGGTGCGCACCCGCACCACGGAGTCGACCGTGTTCACCCAGACCTTGCCGTCACCGATCTTCCCGGTACGCGCCGCCTCCACGACGGCGTCCACCACCTTGTCCGCCAGATCGTCGTCGGCGAGGACCTCCACCCGGACCTTGGGCACGAAGTCCACCGAGTACTCGGCGCCCCGGTACACCTCCGTGTGGCCCTTCTGCCGGCCATAGCCCTGTACCTCGCTGACGGTCATGCCGAGCACGCCGATCTGTTCCAGCGCGCCCTTGACGTCCTCCAGCACAAACGGCTTCACGATCGCCGTGACCAGCTTCATCTCCGCTCAACTCTCCTTCGTGCCGGTGCCGCTCGGCACGGCGGCTGTCGTGTTTGCCGACGTGTTTGCCGAGCTGACCCGGTTCATACTCTCCAGCGAGTGCGAGCCGATCGATGTGGAGACCCGACCCCCCAGAGCGGAGAAGTCGTAGCCCGTCTCGGCGTGCTCAGCCTCGTCGATGCCGGTGACCTCGGCTTCCTCGTCGATCCGGAAGCCGATCAGCTTCTTGATGACCATGCCGATGATGAAGGCCATGACGAACGAGTAGATCAACACGCCACCGGCGGCAATCGCCTGGCGACCGAGTTGGGTCCACCCACCGCCGTAGAACAGCCCGTCGTCACCGACGGCCGCCGAGTTCACGCTCTTGGTGCCGAAGAAGCCGATCAGCAGCGTGCCGATGATCCCGCCGACCAAGTGCACCCCGACCACGTCGAGCGAGTCGTCGAAGCCGAACTTGAACTTGATGCCGACCGCCAGCGCGCAGACCGACCCGGCCACAAGGCCGACCACGATACCGCCGAGCGGGTTGACGAAGCCGCAGGCCGGGGTGATCGCCACCAGGCCGGCCACCGCACCGGAGGCGGCCCCCAACGTGGTCGGCTTGCCGTCCCGGATCTGCTCCACCAGCAACCAGCCGAGCACCGCGGCGCAGGTTGCCACCGTGGTGTTGGTGAAGGCCACGCCGGCGAGGTCGCCGGCGGACAGCGCGGAACCGGCGTTGAAGCCGTACCAGCCGAACCACAGCAGGCTCGCGCCGAGCAGCACGAAGGGCAGGTTGTGCGGGCGCATCGGGTCGCGGCGCCAGCCCTTGCGCCGGCCGAGCACGATGGCCAGCGCAAGGCCCGCGGCACCGGCGTTGATGTGCACCGCGGTGCCACCGGCGAAGTCTTCGGCCTTGAGGATGTTGGCGATCCAGCCGCCCTTGCTGTCCGCGCCGGTGAAGCCGTCGAACGAGAACACCCAGTGCGCGACCGGGAAGTACACCAGCGAGCCCCAGAGCACCACGAACAGCGTCCAGGACCAGAACTTCACCCGGTCGGCGATCGCACCGGAGATCAGCGCCGGAGTGATGACCGCGAACATCAGTTGGAACATCACGAAGGCCGTGGCCGGCAGCCCGTCCGGGCCAGGCCACGCCACCGGGGGTGGCCCGCTCGAGGCGGTGCCAACCAGGTGTCCGATGGTCTTGCCCAACCCGGCGAACTCGTTACCGCCTACCAGGCCGCCGAACGCATCGTTGCCGAACGCCCAGCTGTATCCGTACAGCGCCCACAACACACCGATTACGGCCAAACAGATGAAGTTCATCATCAGCATGTTCAAGACACTCTTGCTACGGACCATGCCGCCGTAGAAGAACGCCAAGCCCGGGGTCATGAGCATCACCAGCGCCGCGCTGGCGAGAACCCAGGCGGTATCCCCTGCGTTGATCACCCTTTTGCCTCCTGTCGTCCAGGTTGGGCAGAAGGATCGGCGCGGGATGTTTCGCGCGCGGTCGCCGAATGTTGCCGACGGGTGAACGAGCACGGTCCGGTCGTTACGACCGAGTTACAGATCGTTCTTGCAGCAGAACTTGCACTTCCAGAGTGGCCTCACTCACCCTTTCGTACCCGCACTCACCCGGCAATCAGCACACAGGAGCCGTGATCAGGACACTGGTTCCGTGTCAGGAAAGCAGGGCGTCCACGAACGCCTCCGGCTCGAACGGTGCCAGGTCGTCCGGGCCTTCGCCCAGACCGACCAACTTCACCGGCACGCCCAGCTCCCGCTGTACGCGGAACACGATGCCGCCCTTGGCGGTGCCGTCCAGCTTGGTCAGCACGATCCCGGTCACGTCGACGACCTCGGAGAAGACCCGCGCCTGGATCACCCCGTTCTGGCCGGTGGTGGCGTCAAGCACGAGCAGCACCTCGTCCACGTCACCCTGGCGGGACACCACCCGCTTGACCTTGCCCAGCTCGTCCATCAGGCCAGTCTTGGTGTGCAGCCGGCCCGCGGTGTCCAGCAGCACGGCGTCCGCGCCGTCCTCGGCGGCCCGCTTGACCGCTTCGAATGCCACGCTCGCCGGGTCCGCGCCCTCCTTGCCGCGCACCACGCTCGCGCCGGCCCGCTCGCCCCAGGTCACCAACTGCTCGGCCGCGGCGGCACGGAAGGTGTCGGCGGCACCGAGCACCACGGTCCGCCCACCGGCGACCAGCACCCTGGCCAGCTTGCCGGTTGTGGTGGTCTTGCCGGTGCCGTTCACCCCGGCCACCAGCACGATCGCCGGCCGGCCGTCATGCGGCAGGGCCCGGACCGCACGGTCCAGATCCGGCCGAAGAGCGGCGATGAGCACGTCGCGCAGCATCTGCCGGGCCTGCTCCGGGGTCCGCACCCCCCGGGAGGCGATCTCGGTGCGCATCGCGTTGACCAGTTCGGTGGTCGTCTCGGCGCCAAGATCGGCGGTGAGCAGGGTGTCCTCGATGTCCTCCCAGGACTCCTCGTCGAGGTCGCCGCCACCGAGCAGGCCCAGCAGTCCCTGCCCGAACGCCGAGCGGGAGCCGGACAACCGGCCGCGCAGCCGATGCAGCCGGCCGTCGGGTGGTGCGATCGACTCCACGACGGACGGCGCGGGTGGTGCCGGCTCGGGAGTGGGCGGAACCGAGGGCTCGGTCGGTGGGACCGGCTCGACGGGCGGTGCCGGCGGTTGGGGTACGTCGGGACCGGTCGGCTCGATCGGCTGAACGGGTTCGGTCGGCGTGGGTGGCTCGACCGGCTTGGTCGGCTCAACGGGCTTCGTCGGCTCGACGGGCTTGGTCGGCTCGACGGGCTTGGTCGGCTCGACGGGCTTGGTCGGCTCGACGGGCTTCGTCGGCTCGACCGGCTTCCTCGGGGCCGGCGGCTCGACCGGCTTGGTCGGCTCGACGGGCTTCGTCGGCGGCGCGACCGGCTTGGTCGGCTCGACCGGCCTCGGCGGCGCGGGGGCGGCCGGGGTTCGTGGCTTGGCCGGCTCGGCGCCCGGCGGCTTCGGGCGATCCACCGTCGAGGTGCCGGCGGAGAAACTGATCTGCCCGGTGCCCTGATAGCCCTTGCGCGGAGCGTCCGGCTTAGGCTCCTCCGGCTGTGGCTCCTCCCGCAGGCTCACCCGGCGGCGGCGCGCCGTGACCAGGCCGACGATCAACGCAAGCAGCAGCACGACCAGCACAACCGCCACGACGATCCACACCGTCACGATGTTCATGGCGGCCTGGGCCAGCTGGTCGGGCGCCAGCGCGGAGGGGACAACGATCGAGTCCATCACGTGCACCATCCTGGCACCGGCGCCCGCACCCAGCCCACGCCGCCCGCACCGGTTATCCGACGGCGGGCACCCCGCGCAGCCGCTGCGAGATCACCGTGGTGATGCCGTCGCCGCGCATGCTGACGCCGTAGAGCGCGTCCGCGACCTCCATGGTCGGCTTCTGGTGGGTGATGATGACCAACTGCGAGGTGGAACGCAGCTCCTCCAACAACCCGATCAGCCGGCGCAGGTTGGTGTCGTCCAGCGCGGCCTCGACCTCGTCCAGCACGTAGAACGGCGACGGCCGGGCGCGGAAGATCGCCACCAGCATGGCCACCGCGGTCAGCGACTTCTCCCCACCGGAAAGCAGGGACAGCCGCTTGATCTTCTTGCCAGGCGGGCGGGCCTCCACATCGACGCCTGTGGTGAGCAGGTCGTCCGGCTCGGTCAGCACCAGCCGGCCCTCGCCACCGGGGAACAGCGTCGCGAACACCACCTCGAACTGGCTTGCCACGTCGGCGTAGGCGGTGGCGAACACCTCGAGAATCTTCTCGTCCACCTCGCGCACCACGATCAACAGGTCCCGGCGGGTGGCCTTGAGGTCCTCCAGCTGGGTGGACAGGAAGCGGTAGCGCTCCTCCAGCGCGGCGAACTCCTCCAGCGCCAGCGGGTTCACCTTGCCCAGCTGGGACAGATCGCGCTCGGCGCGGCGGGCGCGGCGCTCCTGGGTGGCCCGGTCGTAGGGCAGCGACGGTGGCGCGACCACGTCCTCGCCCCGTTCCTTGGCGGCCTCGTACTCGGCCAACTCACCCGGGCCGGGCGGAACGCCCTGGTCAGGGCCGTACTCGCCGACCAGCTCGCCGCGGCCCATGCCGAAGTCCGAGGTGATCCGGCTCTCCAGCTGCTCGACCTTGAGCCGGGACTGGGCGCGCAGCACCTCGTCCCGGTGCACCGCGTCGGTCAGCCGCTCCAGCTCGCCGGTGAGCTGGCCGACCCGCGCGCGGACCGCCCCGACACCGGACTCCCCCCGGTCCCGCGCCGCGCTGGCCTCGGCACGCTGCGCCTCGGCACTGGCCAGCGACATCTCGATGCGCCCCAGCGCGGTCTGGCCAGCCGAACGCACCAGCTCGGCGATCGCGGCGCCGCGATCCCGGGCCGCCCGCGCGATCGCCGCACGCTGCAGGGCAGCGCGCTCGGACAGCGCTTGGCGGCGCATCGACTCGGCGCGCCCCGCGATCGCCCTGGCGCGCTCCTCCCGAGTGCGCAGCGCCAGCCGGGCCTCCATCTCCTGCTCCCTGGCTTCGGCCAGCGACTCGGCCGCCATCTCCCTCGGCTCGGTGTCCGGCTCGTCCTCGGTGGGCTCGTCGTTGGCGGCCTCCAGCCGCAGCTCGGCCTCGCGCAGCGCATCCATCGCCTCGACGCGGGCCGCCTCCAGCTCGTCGCGCTGGCGCCGCAGCCGTTCCGCCTCCTCGGTTGCCGACCGGACGGCCTGGTCCGCGCGGCCCACCCGTTGGCCGGCCGCGGCACGCCGGGCGTCGGCCGCGCTCTGCGCCTCCTGGGCCGCCTCCACGTCGGCCAGTCTGGACGCCTCCTCGGCGCGGGCGCCGTCCAGCACGGCGCGCTGGCGCTCCAGCTCGGTGTCCAGCCGGGCCGCGGTCTCGGTCGCCTCGTCCACCGCGGCGCGCACCTCGATCGCACTCTGCTCGGAGCCGGAGCCGCCGAACGCCCAGCCGACGCCGAACAAGTCACCCTCGGTAGTCACCGCCCGGACCGTGCGCCGCCATCCGGACAGGGTTCGCACCACCCGCGCGGCGTCGTCCAGGTCGTGCACCACCACCACCTCGGCCAGCGCGCGTCGCACCGAGGCCAGCAGCCGGGGCGGCACGCTGACCAGGCTGTCCGCCCACCGGGCGCCGGCCGGCAGCTCCGGTCGCGTCTCGCTGTGCGTCGGCTCGTCCTCGGCGCCGACCAGCACACCGGCCTGGCCGGCGCCGTCCCGCTTGAGCAGCCGCAGCGCTGCCACCGCGTCCGACGTCTCGGCCACCGCGATGCCTTCGGCGAGGCCACCCAGCGCCGAGGCCAACGCCGTCTCCGCGCCCGCCTCGACGGTCACCAGCTCGACCAGCGACCCGAGCAGGCCTGGAACCTGGTCGCCGGCCGCGAGCAGCGCACCCACCCCGTCCTTGCGCCGCAGGCCCAGGGACAGCGCCTCCATCCGGGACTTCCAGTGCGCCCGGTCCCGCTCCAGCTCCCGCTCCCTGGCCACCAGCTCGGCAACCCGCTTGGCGGCCGCCTCGTGCGCCTGGGTGGCGTGCCGGCCGCGCTCGTCCATGCCGGTGGAGCCGTCCGGGGTGTCGTCAAGTGCGCCGTAGTCGGCCTGCTGCGCCGAAAGCTCCCGCTCGGCCGCCTCGATCCGGTCCCGTGCCTCGGCGAGCGCGCCGGACAGCCGCTCGGTTTCGGCGGCCGAGGCGGCGGAACGGCCGCGCAGCGCCTCCACCCGCCCGGCCAAGGTGGCCAACCCGGCGCGGCGGTCGGCCACCGCGCGGACGGCGGCCATGTGCTCACGTTCGGCGTCGGTCGCCGCGCGCTGGCGCCGGCTGACCTGCTCGACCGTCTCGTTCATCACCCGAAGGGCCTCGGCAACCGCGCTGACCAGGGCATCCTCCTGCTCGGCGATGGTCTCCGCCTCGGCCTCCAACTCGTCGGGATCCCGGCCGCTGCCGCCGGTCGGCACCGGCTGGGACAGGTGCCGACCCCGCTCGGCGGCCAGCCCTACGGTGCCGCGCAGCCGCTCGGCCAGCGCGGAGAGCCGGTACCAGGTGTCCTGCGCGCTGGCCAGGGCCGGCTGCGCGGTGGCCAGCTCGGCCTCCCGCTCGGCCAGCTCGTGGCGTGCCTGCGCGAGCTGCCGCTCGATCTCGCCCCGGCGCGCCCTTGCGGTGGCCTCGTCGGCCTCTTCCTTGGCCAGCTCGTCACTCAGCGTCACTAGGTCGTGCGCCGCCAGCCGCAGCCGGGCGTCGCGCAGCTCGGACTGCACGGACTGCGCCCGGCGGGCGATCTCGGCCTGCTTGCCCAGCGGCTTGAGCTGGCGGCGCAGCTCGCCGGTGAGGTCGGTCAGCCGGGTCAGGTTGGCCTGCATCGCGTCCAGCTTCCGCAGCGCCTTCTCCTTGCGCTTGCGGTGCTTGAGGACACCGGCGGCCTCCTCGATGAAGGCCCTGCGGTCCTCCGGCTTGGCGGAGAGGATGGCCTCCAGCTGGCCCTGCCCCACCACGACATGCATCTCGCGCCCGATGCCCGAGTCGGACAGCAGCTCCTGGATGTCCAGCAGCCGGCAGTGGCTGCCGTTGATCTCGTACTCGCCAGCGCCGTCGCGGAACATCCGCCGGGTGATGGACACCTCGGAGTAGTCGATCGGCAAAGCGCCGTCGGAGTTGTCGATGGTCAGGGTGACCTCGGCGCGCCCGAGCGGCGGCCGGCCGGCCGTGCCGGCGAAGATCACGTCCTCCATCTTGCCGCCGCGCAGCGCCTTGGCACCCTGCTCGCCGAGCACCCAGGTGATCGCGTCGACGACGTTCGACTTGCCGGAGCCGTTCGGGCCGACCACGCAGGTGATGCCTGGCTCGAGGCGCATCTCGGTGGCCGAGGCGAAGGACTTGAAGCCCTTCATCGTCAGTCGCTTGAGATGCATTTCCCCCCTTACCAGCCCTGTCATTCAGCCCTCGAGAACTCGGGCGACGATCCCGTCGCCAGGGCGCTCCTTCGTCATCCAGCTGCCGTTTGATGGTAGGGCGCCCACCGCCGAGATCACGCAGGGCCTTCGGTGGGGTCGAATTGCGCCGAGGGCCGTGCTCAGCGCTCTTCGAACGACTTTGCGGCGCCGGTCGGCTCGCTCCAGCGGTCGACCACTTGCCGTACCTGACCCGGTGTGTCGCCACCGCGGAGTAGATCCAACAGGGCCTCACAGGACTTCTGGTCACCCTCCGCAATGACCTCTACTCGGCCGTCCGGCAGGTTGGAGGCGCTGCCGACCAGGCCGAGTTCTCGTGCACGGCATCTTGTCCACCAGCGGAAACCAACACCCTGTACGCGACCGTGTACCCATGCTGTCAGCCGAACGGCTTTCTCGGTGTGCACGCTTCGTAGTCTGCTACCGTCACTCGCCGTGACCAAGACTGGGCGACGGTTCGCCCCGCTACTTGCCGGGCTGACCTTCGGCGCACTGGTGGCGGTGCTCTGCGCTGTCGCGGCGCCGGCCGGTGAGGTCCCACTCGTGGCCCCGGCTCCCGCTCCGGCCGCGGCCACCATGATGTCCGACGAACAGGCCATGATGGCCGCGCCAGGACCGATGGCGATGCAGCTGCCCACCGCGCCGCCGCCGGACGTGCCCACCGCGCGCTTCGGCCAATCGGCTCCGGCGGCCGCCGTGCCGGCGCTGCCCCTCATCCCCGCCCCGCCGCCAAGACCGGCACCGCCGAAGCGCACCGGCACCGGCCAGGGCGCCCAGCTGTTCGCGCTCACCAACGCGCAGCGCGCCGGCGCGGGTTGCCGGCCGCTACGGCTGGACAGCCGGCTCACCAAGGCTGCGCAGCAGCACAGCGAGGAGATGGCGGGCGAGGGCTACTTCAGCCACAACGCGCCCAGCGGCTCGACGTTCGCCTCACGCGAGCGGGCCACCGGCTTCGACGCGGAGAAGACCGGCGGCGAGAACATCGCCCGAGGCCAGAAGAACGCGAAGACCGTGATGCAGGACTGGATGGGCTCGCCCCCGCACCGCAAGAACATCCTGAACTGCGAGTTCACCACAATCGGCATCGGCTACGTCCCCGACGGCCACTACTGGACCCAAGACTTCGGCTACTAACTGGCAGGCAGGTCGAAGCGGTAGCCCATACCGGGTTCGGTGATCAGGTGGCGGGGGTGCGCCGGGTCGGGCTCCAGTTTGCGGCGGAGCTGGGCCAGATAGACGCGCAGGTAGTTGGTCTCCCGGTGGTAGGCGGGGCCCCATACCTCGTGCAGCAACTGGCGCTGGCCGACCAGCTTGCCCCGGTTGCGCACCAGCAGCTCCAGGATGCCCCACTCGGTCGGCGTCAGGTGCACCACGGCGCCGTCGCGCACCACCTGCTTGGCGGCCAGGTCGACGGTGAACGTGGCGGTGTGCACCACCGGCTCGCCGTCCACCCGCGCTTCCGAATCAGACGCGGCCCTGCGCACGGCGGCGCGCAGCCGGGCCAGCAGCTCGGCCATGCCGAACGGCTTGGTGACGTAGTCGTCGGCGCCCGCGTCCAGCGCGTCCACCTTGTCGTTCGACTCGGTGCGCGCGGACAGCACGATGATCGGCATCCGAGTCCAGCCGCGCAGCCCGGCGATCACCTCGGTGCCGTCGAGGTCGGGCAGTCCGAGGTCGAGCACCACGACGTCGGGCAGCTCGTCGGCGGCGGCCCGCAGCGCGCCCGCCCCGTCCACGGCGGTGAGAACCTGGTAGCCGCGCGCGGTCAGGTTGATCCGCAGCGCACGCAGGATCTGCGCATCGTCGTCCACCACCAGGACCCGGGTCACTCGCGGTCCTCGCGGCCGGAGCCGGGCGCCGCCGGCAGCGAGATCACCACCGTGAGACCCCCGCCGGGGGTGTCCTCGGCGGTGAGCGCACCGTCCATGGCCTGGGTGAAACCGCGCGCCACGCTGAGCCCCAGCCCCAGCCCATTGGTGGCGTCCCGGTCGCCGAGCCGCTGGAACGGGGTGAACAGGTCTTCCGAGCCGCCTCGGGGCACACCCGGCCCGGAGTCGACGACCCGCAGCTCCACCCGGTCGGCGTGCGCACTGGCCCGGACCGCCACCGCGCTGCCCCGGCCGTGGCGCAGCGCGTTGTCCACCAGGTTGGCCACAACCCGCTCCAGCAGGCCCGGGTCGGCCAGCACCCGGGGCAGCGACTCGTCTATGTCCACCTCGACCCGCCGTGCGCCGTCCATCCCGACCATCGCCAGCGCCACGACCTCGTCATAGCCCACCGGGCGGGGCAGAGGGACCACCGCGCCGGCCGCCAGCCGGGAGGAGTCGAGCAGGTTGTCCACCAGCCCGGTTAGCCGGTCCGCCGACTCCTCGACGGTGGCCGCCAGCTCGGCGCGGTCCGCCTCTGACAGCGCCAGCTCCGGGTCGCGCAGGCTGCCCGCCGCGGCCTTGATCGAGGTCAGCGGGGTGCGCAGGTCGTGCCCGACGGCGGAAAGCAGGCCGGCGCGCAGCTCGGCACCGGCCACCTTGCGCTTGGCCTCGGCGGCCTGCTCGGCCATTCGCTGACCCCGCAACGCGAGCAGCGCCTGGGCGCCCACCGCCTCCAGCACACGGCGGTTCGCGGCCGCCAGTGCCCGGCCTTTGCCGACCAGGTGCACGTCCTCGCTGACCGCCACGTCCACCTCCGCGTCCTCCGGGCGCAGCCACCCGATCGAGCCGACCTGGCTGACGCAGCGCCAGCCACCCTTGGCCTCCTGGTCACGTTCCAGCACCGCCACCCCGGTCAACCCGAACGCCTCGCTGATCTTCTCCAGCAGCCGGGGCAGCGGGTCGGTCCTTGTCAGCACGGTACGGGCAAACGAGGCGAGCAGCGCCGCCTCGGTGCGCGCCCTGGCCGCCTGCTCGGCGCGGCGCGCCGCGCGGTCCACCACCAGGGCAACCGCGACGGCGACCATGACCATGGCCACCAGGGTGACGACGTTCTCCCGCTGCGCGATGGTCAGCGTGTGGATCGGCGGGGTGAGGAAGTAGTTCAGCAGCAGGCCGCCGACGAACGCGGCGAACAGCGCCGGACCGAGGCCACCGACCAACGCGACCAGCACCGTGGCCAGGAAGAACAGCACCACGTCGGTGGGCAGGCTGATCACCGTGTGCAACCCGACTCCGGCCAGGGTGGCCGCCGAGGGCAACAGCACCGCCAGTACCCAGCCGACCGCGCGGCGCCGCGCCGGGAGCGCACTGCCCAGCCGGCGCGACACCGGGCCACCGCCGGCCTCGGCGTGGGTGACCAGGTGCACGTCGATGGGTCCGCTGTCCTGCACAACGGTCGCCGCGATGCCCGGGTTGACCAGCCACGCCAGGCGGGACCGGCGCGACGTGCCGAGCACCAGCTGGGTGGCGTTCGCGCCACGGGCGAAGTCCAGCAGCGCGGCAGGTACGTCCTCGCCGCCGACCACCGTGTGGAACGACGCACCGACGTCGTCGGCGAGGCGGCGCAGCACGTTCAGCTGCGTCGGCGGTGTCGCGGCCAGACCGTCACCGCGCAACACGTGCACACACAGCAGGTCGGCTCCGCCCGCTGTACCACCGGCGCGGCTGGCGATGCGCGCGGCACGGCGCAACACCGTCTCGCTCTCCGGGCCGCCGGTGACCGCAACGACGACCCGCTCCCTGGCCTGCCAGATGTCGGTGATCCGCTGCTCGACGCGATGCCGCTGCAGGGCCACATCCACCTCGTCGGCCACCCACAGCAGCGCCAGCTCGCGCAGCGCCACCAGGTTGACCGGCTTGAAGTAGTTGGCCAGCGCGGCGTCCACCCGCTCCGGCGGGTAGATGTTGCCGTGCGCCATCCGGCGGCGCAACGCCTCCGGGGTGATGTCCACCAGCTCGATCTGTTCCGCGCCGCGTACCCACTCGTCGGGCACCGTCTCACGCTGGCGCACCCCGGTGATCCGCGCGACCACGTCGTTGAGCGATTCGAGGTGCTGCACGTTGACGGTGGACAGCACGTCGATGCCGGCGTCGAGCAGCTCGTCGATGTCCTGCCAGCGCTTGGCGTTCGCCGAGCCCGGCGCGTTGGTGTGCGCGAGCTCGTCGACCAGCACCAGCTCCGGTTTCCTGGCCAGCACGGTAGGCACGTCCAGCTCGGTGAGCGAGGTGCCCCGGTGGCTGGTCAGCCGCCGGGGCAGCTGCTCCAGCCCGTCGCGCAGCGCCTGAGTTTTCGGTCGGCCGTGGGTCTCCACGATGCCGACCACGGTGTCAGTGCCCCGCTCGGCGCGGCGGCGCCCTTCGCCGAGCATCGCGAAGGTCTTGCCCACCCCGGGAGCGGAGCCGAAGTAGATGCGCAGGGCGCCGCGCCGGGGGGGCCGAGGCTGGCGACTCACCCCCGTATTGTCGCTCCCGGCCTCAGCGCCCACCGGCTTGCGCCACCGCCGCGTTCAGCTCGGTGATGTCCACCCCCGGGTCGCCGAACAACCCCAGGGTCCGGCCGTCGGTGCAGCGCTCGACCAACTGTTGCACGGTGGCTGCCGGCAGCCCGGTCACCCGGGCCACCCGAGCCAGCTGCAGCCGGGCGTACGCCGGGCTGATGTCCGGGTCCAGACCCGAGCCCGAGGCGGTCACCGCGTCGGTGGGCACCGCCGAGGGTGGCACGCCGTCCCGCGCGGCAATGAGGGCGCGCCGCTGGTCGACCGCCCGGGTCAGGTCGGGAGAGTCGCCCGCCTTGTTCGAGCCGCCCGAGGTGGACGGGTCACCCGGACCGAGCACACCGGAGGCGGAGGCGGACGGGCGCGCATGGAAATAGGGGTCGGCGCCCGGGTCGGCCGGCACCGGGTCGACCCCGATCAGCGCGGAGCCGACCGGGCGCCCGTGCACCGTGACCAGCGAGCCCTCGGCCTTGCCTGCCAGCCCCGGCAGGTGCGCCACCGCCCACACGGTGAGCGGGTAGCCGATGCCCAGCAGCACCGTCATGACCAGGACGAGCCGCAGGCCTGCCGCGCTCTGCCGGGTCAGGGAGTTGATGGTGGCCATGCGCGCTCAGCCAATCCCCGGCAGGTGCCGGACAACGAGGTCGATGAGGTAGATGCCGACGAACGGGGCGATGATGCCGCCGACGCCGTAGACGAGCAGGTTGTTGCGCAGCAGAGCGGCAGCGCCCAACGGGCGGAACCGCACCCCGCGCAGCGCGAGCGGGATCAGCGCCACGATGACCAAGGCGTTGAAGATGACCGCCGACAGGATGGCCGACTCCGGACTGGCCAGCCGCATGACGTTCAGCGCGCCCAGCTGTGGGTAGGCAACCAGGAACATGGCCGGGATGATCGCGAAGTACTTGGCAACGTCGTTGGCCACCGAGAACGTGGTCAACCCGCCCCTGGTGATCAGCATCTGTTTGCCGATCCGGACGATCTCGATCAGCTTGGTGGGGTCGGAGTCCAGGTCGACCATGTTGCCGGCCTCCTTGGCCGCGGCCGTCCCGGTGTTCATCGCTACGCCCACGTCGGCTTGGGCCAGCGCCGGGGCGTCGTTGGTGCCGTCGCCGGTCATCGCGACCAGCCGCCCACCGTCCTGCTCGCGGCGCATCAGCGCCATCTTGTCCTCCGGGGTGGCCTCGGCGACGAAGTCGTCCACGCCCGCGTCGGCGGCGATCGCCCGCGCCGTCCTCGGGTTGTCCCCGGTGACCATGACCGTCCGGATGCCCATCGCGCGCAGCTCCGCGAACCGCTGCGCGATCAGCGGCTTGACCACGTCGGACAGCCGGATCACGCCGAGCACCCTGGCGCCGTCCCGCCCACCCGCCTCGGCGACCACCAGCGGCGTGCCGCCCTGCTCGCTGATCTCGTCGACGACCCGCTCGACCTCGCCGGGCACCGAGCCGCCGTGCTCGCGTACCCAACCGGCCACCGACGCGGTGGCTCCCTTGCGCACCTGACACGCCCCCAGATCCACCCCGGACATCCGGGTGTGCGCGCTGAACTCGACGAACCGCGCGACCGCCTCCTCGGCGGTAGCCCCGGCGGCCAGCCCGTGCCGCTCGGCGCACAGCGCCACGATGCTGCGCCCCTCCGGGGTCTGGTCGGCCAGGCTGGCCAACCGGGCGGCGCCGGCCAGCGCGGAGAGCTCGACACCCGCGACCGGGATCAACTCGGTGGCCCGCCGGTTGCCGAAGGTGATCGTGCCGGTCTTGTCCAGCAGCAGGGTGTCCACGTCCCCGGCGGCCTCCACCGCGCGACCCGACTTGGCCAGCACGTTGCGCTGCACCAACCGGTCCATGCCGGCGATGCCGATCGCGGAGAGCAGCGCGCCGATGGTGGTCGGGATCAGGCAGACCAGCAGCGCGGTGAGCACCACCAGGGACTGCGGCGCTCCCGCGTAGCTGGCCATCGGCGCCACCGCGACGACCGCAAGCAGGAAGATGATGGTCAGCGCGGCGAGCAGGATGGTCAGCGCGATCTCGTTCGGTGTCTTCTGCCGCCGCGCACCCTCCACCAGCGCAATCATCCGGTCCACGAAGGACTCGCCCGGTTTGCTGGTGATCTGCACGACGATGCGGTCGGAGAGCACCGTGGTGCCGCCGGTGACCGCCGAGCTGTCCCCGCCGGACTCCCTGACCACCGGCGCGGACTCCCCGGTGATGGCCGACTCGTCCACCGTCGCGATGCCCTCGACGATGTCGCCGTCACCGGGGATCAGCTCGCCGGCCTCGACCACCACCCGGTCGCCGACGCGCAGCTCGGTGCCGGGTACCTGCTCGCAGCCGCCGGAGGGGGTGAGCCGGTTGGCCATCGTGTCCCGCTTGGCCCGGCGCAACGACTCGGCCTGCGCCTTGCCCCGGCCCTCGGCGACGGCCTCGGCCAGGTTCGCGAATACCACGGTCAGCCACAGCCAGACCGCGATGAGCAGTGCGAACACGCTCGGATCGGCCACCGCCGCGATGGTGACCAAGGCCGAGCCGACCCAGACCACGAACATGACCGGGTTGCGGGCCTGGGTGCGCGGGTCGAGCTTGCGCAGCGCGTCCGGCAGGGAGCGCACCAGCTGGCGGGGGTGGAACGCGCCGGCCCCGACCGGCCGCCCGGTCGGCGGCCGGCCTGTCTCGTCCGGCGTGTGCGACTGTGCCTGCTGGGTGGTGGTCATGCCAGTGCCTCCGCGAGAGGGCCGAGCCCGAGGGCCGGGAAGAAGGTCAACGCCGCGACGATCACCACGGTGCCCGCGACGAGCACGCCGAACAGGGCACCGTCGGTGGGCAGCGTCCCGGCGCCGGGCTCGACGCGACGTTGCGCGGCGAGCGACCCGGCCAGCGCGAGCGCGGCCAGTATCGGCACGAACCGGCCGAACAACATCGCCACGCCGAGCGTCGACTCGAAGAAGTCGCTGGTCACGGTCAGCCCGCCGAACGCGCTGCCGTTGTTGTTCGAGCCGGAGGCGTAGGCGTAGAGCACCTCGGAGAAACCGTGCGCCCCGCCGTTGCCCAGCGCGGCGCCGGTGGAGGGCAGCGCGATCGCCAGCCCGGACAGCAGCAGGACCAGGGTCGGCATGGCCAGAATGGAGATCGCCGACGCCGTCACCTCACGCCGGCCGAGCTTCTTGCCCAGGTACTCCGGGGTGCGCCCGACCATCAGCCCGGCCAGGAACACCGCCACGACGGCGACCACCAGGATGCCGTAGAGGCCGGTGCCGACCCCGCCGGGCGCCACCTCGCCGAGCAGCATGTTCAGCAGCGCCACGCCACCGCCGAGGCCGGTGAAGCTGTCGTGCATCGAGTTGACCGCGCCGGTGGAGGTGCCGGTGGTGGAGACCTCGAACAGCACCGAGGACGGAATGCCGAAGCGAACCTCCTTGCCTTCCAGAGACCCGCCGGCGGCCAGCGCCGCCGGACCGTTGGGGTGGGCCTCCGCCCACCAGGCCACCGCCAGCAGCCCGCCCCACAGCAGGCCCATCACTCCCAACAGCACGCCGCCTTGCCGGGTGTCGCGGACCATGACACCGAACGCCCTGGTCAGGCACACCGGGATGAGCAGCATCAGTAAGATTTCCAGCAGGTCAGAACCACCGCTCGGGTTCTCGAACGGGTGCGCGGAGTTGGCGTTGAAGATGCCACCGCCGTTGGTGCCCAGCTCCTTGATCGACTCCTGGGAGGCCGAGGGGGCCAGCGCCAGGGTGTGCCGGGCACCGTCGACGCCGCTGATGTCCACCCCGGCGCGCAGACTCATCGCCGCCCCCATCGCCACCAGGACGATCGCGGCGACGAAGGAGATCGGCAGCAGCACTCTGGTCACCGCGCGGGTGACGTCCACCCACACGTTGCCGACCCGGCCGGTGCCGCCGCCGGCGAAACCCCGGATGAGCGCCGCGGCCACCGCGATACCGACGGCGGCGGAGACGAAGTTCTGCACCGTCAGCCCGAGCATCTGCACCGCGTGGCCGTAGGTGGTCTCCGGCACGTAGGACTGCCAGTTGGTGTTGGTGACGAAGGAGACGGCGGTGTTGAACGCCATCGCGGGCGGGATGGTGTCGCCGTCGACGCCACGGCCGAAGCCGAGCGGCAGCAACGGCTGGATCCGCTGGATCAGGTAGAGCAGCGCAACGGAGACGAACGACAATCCGAGCACGCCCGCCGCGTAGACGCCCCAGCGCTGCTCGGTGTCCGGGTCGACCCGCACGATCCGGTACATCCAGCGCTCCACCCGCCAGTGCCTCGGCGAGCTGAGCACCTGCGCGAGGTAGTTGCCGAACGGCAGGTACACCGCCGCGAGCAGCATCAACAGCACCGCGACCTGGCAGAGACCAGCCACGAGGGACGACATCAGAATCGCTCCGGCCGAACCAGAGCCACCAGCAGGTAGACCAGCAGCAGCAGCGCCACGACGCCGCCGCCAATCGAGCCGATCACAGCCGCTCCAGCCCGCGCAGCGTAAATGCCAGCACCGCGAATCCGGCGATCATCAAACCCACATACGCCAGGTCGGCCATCAGTGCCCTTTCAAAGACGGAACAAGCAACCTCGGAGAGCGTGCATCCACATCCCGCCACCGACCGCGCCCTTTGCACCGTCTTGACACCCCGCCTCGCCACCTTGACGCGTCCTTGACACCCCGGTGACCTCACTCACCCCGCCCCACAAGCCTGCCGCCATTGATCAGCTGGTTGTGGTGGGCGATACAAGAGGGGCTCGTGCTCGGGACAGTTGTCCGCGATACTGCTGGGTGCGGTCCTCGCCTGGGTCACTACTGGATGCCAAGCCGGCAGACCATCGCCGCGCCCGACCCAGCGGTGACTTGGCTCACGTGTTCCGGCGGCGAGCCTCGCCACGCCAGCCCTTGGTCTGGCGCGCCGAGCGGTGGGAGGTGCTTCGCTGCCATGTACCACGTGATCCGGCCCTGGGAGGCCAGGGCGTTCCGGGAGTGTCGGCGGGCATGGGACCTTGGTGCGCGTGAGCGGCAGGATCTCGAGCCCGCCGCGCCGAGTCGCACGTTCGACTTCGACGAGGCGATCCACGATGCCTTGGAAATCTATTACTTCCCGGGCATGTGGGACTGGAGTCGAACGATCGTGCGGCCGCTGGCCGTGCGGGCTTTCGACAAGGCGATGCGCCGGCAGCGAGATGCCTATGCGGCCCACCGGGAGCTGACCGACGCCCAACAGTGGGAGTGGCAGCAGCACCTCGACGAGGGTGCCGCGCTGCTGGAGCGCTACTTCGGCTGGGCCGCCACGGTGGACGACGAGCTGAGCGCGGTGCAGGTTTCGGTGCTCTTCGACATCACGGTGCCCGATCCGACCCGACCGGAGGCCGGATTGTGCACACCGAGCGGGAAGGGAATCTGGTACCGGGTACGCATCGAACTGGTCGTGACCGACGCCCACGGGCGATGTTGGCTCGTCGAGCATCGGATCGTGCCGGAGTTCTCCGACCTGAACGACCTGCAGCTCGACGAACAGAGCCTCACCAGGGCCTGGGCATGGGAGATCGGGTTCCTCGGCCGGATCGAGGGCACCATCTACAACGAGCTGCGGACGGGTGCGGACCCGGACCGCTCGGAGCAGTTCCGGGTCAGGGCCATACAGGGCCCGAGTGGGCTGATCAAGCAGCAGGGCGGCGCGGGGTTTCGCCGGACCCACATCCCGCGCTTGCCGGGCGAGCTGGCCGGGCGTGGGCTCGCCGTTGGCCACGAGATCATGGACATGACCGACCCAGGGCTGCGGCTCTATCCCAACCCGGCGGTGAGCCGGTGCGCGAGCTGCGCCTACCGGGCACCGTGCGTGGTGATGAACCAGGGCGAGGACGTCGGCCCGATGCTGCGGGCGTCGTTCCGGCCACGTGCCGCGCAGGACTTCGAGCCCGGCCGGCTCGGCTCGGTGTGGGGCTTCGGGCCCGGGGTCAACGAGATCGACGAGTACCGCGCCATGAACCCCGGCAATGGTTGAGGTACGGCTGCGGGTGGCCAGTTGGAACCTGCATGCCTCGGCCGCCGGCCGGCTCGACGCCAAGATCGAGCTGCTGGAGCAGGTTCGGCCGGACCTCGTGCTGCTCCAGGAGATCAGCCGACCGGTGTACCGGGCGTTGTTGCCGAACCCGATGGCCTACGAGCGACAGCGCGAGCGGCCCCGGCTGTTCTCCTGGGGTGCGCTGTCCACCGACCTCACCCGGCCGCGTGGCAGCGAGTATCGGCTCGGCTGCGCCGTACTGGGTGCGCAGGGCACCGAGCTGCTGTTGGCCGAACCGCTGAACGCGTCGGTCTTCGATGTCGACGACCCTCGGCGGCCCGGCATGCTGCGGCGCACGGTGGCCGCCCTGGTGGCGGTGCGCGGCGGCGCTACGGTGACCGCCTGCAGCTTCCAGGCCCGGCCGACCCCGAAGGATCCCTGCCTCGTGCTGCCTCCGGCCTTCCAGGCCGGCGTTGCGCAGTGGTTGACCCATACGGCCGGGCCGATCATCGTCGGCATCGATGCACGGGCACCCGAGATCGACCACCCCGACCCCCGGCGCTCGGTCTTCCGCAGCCCCGCCCCTCGGGGCGGTGGGCACGGGGAGGACCAACTGCTCGGCGCGGAGCCCCAGCATGCACTGACCGACGTCCTGCGGCGGCACCTGCGGCGCCAACCCGACCAGTTCGCCCAGATCACCGCGCAACGCCCCGACGGCCCCCTCGCGGTATCGCGCCGGGTAGCCGGCCGGCCGGCGCGCCACGACCACATCTGGGCCACCCCCGACATCGAGGTCTCCGATGTCCGCTACCTCTACGAGGAGGCCGTGTCCACCGGCAGCGACCACGCCCTCGTCCTGGCTGACCTACGCCTCCCGTAAGGAGAAGGCACACGGGTACCGCGATTCCCCGGCGACTGGATCGTCGCCGAGTTCTTCGAGGGCTAACGCGACTGGCACTTGGGGCACGAATAGGACGAGCGGTTCATGAAGGGCTCGCGGCGGATCGGGGTGCCGCAGCGGCGGCAGGGTCGATCCTGCCGGCCGTAGACGTTGAGCGAGCGGTCGAAGTAGCCAGAGTTGCCGTTGACGTTGACGTAGAGCGCGTCGAACGACGTGCCGCCCTGCCGCAGCGCCTCGGCCATCACCTCGGTGGCCGATGCCAGCACGGCGTGCACCGCCCCTCGGGTCAGCGACGCGGTGGGGTGGGCGCCGTGCAGTCCGGCCCGCCACAGTGCCTCGTCGGCGTAGATGTTGCCGATCCCGGAGACCAGCGACTGGTCCAGCAGCGCTCGTTTGATCACGGTGCGCCGGTTGCGCACGGCGGTGACCACCGCCTCGGCGTCGAAGGCCGGATCCATCGGGTCGCGGGCGATGTGCGCGATCGGTGCCGGCAGCAGGTCGACGGGTGACCCGGCGGCTACCAGCGACTCGACGCTCAGCCCACCGAAGGTGCGCTGGTCCACGAACCGCAGCTGCGGGCCGCCGTCGGCGAAGCTGAACAGCACCCGCAGGTGTTTCTGCGGCGGTGTCGCCTGGTCCGCGACGAGCATCTGACCGCTCATGCCAAGGTGGGCGAGCACCGCTTCGGTCGGGCCCTCGCCGTCGGTGCTGCCGTCGGTGCTGTCGCTGTCCGACTCCAGCTCCAGCCAGAGGTACTTGCCGCGTCGCCGGGCCGCGCCCAGCGTGTGGCCGGTGATCCGGCCGACCACGTCGGTGGAGCCGGCCAGGTGCCGGCGTACCGCGCGCGGGTGCAACACCTCGACCGAGGTGACCTGGCGACCCACCACATGCTCGGCGAGCCCCCGCCGGACCACCTCGACCTCGGGAAGCTCGGGCACAGCGCCGGATCAGTCTGTCGCGGCGGCTGGCCGCTCCTGGGCGCTGTCCGAGGTGCTGTCGGTGTTCGCGGCGTCTTCGTCGGACAGCGAACGCCAGGCGAGCTGGGCCGCCTTCTGCTCCGCTTCCTTCTTGGTTCGCCCCACTCCGGTACCCAGGTCACGGCCGGACACCACGGCGACCGCCGTGAAGGTCTTCAGGTGGTCCGGCCCGTCCTCGGTGATCCGGTACTCCGGAACACCGAGCTCGGTAGCGGCGGTCAACTCCTGCAGGCTCGTCTTCCAGTCCAGGCCGGCACCCAGCCGGGGCGCGGCGGTCAGCAGCCCCTCGAACAGCCGCTCCACCACCTCCCTGGCCACTTCGAGCCCGTGCTGCAGGTAGACGGCGCCGAGCAACGCCTCGGTGGCATCGGCCAGGATGCTCGCCTTGCCCCGGCCCCCGGTAAGCTCCTCACCCCGGCCCAGGTACAGGTAGTAGCCGAGACCACCGGCGCGCTCCGAGCCGGCATCGTCCGAGGCGCCGTCGCTGGGCGGGCCGAGCTCCCTGGCCACCGACGCCAGCGCATGCATGTTCACCACGCTGGCCCGCAGCTTGGCCAGCTGGCCTTCCGGCAGGTCCGGATGAGAGCGGTACAGGTGCTCGGTGACGACCACACCGAGCACCGAGTCGCCGAGGAACTCCAGACGTTCGTTGGTCGGCAGGCCGCCGTTCTCGTATGCGTAGGAGCGGTGCGTCAGCGCGAGCGTCAACAGCTCGGCGTCGAGTTCGACACCGAGCTGTCCCAACAACGCTGAACGGCTGTTCTCCGGTCCTCGCGTAGCCCGGCCTTCCACCAGCAGGTCTACCGGACGGTCAGGCTGGGTTGACGACCGGGCGGCCGTCGTAGGTGCCGCAGGTCGGGCAGGCCACGTGCGGTGGCTTCAGCTCACGGCAGGCCCGGTTGGAACACGGCGCGAGGGTCGGCGCGGAGGTCTTCCACTGCGCACGGCGGGAACGGGTGTTCGACCGCGACATTCGACGCTTGGGAACAGCCACGACGATCTCCAGTATCTTCGGTAGGTCACCGACGTTCTTCAGCGCCGGTAGGTGCGCCAGAGTCGGCTGCGGACGTGGGCCGACCCTGCAGAGCCGCCCATCGAGGATCCAGTGTCTCATGTCCGTGTTCGGCGGCGAGGTCGGCCCATCGCCCGCCGCAGTCCGGGCACAACCCCCGACAGTCCTCGGTGCACAGCGGGGCCAGCGGCAGTGCCAGCAGCACGGCGTCCCGGACCATCGCCTCGGTGTCGATCAGGTCGTCCACCACCCGGCTGACCTCGTCGACGTCGGTGGTCGCCTCGGTGGCGCTGTCCGGATAGGCGAACAGCTCACCGAGCGCCACGGTGACCTCGTCGGACAGCGGCTCCAGGCAGCGGGCGCACTCCCCCTCGACGTCGGCGTGCGCGGTACCGGAGACGAAAACGCCTTCGCTGGCCGACTCCAGGCGCAGGTCCAGCTCGATCGGCTCGCCCTCCGGGATGCCGATGACCTCAAGGCCGAGACCGGCCGGAGCGTGCACGGTGCGTTGGTAGGTACGCATGTTGCCGGGCCGGCGGCCCAGCTCGCGAGTGCTGATCACCCATGGGCTCTTGGCCGAGGGGTGTGTGGTGGACTGCTGATGTCTGGCCATAGCACTACCAGGATATGTCACACACCGAAGCGGTCGGCGATGAGCGCGCCGAGCTCGAGGAACGCCAACTTCGTCTCCTCCCGCATCAACCCCAAATCCAACCGCCCACCCGTAGCCAGATGCGGATCAAACGGAACCTCCACCACCGCACGAGAACGACCCAAAAAATGCGCCCGAACCCGCTCC
>DASYBQ010000003.1:0-49851 GCA_036500625.1 Pseudonocardia sp. | reverse complement strand
GGGGCGGCGCAGACCGCGCACGCGGTCAGTTCGTAGAGTCCGTCGCGGCGGGGCTTGACTCGTCGGTGATGCCCGCACTCGAACACGGCCCCGCTCATCGGTCATGCGGGAGGGTATGGACCGGGTGGTGGTGGGCTAGCTCCTCGACGGTCCAGGCGTTGGTGATCTCTTCGCCGGACAGCGGCGCCATGTTCAACATCGCGCGTAGGTCGTTGACCCCTTCGGGGTCCGCGAGTGGCCATAGCCGGGCGTTCTCGCCGTCGCCGCTGTAGGTGACGGTGGCGTGGGTTTGGGGTCGGCCAGTCTGCATGTCCACCAGGTCTTGCAGGTAGGCGAGGTCGCGTTCGTCGGCCCACCCGTCGAGCACGGCGGTCTGCATCAGCGGTAGCCACGCCTGCTGTTGCTCGGCTGGGGCGTGAAAGACCAGCAGCCAACAGGCGTGCGCGCCGTCCTTGCCCACCAAATCGGCACCGAGCCAGCCATGCCGGGAAAGATGCGGGGTGAGAAACGCGAGATTGTCGGTGTCGACCTGTTCGACGGCGCCGCGGGGTGTCTCACCGGCGGCCTGCGCGTGGCGGGACGCCCGGTCGTTTCTGGCGCGGGTCAACAACTCCTCCCGCAGCATCACCTCGACGGGCCGGCGGCGGGTCGGGCCTGGATCGGGCACGGGGAACACTCCTGGCGGTCGGGGGCGGGTCTTGGGGAGAGTGGAATCCCGGCCGAACTCCACAACGACCGGGATTCCACTCCGTGCCGTTCCCCTCCGGGGGGCTGAGGGGAACGGCGGCGAGGCGAATCCGCCGCCCGGCCTGCTGGGACTGTCGGCGGGTTCGCGCTCTGGGCGTCCCTGTCTCTCGGGGTCGAGGCGAGGAGACAGGGGCAAGTCACATGGATTTGAGCACCGGATCGCCTATATCTTGCGGCCGTTCGCGTAGAGCGGCCCGGCAGTCCGACACGTAGGGGACTTGTTGGTCTGCGGCCGTGCACGAACGTCGCCACTACCTTCTTCGCAGGTCCCGACGCGCGCCCACGGATCACCTCGGGGTCGCCGGTGCCTGTTGGCACACGACGCCCCACGAGCACCCACCCGAATGGCACACGCACGGCACGCCGGTCGGCCGGGTCCTCGCCGCAGCGGACCACTTCGGCTACCTCGTAGCCCGGCTCACGGTCGGCGGTGACCAACCACCACGGCTCATCCTCGGGTGGAATGAGGGTGAGACCGCATGCGCACCAGTCGATCACTTGCGTCCACCCGCGTAAATGCCTCGACAATCCGACACATAGGGGACGAGCTGCCGTTTACCGTCTACGAACATCGCCACCCCTTTACGGGTGCCCAACTCATCGACGGTGAACCGCACCACGCTGGCCGCAAGGACTTCGGTGTCCTTCGACATGGCGCTGGCCCGGGTGCACGCGGCCTCCTCGGTGCTGAACACAGCATCAGTGGGCCGGACTTCGTTGACCAGCGTGACGTGCACGGCCCATACGAGCTTCCCGCCGCGCCGCCGCTCCCATTCCGGTGGCGGCTCTTCGTCTCCGGTCACGGCCGGGGAGTCTTCTTCCTCAACCATGGTCCACGGCCACGACGGAGTGTTGGGTGCCGGTCCAGCACCAGCCGCCCCGCCTCCCCGGGATCAGGCCGGATGTTCCGGCGCCATCCACCGAGGCGCCCCGCTCTATCCAGCCCCTATCGGGTTGCGCAAGGGACGGCCGGAGATAGTCGCCTTGGGCAGGTGGGTCGAGCGGCAACCCGCGTTCGCACCGGTCAGCCACGGCGGCGCCGCCACCATATTTGTAGGCGCGCCCGGTACCACTCGGTTACGTCTCGGATGGAAATTCCCCCATACCTGGTCACGGGTAGAGACTGTGCCGCCTCAGGGCCAGCGAAACGACAGCCCACGCACAGCACTTCGGCACCGGCTATGCCCTAACCCGGCGTTAAACGCCTAGTATCTCGGCATGCTGGATCAGCTCGGGGAGAACCTGGCGCGTCTGCGCACCGGTCGGGGGCTAACGCAAGAAGACCTCGCGCACCAGTCCGGGGTATCGGTGGACACCATCTCCAGGCTGGAACGGGGCACCCGAAAGGCCGCGCGTGGAGGCACACTCTCCGCACTCGCCCGGACCCTGGGCACCTCCACATCGGTGCTGTTGGGGATGGCCCCGCCCGAGCGCACCACCTTGGGGGCCGACCAGCTGCGCCGCGCGGTGCACGCGCTGGACCTGCCGGACTTCGCCGAGGAATCCGACGTGTTGCCGTTGGAGCAACTGCGGGACGCGGCGGGTACGGCGTGGACGGACTACCTCGCCGGGAAGCACGCGGAGATGCTGGCGGGGTTGCCGGCGTTGATGGTCGACACCCGCCGGGCGGTGCACGCCACCGAGGGGGACAACTCGGCGCACGCCGCCGGGTTACTGGCCACCTCGTATCGTTTGGCGGCGGGGCTCGCCGGGCGGCTGCAGCTCACCGACTTGGCCGCGCACGCCGCGCACCGGGCACTGCAGGTGGCCCCACAAACATCGCGGCCCGACCTGGATGAGGCGGCGGCGCTGCGGTACCTGGCGTGGGTGTTGGTGCGGCAGGGCGACTACGAGCAGGCCGAGCGGATCGCGGTGCGCGCCGCCACCCGGTTAGACCCGGGCATGATGTCGATGCCTGACCCCGACCGGGTGGGGGTGTTCGGCTCGCTGTTGTTCAACGCGGCCTCGGCTGCCGCCCGGGGCGGTAACACCCATCGGGCCGATGATCTGTTGCGGGTCGCGCGGGCCGCCGCTTGTCGAGATGGTGTGGATCGCACCGGCGAGGCCGGGGTGTTCGGCCCCCGGGTGGCGGCGTTGCAGGCGGTCGACCAGGCGGTGCGCACGGGCCGGCCTGATCAGGCGTTGGAGATGGCCCGGCGACTACCAGCACCCGTTGGGAGAGTGCCCGCGTTTTGGGAGGCCGGGCACCGGTTGCACTTAGCTGCTGCTGCTGTGGACATGGGCCAGTGGGACGACGCGATCGGCCACATGGACGCGGCGAGGAGGACGGCGCCGCAGTGGGCGCGGGTCCAACCTCTCGGCCAGGTGGTGCTCGCACAGCTGGTGGAGCATTGGCCGTCGCGGCGTCCGTCGCGGCTGACGGAGCTGGTCGAGCACTACTCGGCTGCGTAGGCAAAGTGACGGGTCCTATCATCGACGGTTTGCGCGATGGTCTTGGCGAAGTCCTCGGTGATCCAATGCATGCCTGTGCCGTGGTGAGCATCCAGCCCAGACCTGACAAGGTCGTCCGCACCGAAGACATCACCGACACGCTCACCGACCGTGACGACCACGAGAAGCGCGGAGTGGGGGATCTTGTCGGGGACCCGCCCGGGGACCAGGGGACTTCTCCCCTCCAGGGTCCCCGGGCCTTCCTCCCCTAGATGAACAGCGCAAACACTGCTAGGGGACCCAAAACCAGACAGCCACGACACACCCCGAAACCGCCCGAAATCCGCAGGTGGCAGGGCTCGGGGTTGACGCCCTCCCCGTTCCGCGCGTAACCACGTTCCGTCACCAAACCCAGCGTCAGGGCTATGGGCTGCACTGGCGATAGTCGAGCAGACACACCACGGCATCAGTGCGGTTACGACACGGCCTACCCGGGCAGCGCCAACAGATCACGATTGATCGCGCGCCAACCCTGCTGATTCAACTTTCCGGACTCGCCTGGCTCCTCGTAGCCGAGGACCCTCGGTTTGTGTATCTGCTTTTTATAACGGACACTTCGAATGGACCAGCCCCCTTGGCCGCATCTACCGCACCCAAGCCGAGCCACTCAACCCACCACCGGTATCACCAGGATCACCGCCGCGTACCCGCCCGGCCAACGACCCCGACCCGCCGCCGTTCTGACCCTTGGCTCCATCCGAGCGGATACGGCCAACCCGCTCGCCGGGCCGAATGATACGAGGTCAGGACCGGCCCTAACTGGTGGTTCGGTCGGCCATCGGGCGCGATGGTTGCCGGCTCCCGGCGGCCGGGACGGCCGCGGTTGTGTCCGGGCGCACCCGCTGCTTGCCGGTCAGCATCAGGCTCAGCGGGGTGCGGCGCACCAGTTCGACGAACGCCAGCGAACCGAGCACCGCCACCGGGTAGATCGCGAAGCTGGACAGTGGCGCCGGTAGGTGCGAGGCCGGCGAGTGGGGACCAGCCGCGGTGAGCGCCCAGAGGATCACCGGGTGTACCAGGAACACCCCGAAGGAGCGGTCCGAGGCGCGCTCGAGCAGGCGCGACCCCAGCTCGCCGTCCCTGCGGTCGGCCCAGGCCATCCCGGCGAGGTAGAACGATGCGACCACCGCGACCGACCACGGCAGCACGACCGTCTGGAACACGTCGGTGGCGAACACCGCGTCGGAGCCGTGTGTCACCTGCCACAGGTAGCGGCCCTCGGCGAGCACCGCGGTGCCCACCAGCGCGCCGAGCAGCAGCCGCCGGTGCTCCCGGCTCCAGCGGGCCAACTCGACGTGGTGCACGGCCGCGACTCCACCGACTACCAGGAAGAACTGATAGCTGAGCACGAACGAGCCCGCGTAGGGCAGTACCGCCGCCTTGAACCCGGTTGGCGCCGGGTCGTGCAGCCACAGGTCCAGCAGCAGTTGCGCCGCGCCGCTCAGCACGACCAGCGCGCCGTGGTGGCCCGACGTCGCCCGCAGCAGCCGGCGGAACAGTGGGAACACCAGGTAGAACTGCAGCGAGACGAGCAGGAAGTACAGGTGGAACCACGACGTGCCGGTGGCCAGGTTGCGCAGCACCATGGTCGTGGCGGGGCCGAACGGCAGCGGTCCGGCGGCCAGCGCGATCCCGCAGTAGATCAGCGACCACACCAGGTAGGGCACCCCGACCAGCAGGAACCGCCGCCGCAGGAACGAGGGCACCCTCGGCGGGTTGTGCCGGTAACGGTTGGTGAGCACGAACGCGGTGAGGACGAAGAACGCCTCCCGGGTGAAGTGCAGCAAGATCGTCGCGCCGCCCCAGTACACGCTCTGCACCGAGTTGACCGTGGAGATGGTGTGCACCGCGATCACGCAGGCGAACGTCAACACCCGGACCATGTCGACCGGGTAGAGGTGCGTGTTCCGCATAGCCTTCCGGGCTCTCCCTCGTTCTCGTCGTGATCGGACGACAGTACTGAAGCACCCCGTCCCCGACCGCACCGCGGCCGGCTCGGCGATCCGTGTCGCACCGCACCCCGACCAGCATGGCGCGTCTGTTTGAGAACCGGCTGAGCCCAGGCTGTGCGCATCCGGCAGTCACCTCTGCCCCGAAGGTCGCATGGCGCATACTGGCCATCGTGTTGCCGTCGCGACGGCCGCGCGGTGCGAGCGCCGCGCGGCTCCTGGTGTTGAGCCTGTTCGGGCTCGCGCTGCTCGTCGGGCTGTGCCACGCCTTCGTCCCGCGCACGGCGAGGCCGCCCGTGGCGGACGCGGCGCGGAGCGCAGCCCGCCCCACCGAAGCACCGAAGCAGCTGGCCCCGGTGCTGCACACGGTGGCAATCGGCGGCGCGCAGCGGACCTATCGCTCCTACGTACCGACCATGGTCACCGGCCGGCTGCCGCTGGTGATGGTGCTGCACGGCCGGAACCAGTCCTGGACGACCGCCGTGGAACAGACCGGCTTCCTCGGACTCGCCCGGCGCGGGCAGGCCATCCTGGTGTACCCGGACGGCATCGGACGCTCGTGGAACGCCGGTAGTGGGTGTTGCGGGGTCGCGGCCACCAAGGGTCTGCCGGATGTGGCCTTCGTCGAGGCGGTGCTTTCCGACGCGCAGCGGGTGCTGCCCATCGACCCGACCAGGATCTACCTCGTCGGCTACAGCAACGGCGGCAAGCTGGGCTACAGCCTGGCCTGTCAGCACCCGACGATGTTCGCCGCGATGGCCACCTACGGCTCGGTGCCGCTGGCGGCCTGTCGGCCGGGGACCGCGCCGACGCCCTACCTGCTTGCCGCCGGCCAGCAGGACATCGTGCTGCCGTTCAACGGGGCATCCCGGGCGCATCCTCCGCTGTCCCCGGTGCGCACCGCGGTCGGCTGGCTGCGCACTCAGGACGGGTGCACCGGCGCTGCGACCACCGCCACCGTGGGCCACGCGGTGGTCCAGCGCTGGACCACCTGCCGGGCGGGTTCGGAGGTCCAGTCGGTGGTGTACTCCGACGTCGGACACACCTGGCCGGCGGTCTCCAAGAACGGCTCGCCGTCGGTGTCGAACCTGATCTGGGCGTTCCTGGCCGAGCACCGGCTGCGCACGTTGCCACTGTCCCAGGTTCAGGCCGCCACCGAGCCGACGCCGTGATCGGCGAGGGTCAGACCCGCCGCTTGCCCTGCCAGGCCTGGTCGCGCAGCAGGTACTTCTGGACCTTGCCGGTCGAGGTCTTGGGCAGCTCACCGAACACCACCCGTTTGGGCGCCTTGAACCGGGCCAAGCGCTGTCTGACGAACTCGACCAGCTCCTGCTCGGTCACCGTCTCGCCCTCGCGCAGCGTCACGTGCGCGATCGGGACCTCGCCCCACTGCTCGTCCGGCGCCGCGACCACCGCTGCCTCCAGCACGGCCGGGTGGTCGGCGATCACCTGTTCGACCTCGACCGAGGCGATGTTCTCCCCGCCGGAAATAATCACGTCTTTGCTCCGGTCGCGCAGCTCGACGTAGCCGTCCGGGTGCACAACGCCCATGTCCCCGGTGCGGAACCAGCCGTCCGGCGCGGCGTCCCTCGTCGCCTCGGCGTCCTTGAGGTAGCCGAGCATCACGTTGTTGCCGCGCAGCGCGATCTCCCCGATCGTCTCGCCGTCGGACGGCACGTCGGAGCCGTCCTCGCCGACCACCCTGGCCCGGCAGGAGATCATGTTCCCAACGCCCTGGCGAGCCTTGAGGGTGGCTTGCTCGGCGGCGTCGCGCTCGTTCCACTCCGGGCGCCAGTCGCAGATCATCACCGGCCCGAACGTCTCGGTCAGCCCGTAGAGGTGCGTGACGTCGAAGCCGAGCTCCCCCATCCGTCGCAGGATCGCCGGGCTCGGCGGCGCGCCCCCGGTGGCCACCCGGACGGTGTGCTCCAGCGGCGCCGCCTCCGGCGCGTAGCCGAGCATGGACAGCACGGTCGGCGCCCCGTTGAGGTGGGTGACGCCCTCCTCCCGGATCAGCCGCCACACCTCGGCGGGTTCCACCTTCGGCAGGCAGACGTGCGTTGCGGCGGCCGCGGTGACCGCCCAGGGAAAGCACCAGCCGTTGCAGTGGAACATCGGCAACGTCCACAGGTGTACCGCCGACGGGGACAGCCCGGTGTGCCCGACCATCGCGAGTGCCTGCAGGTAGGCGCCCCGGTGGTGGTACATCACACCCTTCGGCCGGCCGGTGGTCCCGGACGTGTAGTTGATCGAGAGCAGCGCGCGCTCGTCGTACGGGGTGCTCGCCTGTGGCCTCGCGCCGGCCAGCAGCTCCTCGTAGTCCGGGCCGACCCTGACCACCGCCGGAGGCGCGTCCAGCCGGTCCAGCACGTCCGCGACCAACTCGTCGAACATCGGGTCGTGCACCAGCACGCCGGCCTCGGAGTGCTCCAGGATGTAGGCAACCTCACCGGCGGAGAGCCGGGTGTTCACCGCCACCAGGGGCACGCCCGCCCACGGCACCCCGAAGTTGGCCTCCAACAGCACGTGGGTGTTCGGCGCCAGCACCGCGACCGGCCGGCCGTTCGCCAGCCGGGCCAGCCCACCGGCCAGCCGCTGGCATCGCTGCCGCAGCTGCGCGTAGCTCCACCGGTGCGCCCCGTCCACCACCGCGACCCGGTCGCCGTGCGCACTGGCCGCCCGGTCCAGGTAGGAAACCGGTGTCAGCGGCTCGAAGGACAGTTCGGACTGCTCAACCACCGCGAACCTCCCTCATCTCGTGCCCAGGATCCCGGCTGCACGTCCTTGGTCCACACCGCGCCGGGCAGCCCGTGGGGGGTGTCGTTGGCCAGTTTGACCGCCTCGACCGCCTTGCCACCGATCAACATCCGAAACTGTTCAAGTGCCATCGCGCTACCTCCGACCGGTCGGGTGCCCCGAAGCTACAAAACGGCGGGCAGCTGGGCATGCACGGCGGCCGCGAGCCCGCGCAGGTCCTCGGCGCTCGGGCCGCTGTCCACCCGGTAGGGCAGCTCGGCGAGCCGAGCGACGCCCATCGCCCAGATGGTCCGCTCGTCCGGGGTTCGCGGGTGCAGCGCGACGCGGCGTGCGCAGTCCGGGCAGTCCAGGTACGCCATGTTCTGCACACCGCCGAGGATGCGCACCTCCGCGCGGCGCAGCACCGTGACCAGCCGGCCGGTGTCCAGGTGCGCGACCTCCGCCGGCGTGACCACAAGAACCACCATCAGCCGCCGCACCAGACTCATCAGCGCCTGGCCGAGGTCGGCGGTGCCGGGCGGCAGGTCCACCACGAGCACGTCGGGAGCGCCCCAGCGGGTCTCGTTGAGCAGCCGGGCGAGCAGCATCTCCGCCACGCCCGAGCCCACCGCGAGGCCCTGGGTACCGCCGAGCAGGAACCCGGCGGAGACGACCTGGAGACCGTCCACCTCGACCGGGTCCAGCGGCGCGCCCCGCTCACCGAAGCCGGAAATCCGGATGGAGGTGGCCGGCTTGTCGCGGCGCAGGCCGAGCATCCGAGGCACATCGGGGCCGTAGAGGTCCGCGTCGACAAGACCGACCGCGAGGCCACGCGTGTGCAACGCCTTGGCCAACCCGACCGCGACACTGCTCTTGCCCACCCCACCTTTCCCACTGGCCACCGCCAGCACGGGTAACGCTGAGCTGGACACCTGCGACGAGGTCCGCATCGTTGTGACGCTACTGATCCCGGCCGGCCAGCGCGACGAGCAAAAACGGTAGCAACCAGCGGGTAGGGTCCGGTCATGACCGAGATCGGCCACCGCTACGTGGCGGCGAACGGACTGCGGATGCACATCGCCGAGGCCGGCGAAGGTCCCTTGGTGCTGCTGCTGCACGGCTTCCCGGAGTGCTGGTACTCCTGGCGCCACCAGCTCACCGCGCTGGCCGAGGCCGGCTTCCACGCGGTGGCCCCTGACCAGCGCGGCTACGCCCGCACCGGTGGCCCTCGGGCGGTTGAGGACTACGCGCTGCCGCACCTGGTCGGCGACGTGGTCGCGCTGCTCGCCGCGCTGGGTGCGCCGGCGGCCACCGTGGTCGGGCACGACTGGGGTGCCCCGGTCGCCTGGCACACCGCGCTCGCTCGCCCTGACCTGGTGCGGGGTGTGGTTGGGCTGAGCGTGCCACCGGCCCGCCGCGCACCGGTGCCGACGCTGACCGCCGTCCGGGAGCACTTCGGCCCGGACTTCTACCAGCTGTACTTCCAGCGTCCCGGTGTGGAGGCAGAGTTCGAGCAGGATCCGCGCGAGGTGTTCCGCCGCGTCCTCTTCGGCATCTCCGGCGACATCCCCGAGGTGCACCCGATGACGGTGCCGGCGGGCCAGCGGTTCCTCGACTCGTGGCCGAGCCCGGCGGCGCTGCCCGGGTGGCTGACCGAGGCGGATCTCGACGCCTATGTCGCCGAGTTCGCCGAGTCCGGCTTCACCGGCCCGTTGAACTGGTACCGCAACATCGACCGCAACTGGGCACTGACCGCGCTGTGGGACGGCGCGCCGATCACCCCTCCCGCGCTGTTCCTCGCCGGCGAGAAGGACCCGGTGATCTCCTGGCAAGGCACCCGCGACCTTGACGGCGCGGTGCGCGCGCTGGCGCCGAACCTGCGCGGCGTCGAGCTCTACCCCGGCGCCGGCCACTGGGTGCAGCAGGAGCGGCCGGAGCAGGTGAACGCCGCGCTGGTCGAGTTCGCCACCTCGCTCGTGCACTGAGCCCGCCGCACACCGCCCGCGCGGTCTCCGCGTCGACGGACGGCGTGAACGCCTGCACCGTGCCACAGCGTGCCGAGGAAGAACACGCAGGAGCCGGATGCGCTGCTCATCCGGGGCATCGTGCCGGGTCCGCCGGCGCGTCCGCCAGCTCGGCTTACCCAGCCGCCGGGCGTCCCAGGCTCGGGACAGCACGGCGAGCGCCAGTGCGGCGGCCGCCAACACCGCCCCGACCAGCGCCGGTGCGCGGAAACCCCAACCGGCGCTGATCACCAGACCGCCGAGCCACGGCCCGGCCGTGTTGCCGACATTGAACGCCGAGGTGGCAGCGGCACCGGCCAGCGTTGGCGCCGGGCCGGCCAGCTGGAACACCCTTGCGTTGAGCGGGGTCGCCGCCGCGAACACCACCGTCCCCAGCACGAAGGGCACCACCAGGGTGACCGGGGGGATGGAGCCTGCCAGGCCTAACGTGGCCAGCACGAGCACGATCGCGGCCAGCGCGCTGTACATCGTCGTCCAGGGATGGTCATCCGAGAGCCGGCCGCCGAGCTGGATACCGACCAGGCTGCCGATGCCGTAGAGCGTCAGCACGACCGGCACCAGGCCACTCGCAAGCCCCGCGACGTCGGTCACCACCGGGGCCAGGTAGCTGAACGTGCCCATCACGGCGGCCTCGAACGCCGCGATCGTGCCGAGGTTCAGCCACAGCCGCCCGTCTCGGAACACCCGCAGCTCGGACCGGACGCCGACCGGCCCCGACCGGCCCCCGGACTCGCCGGGCAGCACCGAGTGGACCGCCACACCCGCGAGCACCGCCGCCGCCCCGATGACCCAGAACGTGGTCCGCCAGCCGAACTGCTGACCGACCAGCGTGCCCAGCGGCACACCGAGGACGTTCGCCACCGTCAGGCCGCCCATCAGCAACGACAGCGCCCGCGCCCGGTGCGCCTTGTCCACCATGCCGACCACCACCACACCCGCGACCGCCCAGAACGCGCCGGTCGCGGCGGCCGTGACGATCCTGGCGACCATCAGCGTGGCGTAGCCGGGGGCCAGTGCGCCGAGCACCTGACCGACGACGAACAGCCCGAGAGCTCCGAGCAGCGTCGCCCGCCGGGGCCAGCGCAGCGTGAGCACGGTCAGCAGCGGCGCACCGACCACCATCGCAATGGCGAACGCGGAGATCAACAGCCCGGCCTTCGGGATGGACACGGCAAACTCGGTGGCAATGTCGGGCAGCAGGCCCGCGATCACGAACTCGGTGGTACCCAGTACGAAGATTCCGGCGCCGAGCACGTAGACCGGTAACGGAATCCGGACCTTTTCAGAACGAAAAGTCTCGATTCTGGACACAGTCACCCCTTGGTCGCACGAATGGATTTCTCTAGCGGAGCCCTTCGAGCGCGTAGCGGGCGGCATCCGCGGCGCGGACCGCGCCTTGCCCGGGTCCGTTGACCACCTGCATGCCCTGCATCAGAACCAGCAGGAACCGGGCTAACGACGCGGGCTCGGCATCGGCCCGGATCTCGCCCTGGGCCCGGGCCCGCAGCAGCGCCGAGGTCAGCGCCACCTCCATCGAACCCCAGTTGAGATCCAACCGGCCGCGCACCGCAACATCGTCGGCCGGACACTCCACGGCCGCGTGCACGACCATACATCCTGGTGGTCGACCTGGCGATGGTGCCGCCGCGTAGGTGTCCAGCAGGAACCGCAGGGCCGGCAGCACCGGCCCCGGGCCGGCGAGCACCTGAACCGGGTCCGGCTCCGGGTTCCGGATGTAGCGGTCCAGCGCGGCCAGGTAGAGGTCGTGCTTGTCACCGAAAGTGGCGTAGAGGCTGGCCCTGGCGATACCCAGGTGTGCCACGAGGTCGGAGATGGAGGTGGCCGCGTAGCCCTGGCGCCAGAACAGCTCCATGGCGCGCCCGAGTACCTGCTCGGGGTCGAACCCCTTGGTACGCGCCATGCCGGACACACTACCAGATTCAAGACCGTTCGTTCTTGAAAATCCTCAATCGCGGGTCCAGGTGAGAAGGTCGGGTGCCGGCAGGGCGTTGATCACCCGGTCGGGCGGCACCTCGCACTCCGCCGCCCGGGCACAGCCGTAGGGCAGCCAGTCCAGCTGGCCGGGCGCGTGCGCATCGGTGTCGACGGAGAACCGGCAGCCGGCCGCGACCGCGGCGCGCAGCAGCCGCCGGGGCGGGTCCAACCGCTCCGGCCGGCAGTTCACCTCGACCGCCACGTCGTACTCGGCGCAGGCCTCGAACACCGCCGTCGCGTCGAACGCCGACTCCGGGCGCTTGCGGCCGCCGGTGACCATCCGACCGGTGCAGTGCCCGAGCACGTCCACGTGCGGGTTGGCCACCGCGGTGAGCATCCGCTCGGTCATCTCCGCCTCAGGCATCCGCAGCTTGGAGTGCATCGAGGCCACCACGAGGTCCAGCTCCGCCAACAACTCTTCGGACTGGTCCAGCGCGCCGTCATCCAGGATGTCCACCTCGATGCCGGTGAGGATCAGGAACGGCGCCAGCCTGGTGTTCAGCTGCGCCACCACCGCCAGCTGCTGGCGCAGCCGCTGCGCGTTCAGCCCGTTGGCCACGCTCAGTCGAGGCGAGTGGTCGGTGAGCACCAGGTACTCGTGGCCCAGCTCGCGCGCGGTCAGCGCCATCTCCTCGATCGGCGAGCCGCCGTCCGACCAGTCGGAGTGGCTGTGGCAGTCGCCGCGCAGCGCGGCCCGCAGCGCGGCGCCCGCCCCGGTGAGCGCTGGAATCGCCGGGATCGACGAGCCCTTGGCCGGCTCGCCCGCCTCGGCCTCCAGCTCGCGCAGGTACGCCGGCTGCTCACCGGCCAGCGACTGCAGCACGCAACGGGCGGTGGTGTCCCCGACGCCCTTGATCTTGGTCAGCCCCCGGCCGCTGGCCAGCGCATCCAGGTCGTCCCGCCCGGCGAGGATGTTCGCGGCGGTGCGGAACGCGCGGACCCGGTAGGTAGAGGCGTGTGCCCGCTCCAGCAGGAACGCGATCCGCCGCAGGTCGGCGACCGGGTCACGGGTAACCATGCACCCATCCTGCCGCGGACCAGCCGACCCGGTCAGGCCACGGTTCTTGGTGCGATCCAGTCGTCGTCGGCCGGGTAGGTGCTGGTCGGCGTGCCGGCCAACCAGCGGACGTCGTGCCCGCCGCCACTGATCCGCAGCCCGACGATCTGGTCGGCCAGGTACCTGGCGTCGTTGCCCACCCCGTTGAACCGCCCGGATCCCCAGGTGTGCTGCCAGGGCAGGCCGAGGAAGTACAGCCCAGGGCAACTGGTCACGCCCCGGTTGTGGGTCGGGTAACCACGCCCGTCGAACACCGGGATGTCGATCCAGCGGTGGTCCCGGCCGAAGCCGGTGCTCCACACCACCGAGGTGATCCCGGTGCTGGCCAGCTCCAGCTCGGTGATCTCCTCGTCGGGCCGCCACACCGGCTGGTAGCGCGCCTCGGTCGGCGCGCTGGCGCCGATCTTGCTGATGTGCGAGTCGATCGAATCCTTGATGCCCTCGGACACCGCGTCCGCCCCGTCGAGGTTCTTCGCCAGGTCCGTCTCGAACATCAGCTGGCCGGCGCGGATGTCGAGCAACCGGCCGTAGAGATGCATGCCTTCGAGAGCGAACTGGCGCAGGTCGATGTCGTGGCCGCCGTCCCGCCCGGTCACGTAGTGGTTGGCCCGGAAGCGCACCGCATCGGCGTCGTCGAACTCCTCGATCCCCTTGCGGTAGTACCCCAGATCCTCCAGCCAGGCCACCACGTCACGGCCCCGGTAGCGACGGGCGACCCGGGGCGCGCTGCCCACCGCGAGGTGCACAGTGCGCCCGGCCAGGTGCAGGTCCTCGGCGACCTGGCAGCCCGACTGGCCGGTGCCGATCACCAGCACCTCGCCGTCCGGCAACTGCTCAGGGCACTGGTACTCCGAGGAGTGCAGCTGCACCAGGCCCTCCGGCAGCCGGTCGGCCGAGCGGGGCCGCAGCGGCACCTGGTAGGGCCCGGTGGCCAGCACCACCTGGTCGGCGGTCAAGGTGCCGACGGTCGTCTCGATGGTGAACCCACCCTCTCGACGCTGCCGCAGCCTGGTTGCGGCCACCCCCTCCACCAGCGGTGGACCGAACGAGGCGGCATAGGCCCGCAGATAGGCGACGATCTCGTCGCGGACCATGAAGCCGTCGGGGTCATTGCCCTGGTAGCTGAAACCGGGGAGCTGACACTGCCAGTTCGGCGTGACCAGACAGAAGGTGTCCCACCGCCGGTCGGCCCACTCGTGGGCGACCTGCTGCTGCTCCAGCACGATGTGGTCGATGCCCCGGTACACCAGGCAGTAGCTCATCGACAAGCCCGCCTGGCCACCGCCGATCACTACCACCGAACGGTGCAGCCCGTCCAGCTTTTGCGCACTACTCCTCATCGGCCCAGCTCACCCAATGAGTGTTTCCGAACCATGTCATCCGAACTATCAGTGCGTTACAGCTCGCGCCGTGCCGAGCACCGTCGCGGCTTTCCAGCCGCGCACCGCGCCGGCGGCCGCCGAAGCACGGGCAACCGGGTCGGCGTCGGACATGATCCGCAGCAGCTCACTGCCCACCACGACCCCGTCGGCGAACGGTGCCAGCGTGCGAATCTCGGCCGAGGACCGAATTCCGAAACCCGCGAGGAACGGTATACTCGACTCGTCCGCTAACCGTGCCGCATGTCGCGCCAGCGACCCGGCTTCCAGCGGATCGCCTGTGGTTGCCGCCAATGCGCGATAGGTCAATCGGCCGGCCGCCTTTTCCAGCGCTCTTGCCGACCGGGGGTTCGCTGTGGCCTGGATCAATGGGATGGCCAACAAACCGGCCGCCGCGACCCGAGCGATCTCGGGCACGCTCGGCCGGGTAATTACCAACCCGTCCACCCCGCATTCCAAGCAGTGTCCGATCAACTGGTCCCGGCCAATGTCGGCCACCGTCCCCGGATAGATGAGTAGAATGATAGGGGTGGCCGGTACCTGGTCGCGCAGTGCGCCGAGCCGGTGCCAGACATCGGCAGGGCGCACTCCGGCCGCCCGCTGGAACGAACTGGCGACCCGTGCCCCGCGCGGCCGGGTGCTCGGCGTGGGCAGGCCCAGCTCCAGCACGTCCATGCCGGCGTCCACCAGCGCCGGGACGAAGTCGGCCAGCCCGTCCCACAGCGGGTCGGCGACGGTCAGGTAGCACACCAACAACCGATCCCGCCGGGCGCGGGCAGCGGTAGGACCGTCGGCCCACCGGTCCGCCTCGGCCCGGCTCACCGCGCGCCCGGCCCGGTGCCGCAGCGCAGCGTGGCGTCCCGCAGCTCCCGCAGCAGCGCCGGCGGATCCGTGCTCTTGGCCACCGCGGTGCCGATCATCAGGGCATCCGCTCCCGCACAGCTCGCGCTGGCCACGTCGGAGGCGCTGCGCATCCCGCTCTCCGAGATGACGAGCAGCTGCTCCGGCACCGTGGCCAGCAACGCCGCGCCGCCGGCGACACTGCCCTCGTCCAGCTCCAGCGCCGCGATGTCCCGGTTGTTCAGCCCGATCACCGAGGCACCCAGCCGCAGCGCCACCCGCAGCTGCGCCGGACCGTGCACCCCGAGCACCACCTCGACGCCGATCCGCTCGGCCCTTCGCCACATCCGGCGCAGCAACCCCAGATCGGGGATCGTACTCAGCGACAGCTGAACGGCGTCGAACCCGGCCCGCCGGGACTCGTCGATCTGCTCGACCGAGGTGAAGAACTCCTTGCGCAGCAGCGGAAGGTCACACATCGCCCGAACCCGGCGCCCGAGCTCGATGCTGCCGCCGAAATGGACGGCGTCGGTAGGCATCGACAATGCTTCGACACCAGACTCGACAACCGCCCGCACATAGGAGTCGAAATGTTCCTCGGGTATCAGCTCACCGTCTCTCGGAGAACGCCGTTTTAAATCGACCACGAAGGCCGGTCGGCTGGATTTACGTGCAGCGTCAAGTAGCTGGACAAGACTGCGGATTGCCACGGCTCCCCTATTTACGGACAAACTTCCCGGCAGGCCGATCGCGCGCGCCGATCTCCCGAGTGATCTGACTGGAGAAGGTCACGCGATACGATCAGCGTGGCGGCGTGTGAGGTGACAACGTTGTCCACGGCCGCTGCCACGCTAATGCGTAAATTAAGGCCATGCCAACAGGGGACTGAACAGGATCGGCGGAACGGGGTCAGCGTCGGCGGCGGCATCGACCGCGGCGGTGAGTGGGACGGCCATACCTCGTCCTCACCCCGCCACCGCGCCCTGTCGACGCCCCGCGCCCTGAGGCGGGACAATGGCTGCGATGTCCTCGATGTCCGGTAGCCACCGCAGCCTGCAGGTCCTGCGCACCGAGCGGATCACCCCTCGGATGGCCCGCGTCACGCTCGGTGGCGCGGAGCTGGCCGGCTACCCCGAGTTCGCGCCGGACCAGCGCATCAAGCTGTTCCTGCCGGTCGAGGGACAGCACCGGCCAGCCATGCCGAGGGCATCCTCGGGCGGGCCGGTGTGGCCGCCCGGCGAGGCGCGACCGGTGATCCGCAGCTACACGGTGCGCCGGTTCGACGCCGGTGCCGGTGAGCTGGATGTGGACTTCGTGCTGCACAACGAGCGGGGCCCCGCCGCCGAGTGGGCCGCGCGGGCCAAGCCGGGCGACTGGGTCGGCATCTCCGAGCCGGGCGGGCGTTATGCGCCCGACCCGAGCGCGCGGGCGCACCTGGTGATCGGCGACGAGTCCGCGCTGCCCGCGATCACCACGGTGCTGGCGGCGCTGGCCGGGTTCGATGGCCCTGTCGAGGTGTACCTGGAGGTGGCCGACGCGGCCGAGGAGCAGCCGCTGCCGGTCACCGCCTCGACCCGGGTGCGCTGGCTGCACCGGGGCGAGCAACCGCACGGGCGGTTGCTGGTGGACGAGCTGACCGCCGAGGGCCTGCCCGCCGGTGTGCCCGCCGAGCACTGCCAGGCGTGGCTGGGCGCCGAAGCGGCCGCGGTACGCGACATCCGAGCCCACCTGATCGACTGCCGAGGCCTGAGCCGCCGCCGGGTGTACGCCACCGGCTACTGGCGAGCCCGCTGATATGAGCCTCCGGCTCTCGTGAGCACACAGCAAGCACACAGCTTTGGCACACTGGCCGGACAGCGCGGTCCGCAAGAGTCTGTGTCATGGCCACCACCTCCCTCCCACTCCCGCTGGCAGCGACGGCACCTCGGATGACCCCACGAAACAGCGCACACCGCCGCCTGTTGGATCGCCGGTTGGTCGGCCAGCTGGTCCGGTACTCGGTGATCGGGGTGTCCAGCACCGTGTTCCAGCTCGGGCTGTACCTGGTGCTGCGCGACGTGCTCGGTCCACTCACCGCGAACCTCATCGCGGTGGTGGTCAGCACGGTCGCCAACACCACAGCCAACCGGGCGGTCACCTTCGGCATCCGGGGCCGCCGCGACGCGGGCCGGCACCAGGCGAAGGGGCTGCTGCTGTTCGCCCTGAGCCTCAGTCTGACCAGCGGCGCGCTCGGTCTGCTCGGCGTCGTGGCGCCGAACGCGCCGCAGAGCGCCGAACTGGTGGTGCTGGCCGCGGTGAACACGCTGCTGGCGGTGGGGCGATTCGCGCTGCTGCGCGGTTGGGTGTTCCGCGCCAGCACACCTCCCGGCGGAGATCAGCGGGTGATGCCGGTGTGGCCGAGCGAGTAACGACCGGTCTGCGGCCACACGCACAGTCCGTGCGGCCCCTTGCCGACCGGGATCTGCTTGATCAGGTGGCCGTCCGAGGTGGACAGCACGTACACCGCGTCGCTGTAGCGGCCGGACAGCCACAGCTGCGAGCCGTCCGCGGTCAGCCCGCCCATGTCCGGGCTGGCCCGGCCCGGGATCTTCCATTTCGCCAGCGCCGCGCCGGTGTAGGCGTCCAGCACGCTCACGCTGCCCTCGTGGCGGTTGCTCACGAACAGCCGCTTGGCCGGGCGGTCCAGGTAGATGCCGTGCGCACCCATCCCGGTCGGGATCTCCCGCAGCACCTTGGTCGCGGCGCCGTCGAGCACCCACAGGCCGTTCTGGTCGGAGTCGGCGATGTAGAACACCGAGCCGTCCGGGGCGAGCTTGATGTCCTGCGGGCCCATGTGGCGGTTGCGGTGCGGCATGTCGATGGTGCGCAGCAGCTTGCGGGTGGTCATGTCCACCACCGCGACCCGCCCGTCGAACTCGCAGGTGAACACCGCCAGCCGTCCGTTGGGGGTGAAGTCGGCGTGGTCGATCCCGGCGCAGTTCGGCGTGAGGGTCTCCGACTGCTGCTTCCAGGTCTTCGGGTCGTACCAGATCAGCCGCTTGCGGGCCTCGGCGACCACGATCGCGGCCGACCCGTCCGGTGAGTAGTACATGTTGTACGGGTCGGTCACCGGGATCCGCCTGCCCGGCAGGCCGGTGTTCGGGTCGAACGGCGTGAGCGTGTTGCCAAGGTCGTCGGTGGCGTAGAGCGTGCGCATGTCGTGCGAGGGCACCACGTGTTGCAGCTCGATGCCCTCGGGGTACTTGGCGACCACCGCGAACGTCGCAGGGTCGATCACCCAGACATCACCCGACTTGGTGTGCGGCACGTAGACCAGCGGCTTGGCCGCCTTGGCCACGGCGCTGAGCATGTTCGCGCCCGCGTCGGAGTAGACGTTGTGCTTGTCGGAGACCGCCGGCATGCCGGGCAGCGGGTTCGAGGTGACGGAAGCGGGCGGCGCGGCGGCCACCGAGGGCGGTGCGGCCGGCGGCGGCGCCGGCGCGGCCGGTGCGGCCGGAGGCGGCGCGGCGTTCGCGCAGGCAGCCAATGCGAGCACGGTGGCGAACGCGGCGGTCCGGGACAGCCACCGGCCCTGGCGGACACGCCTCAACTTCGGCACCGACGTGCCTGCCATGGACAACACGGCCGGGAGCGTAGCGCTCCTACTCTGAGAGCCCGGCGCCGATGGCCACCGGTGGTCAGCGGGCGCTGCGCAACGATCATTCGTGGCACACTGGCTTCCTGCCAACACCCTCGGAGCGCCCGGACGGAGTGACGACCATGCGCTACCTGATCACCGGCGGTACCGGGTTCCTCGGCCGCCAGGTGCTGGCCCGGCTACTGGCCAGGGAGGACGCGAGGATCTACTGCGTGGTCCGCTCGCCGAGCCGCCTGGCCGCCAGGACCTCGGGCCTTGCCGGTCACGAGCGGCTCACCTCGGTGCGCGGCGACCTGACCACCGACGGCCTCGGCATCTCCGAGTCCGACCTTGCCGAGCTGGCCGGGGTGCACCACGTGCTGCACCTCGGCGCGGTCTACGACCTGACCGCGAGCGACCAGGCGAACCGGGCGGCCAACGTGGAGGGCACCCGCCGGGTGGTCGAGCTGGCCGAGCGCATCGGGGCCGGTCGGCTGCACCACGTGTCCTCGGTGGCGGTGGCCGGCGACCACCCCGGCCGGTTCACCGAGGCCGACTTCGACTGCGGGCAGCATCTCGCCTCGCCGTACCACGCCACCAAGTTCGCGGCGGAGGCGCTGGTCCGGGGCCAGAGCGCCGTGCCGTGGCGGGTGTACCGGCCGGCCATCGTGGTCGGCGACTCGCGCACCGGCGAGATGGACAAGGTGGACGGCCCCTACTACCTGCTGCCCTCGATCGACGCGGTCGCGCGCGCCGCCGGACCAGCCGGCCCGGCGTTGCGCACACTGCCCATCCCGGTGCCGGACCTTGGTGCCACCACGATCGTGCCGGTCGACTACGTGGCCGACGCGATGGACGCGCTGGTGCACACCGACGGCCTGGACGGGCGCGCGTTCCACCTGGTCTCCCCCGGCCCGATCCCGCTGGTCGAGGTGTACAACGCGTTGGCCGAGGCGGCCGGCGCGCCACGGCTGAGCCAGGCGATCCCGGAGACATTCGCCGAGCCGGCACGCCGGGTGGCCGGCTTCCTCGGCGACCTGGTCGGGCGGGTACCCGAGGTCATCGAGCTGCGCGACGCGGTGCTCACCGAGATCGGCATCCCACCCGAGGTGCTGCCGCACCTGAGCTTCCGCACCGTGTTCGACGACACCGAGACCAGGGCGGCACTGGCCGGCACCGGCATCGAGTGCCCGGACTTCGCCGACTACGCGCCCGTGCTGTACCGCTACTGGCGCGAGCACCTCGACCCGAACCGGGCCCGGCGCCCCGGCCCGAAGGGCCAGCTGGACGGGCGCACCGTGATGATCACCGGCGCGTCGTCGGGGATCGGCAAGGAGACCGCGGTGCGGGTGGCGGCCGAGGGCGGCATCCCGCTGCTGGTGGCGCGGCGCGGCGACGAGCTGGAGAAGGTACGCGCCGAGATCGAGGAGGCCGGCGGCAGGGCCAGCGCCTACACCTGTGACATCACCGATGGCGACTCGGTCGACGAGCTAGTCTCGGCGGTGCTGGGCGAGCACGGCAGGGTGGACATGCTGGTGAACAACGCCGGTCGTTCGATCCGCCGCTCGATCCGGCTGAGCTACGACCGGTTCCACGACTACGAACGCACCATGGCGATCAACTACTTCGGCGCGGTGCGCCTGACGCTGGCCCTGTTGCCGCAGATGTCCCGGCGCCGCTTCGGCCACATCGTCAACATCTCCTCGATCGGCGTGCAGACCAGCCCACCGCGCTTCTCCGCCTACCTGGGATCCAAGGCGGCGCTGGATGCGTTCACCAGGGTGGCGTCCAGCGAGACCTACGGCGACGGGATCACCTTCACCACGATCCACATGCCGCTGGTACGCACCCCGATGATCGCCCCGACGAAGATCTACCAGGCGTTTCCCACCCGTTCGCCCGAGGAGGCCTCGGAGATGGTGATGGATGCGCTGCGGCGCCGGCCCAAGCACATCGGCACCGCGCTGGGTACCGCCGGCGCCATCGCCAATACGGTCGCCCCGAGGCTCGCCGACGCCGTGCTGCACGTGGCATTCCGGGTGTTCCCGGACTCGGCGAGGGCCCGGGGCGACGGTTCGGACGCGTCGGCGGAGATGAGCGCGCTGTCCCGGGGTGCGCGGGCGATGGCGCGGGTGCTGCCCGGCATCCACTGGTAGCCACAACGTTTGCGCACAGTGAGCAGTGCGCTGAACAAATTGCTGTTATATCGTCCGGCCGAGCTGCTGTGAGTCGAACCACACAAGTCAACGGAGACGATGTGCCAACCAATGCAACCACTCCTGACGGCCAGGTCAGCGATCGTGGGCTCCGCCGGGTCGGGGTACTGAGTCTGGTCGGCTCCAGCGCCGAGTGGTTCGACTACTTCCTGTACGCGGTGGCCTCGGCGCTGGTGTTCCCCACCCTGTTCTTCCCGAACTACGACCCGAGCGTCGGCCTGTTGGCCTCCTTCGTCGCGCTGGCCGCCGGCTACGTCTCCCGCCCGCTGGGTGGCATCGTCTGGGGTCACTTCGGCGACAGGTTCGGTCGCAAGAAGGCCTTCCTCGCCGCGCTGGGCACCATGGCGGCCGGCAGCACACTGATCGGCCTGCTGCCCAGCTACGCCGTGCTGGGCATCACCGCGCCGATCCTGCTCATCGTGCTGCGCTTCCTGCAGGGCCTTGCCATCGGCGGCCAGTGGGGCGGCGGGGTGCTGCTGGCGACCGAGTACGCGCCGATGTCGCGGCGAGGCTACTTCGGCAGCCTCCCGCAGCTCGGTGTGCCGATCGGCACCCTGATCGGCAACGTCGCGTTCTTCGCCTTGGGGCTGAACATGGACAAGGCGGCCTTCATGTCCTGGGGGTGGCGGATCCCGTTCCTGTGCAGCGCGCTGATCATCCCGGTCGCGGTGTACGCGCACCGCGCCCTGGAGGAGACCCCGGCATTCCTGCACCTGAAGAAGCTCGCCTCGGCCCGCGCGGAGGCCGGCCTGACCCAGTCGCCGCTGTCGGAGGTCTTCCGCACCCGCTCCGGCACGGTGCTCATGGCGGCCGGGCTGTTCGTGGTGGTGAACGCGACGAACATCATCTACACCACATTCATGCTGAACTACGTCACGCGCGTGCTGCACATGACGTTGAAGGACATGCTGATCGCCACGGCGATCGGCGCCGCGTTCACCATGACGACGATAGTCGGCTTCGCGAAGCTGTCCGACCGGATCGGCCGGCGCAGGTTGATGATCGCCAGTGGCGTGTTCATCGGGCTGTGGGCGTTCCCGATCTTCTGGGTGGTCAACACCGGCACGCTCTGGGGCCTTGTCCTCGGCACGTCGCTGGCCCAGGTCTTCAACACCATGATGTACGGCCCGCTCGCGGCATTCTTCGCCGAGCTGTTCCCGGCCCGGATGCGCTACAGCGGGGCCTCGTTGTGCTACCAGACCGGCGGCCTGGTCGGCGGTCTGCTCGGCGCACCGGTGGTGGCCTGGCTGTACGAGGTCTACAACACCACGGCGGCGATCTCGGTGTTCGTCGTGATCCTCGCGGTCGTCTCGGTGGGCTGTGCCATTGCCCTGCCCGAGACGTACCGGCGCAAGCTCGACGACGCCGAGCTGACCGCAAGGCCGGCGACCCGGTCGGCGGTGCCCGAGCCGTCCTGACCATCTCCGATCGGGCACGCCGGCCGGCTACCCGGTGGCCGGCCGGGGCGTCATCCGGCATGCTCACGACCATGAGCGGGATGATCACGCCGGCAAAGCTGGGCGAGACGGTACAGCAGGCGGTGGAGCTGACCTGGGGCCTGGGGCTACTGGCCAGGGCCGGCGTGGTGGCCCCGATGCGCCCGGACCGGGCGCTCGGCATCGCGGGCGGCTACCTGCGCTGGGGCATCAGCATGGCCACCGGCTACGCGGCCGGCGCGGCCCGGCACCCGGACCGCCCGGCCCTGCTCGACGACCGGGGGGTGCTGACCTTCGCCGAGGTGCACCGGCGCACCGACCGGCTGGCCCGCGCGCTGGCCGACCGGGGCATCGACCACAGCTCCTCGGTCGCGGTGCTGTGCCGCAACCACCGCGGCCCGGTCGAGCTGGCGGTGGCCGCCGCCAAGCTCGGCGCGAACGTGGCGCTGCTGAACACCTCGCTGTCCGCGAGCACCATCGGCAAGGTGCTGCGCGAGCAGGGCACCCAGCTGCTGGTGGCCGACGAGGAGTTCGGCACCGGGCTGACGAAGCTGCCGGCCGGCTGCCGCCTGGTGTCCGCATGGGTGGACGACCACGAGACCGACGACTCCCTCGATGCGCTGACCGAGGAGGGCGGCCAGGCGACCCTGCCGCTGCGGCCGCCGCCGGGCAAGCTCATCGTGCTCACCTCCGGCACCACGGGCACCCCCAAGGGCGCGGAACGGCCTCGTCCGAAGAGCTGGGCGCCGGCCGGCGCGATCCTGTCCCGCATCCCGCTGCACGCAGGCGAGCCGATGTTCATCGCCCCGCCGCTGTTCCACACCTGGGGCTTCGCGGCGATCCAGCTGGCCATGCTGATGGGCGCGCCGGCCGTGATGCGCCGCAAGTTCGACCCTTCCGACGCGCTGCGCAGCATCGCCGAGCACCGCTGCGGCACGCTGGTCGCGGTGCCGGTGATGCTGTCGCGGATCCTGGAGCTGCCGGAGGCGGAGCTGCAGCGCTACGACGCGCGGCTGCGGGTGGTCGCGGTCAGCGGGTCCGCGCTGCCCGGCAAGCTGGCCACCGAGTTCATGGACCGCTTCGGCGACGTGCTCTACAACCTCTACGGGTCCACCGAGGTGTCCTGGGTGAGCATCGCCGACCCGACCGACCTGCGCGCCGACCCGACCACCGCGGGCAAGGCCCCGTGGGGCACCAAACTGGAGATCCTCGGCGAGGACGGAAAGCCGGTGCCGCCCGGCGAGGTCGGCCGGGTGTTCGTCGGCAACGGCATGCTGTTCGAGGGCTACACCCGCGAAGGCTCCGAGGTCGAGACGCACAATGGGCTGATGTCCACCGGCGACCTCGGTCACCTCGACTCTCGCGGCCGGCTGTTCCTGTCCGGCCGGAGCGACTCGATGATCGTCTCCGGCGGCGAGAACGTCTACCCGGGCCCGGTGGAGGATCTGCTCACCGGGCACAAGGACGTGCGCGAAGCCGCCGTTGTCGGGGTGGACGACGAGAAGTTCGGCCAGCGCCTCGCGGCCTACGTGGTGCTGAACAAGGGCGCGAAGCTGGACGCCGACGCGGTCCGCGACCTGGTCAAGGACCAGCTGTCCCGGTTCTCGGTCCCCCGTGACGTGGTCTTCCTCGACGAGCTCCCCCGCAACCCCACCGGCAAGGTACTGGCCCGCGAACTCCCGGACTCCACGGACGCGTAACGACGCCTCTCCCGGACCGGCAGCTCAGGGAATGGCCGTGAAGCCGTCCGCAGCCGCGGCATCGCGCAGCGTGTGGTCGAAGGCTGCGAACCGGGTGATCTCGGGGTCTGCAGTGCGAACCGCCCGCGCGGAAGCCAACTGCACCGCGTCGTATGCCCGCAGCCGGTGCGCGCCCGTGAGCCGAGCGGCGTCCTCGATCACTGCCGCAGCCATCCGAACGACCTCGAACCGGCGGATGTCCTCCTCGGTGCCGAACCAGTCCGCCTCGAACTGGGCGACGAGCAGCGCCGCCTCAGCCACGGACAGCTCGCCCGTCCGCTGTTTGCGCCACAGCGCCGCGGGTACCTCGACGCGGGCAATCTGTGCGACAACAATTCGCTCCAGCGCGCGTACCGGCTCGTGCTCAGGCTCGTCGGCGTAGAGCTTCACAAGCGCGGACGAATCAGCGAAGCTGATCATCTTCGATTGTCGATGACCAGCTCGGACAGCGGAGTCCCGCGACCGGCCGTGGCTCGAGCGGCCGCCACGGCGTCGGGATCAGGCCGCGGCCGGGGCGGCCCGGCCGGAACAAGAAGACCCGCCCTGGCCAGCCGCTCACGGGTGCGCGTTGCATCATCGCCGGCAAGATCAGGATCAGTGGCGGCTTCTGCCAACCGGGTCAGGTAGGCATTCACGCTGCGGTTCTGGGCCTCCGCAGCGGCACGGACTCGGCTCACCAGCTCGTCGGGTGCTCGCCATGTTACTTGAGCCATGCAGGCATCATAGCAGGCATGCATGCATTGGCAGTGGCTCAGGGCTTCTTCAGGATGCGGCGCACGGCGGCACGGGGGCGGGCGGCTACCGGCCGGGGGCGCCACGGGCCGGTAGCGGGGTGCACGGCGGCCTCGACCTCCACCCGCAGCCGGTCCACGGCGGCCAGCAGCGCGCCGTGCTGCTCCCAGGCGGCCGCATCCACCAGCGGGTCCACCAGCAGCAGCTCGGCCAGCTGGTCGCGGCGCCGGCGCAGCTCGGCGAACTGCAGGCCGAACAGCTCGTGGGCACTGCCCGCCTGCGGGTCCTCGGTGGCGATCAGGTCGACCGTGTGCAGTGCGTCCGCGAACGCCTCCAGCACCCGGGCAAGCACCGCGCGCACCTCGGGGTGGTACGCGCCGTCCAGGTCGTCCTCGGGCACGAAGTAGGTGCGGTCCAGCACCGCGCGGCTCAGGTTGCGCAGCGAGACGTAGCTGTGTTCCAAGCAGGTCAGCGCGGTGCGCAACCTCGGCTGGGCCTCGCGGACCGGGCCTGGCCGGGGGTGCAGCCTTGCGCTCTCCTCGGTGCGCGCCAGGTGCTCGTCGGCGCGGGCCACCTCGGAGCCGAGCCGCCGCGCGGCGTCCAGGAAGGCATCGGCCGCCGCCCGGCTCCACTCGCCGCGCAGCGCGGTGGCCATCTCGCGGGCGAAGCCGCTGAGCTTGCCCACCAGCTCGCCGATCGCGTCGCCGGCCGGCTGGATGTAGAGCGGCGGCGCAATCACCAGGTTCACCAGGATGCCTACGGCCGCGCCGACCAGGGTCTCCACCACCCGGCCGGTCGCGGTCGTCTCCAGGTCGGGGCTGCCCGGGGTGAACCCGACGCTGGTGCTTGCGGCGGCAAGCACCAGCATCGCGCTGATGGCCACCTCGGCCAGGTTGGAGCCGAGCCGCAACAGCCTGCCGAGCACCAGGGACAGCCCGACCACCGCGCCGAGGCTCCACCAGGTCAACCCCGTCAAGGCAGCCACACTCACGGCGACCAGCACACCGCTGACCACCGCGCCCACCCGGTCCAGCACGCTGGTCAGCGTTTTGTACAAGGTCAGCTGAACGACCAGCAGCGCGGTCAGCGGCGCCAAGATCGGCTGCGCGCTGGTGTGGAACAGGTCGGCGACCTGGAAGGACACCACCGCGGCCAGGGTGGTCTTCAGGGTCCGCAAACCCGGGGTACGTCCACGGCGGAAGCAGGCGGCCCAGCCGCGGCGCAGGCCATCCGGGCAGGACAGAACCAATGGTCTCCTCACAGAGCTGTGTTGGCGCAGTGCGGTCAGTGGTTGGACCGACCACCCTCGTACATCGCACAGCTCGGCCGGGGCATTTCTGGATCGAGCCAGAACGTGGCCGGGATTACGCAGTCGGGGGGCTTCGCCGGGCTGTCTTTTGCACCACCGGAGCAAGTTTCGGTGGCTAACCGGCGACGACGATCTTGCCGAGCTCGGCCGAGCAGTTCAGCAGCCGGTGGCTGGGCAGCACCCGGACGGTGTAGCCGAGCAGCCCGGCATGGGGCAGCGGCACGACGGCCTCGAACCGGTCACCGGACTCCCCGCCGTCCACCGCGCCCGCGTGCTTCATCGCGACCGAGACCTGGTCGACCAGCTCGTCGTGGTCGTCCACCCGGCCCACCACAGCCTGCACGGTGACGTCCTCGGGGTCGAGCCCGGCCAGCTCGACGGTGGCGCGCACGGTCATCGGCGCACCGACCACCGGGCTGTCCGGCAGGCCGGAGGCATCCACGCCGCTGATCCGCAGCCTCGGCCAGCCGCTGTTCAGCCGCTGCCGGTAGTCGGCCAGCTCCCGGGCACCGGCAAAGTCAGCTTCGCTGACCACGGCGGCTGCCCTGGCGGCCGGCAGGTACCAGTCCCGCACGTACTCGCTGACCATCCGGGTGGCCTGCACCCTGGGCCGCAGCGTGGCCAGGGTGTGCCGGACCAGCTCCACCCACCGGGTCGGCACGCCGTCGCCGCCGCGTTCGTAGAACGTCGGCGCGACCTGGTTGCCGAGCAGCTCGTAGAGCGCGGTCGCCTCGAGGTCGTCGCGCCGCGTCGGGTCGCTCACCCCGTCGGCGGTCGGGATCGCCCAGCCGTTGCGGCCGTCGTAGAGCTCGTCCCACCAGCCATCACGAACCGAAAGGTTCAGCCCGCCGTTCAGCGCGGACTTCATCCCCGAGGTACCGCACGCCTCCAACGGGCGCAGCGGGTTGTTCAGCCACACGTCACAGCCCCAGTACAGGTAGCAGGCCATGGACATGTCGTAGTCGGGCAGGAACACGATGCGGTGCCGCACCTCGGGATCGTCGGCGAACCGGACGATCTGCTGGATCAGTGCCTTGCCGCCGTCGTCGGCCGGGTGCGACTTGCCGGCCACGACCAGCTGCACCGGCCGATCCGGGTCGAGCAGCTGCGCACGCAGCCGGGCCGGGTCGCGCAGCATCAGGGTCAGCCGCTTGTATGTCGGCACCCGCCGGGCAAACCCGATGGTCAGCACGTTCGGGTCGAACACCGAGTCGGTCCAGCCCAGCTCCGGCGTGGAGGCACCCCGCTCCAACCAGGACGCGCGAACCCGGCGACGGACCTCCTCGACCAGCCTGGCGCGCAGCTCGCCACGCAGCGCCCAGATCTCCGCGTCGCTGACGTCGGAGGCCCGCCGGAACGCCTCATCGGCCTCGGCCTTCTCCAGGCCTGGCTCGCCGAGCAGCGCGGCCACCTCACGCGCCGCCCAGGTGTGCCCGTGCACGCCGTTGGTCACCGAGCCGATCGGCACCTCGCCGGTGTCGAAGCCGCCCCACAACCCGCCGAACATCTCCCGGGACACCTGGCCGTGCAGCTGGGACACCCCGTTGGCGCGCTGGGCCAACCGCAGGCCCATGTGCGCCATGTTGAACATGCCGGGGTTGTCCTCCGCGCCGAGGGCGAACACCCGGTCCAGCGGCACCCCGGGCAACAGCGCGCCGTCGCCGGGCGCCATGTGGCCGTCGGTCGTACCGGCGAAGTAGTAGCGCACCAGGTCGACCGGGAAACGGTCGATGCCGGCCGGCACCGGGGTGTGCGTGGTGAACACCGTGCCGGCGCGGACCGCGGCGACCGCCTCGTCGAAGTCGAGGCCCGGCCCGGCGATCAGCTCGCGGATCCGCTCGAGGCCGAGGTATCCGGCGTGGCCCTCGTTGGTGTGGAACACCGAGGGGCTGGGGTGGCCGGTGACCTCGCAGTACGCCCGCACCGCGCGCACCCCGCCGATGCCGACCAGGATCTCCTGCCGGATCCGGTGGTCCTGGTCGCCGCCGTAGAGCCGGTCGGTGATGCCGCGCAGATCCGGCTCGTTCTCCTCGATGTCGGAGTCCAGCAGCAGCAGCGGCACCCGGCCGACGATGGCCTGCCAGACCCGGGCGTACAGCGCCCGGCCGGCCGGCATCGCGACGGTGACCAGCACCGGTGAACCGTCCGGGGCGGTGAGCAGCCGCAGCGGCAGGCCCTGCGGGTCAAGCGCCGGGTAGTGCTCCTGCTGCCAGCCGTCCAGCGACAGCGACTGGCGGAAGTATCCGGAGCGGTAGAGCAGCCCGACACCGACCAGCGGGACGCCGAGGTCAGAGGCCGCTTTGAGGTGGTCACCGGCCAGCACGCCGAGGCCGCCGGAGTAGTTCGGCAGCACCTCACTCACGCCGAACTCCATGGAGAAGTAGCCGATCGCGGCGGGCAGCGCGGGGTCCTCGGCCCGCTGGCGTTGGTACCAGCGCGGCTGGCGCAGGTAGTTGTCGAGGCCGTCGGCCTCGGCGCGGACCCTGTGCACCAGCTCGGCGTCCTTGGCCACTTCCTCGAGGCGTTGGCTGGACACCTCGCCGAGGAACTGGACCGGGTCCTTGCCCACCCGGGCCCAGGTGCCGGGGTCGATCGCCTCGAACAAGTCCTGGGTCGGCGGGTGCCAACTCCAGCGGAGGTTCGCGGCCAGCTCCTGCAACGGCGCCAGCGGCTCAGGGAGGTGGGCGCGGACGGTGAACCTGCGGACAGCTCTCACCGGGGCAGCCTACGTGAATCGATTGCGGGATCGTTACAGCTACTGCGCAAAACTCACCGGAACGGGCCGACCTCCGAAACACCCGGGGCCACAACCGTCCCTCGGACCGAGGCGGTCCCCCGCAGGGGAGGTCAACCGCGGAGAATAACCTGGCGGTTGCGAGTACCCGGCCGGCGTGTCCTTGAGAGGACTGGTCCGAGATGGGTAGCTTCCTACCTTGTCTGGCGAGATGCGCTGAATCGAACAAGCTGGGGATGTGGGTGCCGTGACTGGACGGCTCGGAATTGACGAGGTGACTCCGGCGGCCGGCGGCGGCCGATATCCGAGCAAGGCAGTCGTGGGTGAGAGCGTGCCGGTCCGTGCCACGGTGTGGCGCGAGGGACACGACGCGCTCGGCGCGACAGTGGTCTGGAAGAAGCTCGGTGGCCGAGGCGCCGCCCACCAGGTCCGGATGGTGCCCGACGGAGTGGGCACGGACCAGTGGATGGCGCGCGTGGTGCCGGACGCGGCGGGCTCCTGGACCTTCCGGGTCGACGCATGGAGCGACCCGTGGGGCACCTGGCTGCATGCCATCCAGGCCAAGGTGGAGGCCGGCCAGCACGCCGAGGAACTGGCCAACGACCTGGAGACCGGTGCGCGGCTGCTGGACCGGGTCGGGCGCCGACCGGCTGAGCGGGCCAACCGGAACCTGTTGTCCGGCGCAGCCACCGCGCTGCGCGACACCACGGTCACGGTGCCGGAGCGCATCGCGCTCGCGCTGTCCCAGCCGGTGCGCACGATCATGGCCGAGCGCCCGGTCCGGGAGCTGCTCACCAGGGGCCGCACCCACCTGGTGTGGGTGGACCGCCGGGCCGCGCTGTACGGCTCCTGGTATGAGATATTCCCGCGCTCGACCGGTGGGCGGGACGAGACCGGCCGCGCGGTGCACGGCACGTTCGTCACCGCGTCCAAGGAGCTGGACCGGATCGCGGACATGGGCTTCACCGTGGTCTACCTGCCGCCGATCCACCCGATCGGCGAGGTCAACCGCAAGGGCCCGAACAGCGCCGAGTACCCGGGAGGCAACCCGAATCCCGCACCCGGCGAGGTCGGCTCGCCGTGGGCGATCGGTTCGCGCGACGGCGGCCACGACGCGATCGACCCCGAGCTCGGCACGCTGGAGGACTTCGACGAGTTCGTCGCGCGGGCCGGCCAGCTGGGCATGGAGGTGGCGCTGGACCTTGCGCTGCAGGCCGCGCCGGACCACCCCTGGGTAACCAGCCACCCGGAGTGGTTCACCACCCGCCCGGACGGCACCATCGCCTACGCGGAGAACCCGCCGAAGAAGTACCAGGACATCTACCCGATCAACTTCGACAACGACCCGAACGGGCTCTACGCCGAGGTGCTGCGGGTGTGCGAGCACTGGATCTCGCACGGGGTGAAGATCTTCCGGGTCGACAACCCGCACACGAAGCCGCCGAACTTCTGGCACTGGCTGATCTGGCAGATCAAGGCGAAACACCCTGAGGTGCTGTTCCTCGCCGAGGCGTTCACCCGCCCGGCCCGGCTCTACGGGCTGGCCCGGCTGGGCTTCACCCAGTCCTACACCTATTTCACCTGGCGCACCGCGAAGCAGGAGATCACCGAATTCGCGCTGGAGCACGCCGAGCGGGCCGACGAGGCGAGGCCGAACCTGTTCGTCAACACGCCGGATATCCTGCACGAGTCGCTGCAGCTGGGTGGCCGTGGCATGTTCGCCATCCGGGCGGCGCTGGCCGCCACGCTCGCCCCGTCCTGGGGGGTGTACTCCGGCTTCGAGCTCTACGAGCACCAGGCGGTCCGCCCGGGCAGCGAGGAGTACCTGGACTCGGAGAAGTACCAGCTGCGCCCCCGCGACTTCGAGGCGGCGCTCGCCTCGGGCAACTCGCTACAGCCCTGGATCACCCGGCTCAATGCCATCCGGGCCGCCCACCCGGCGTTACAACAGCTGCGCGAGCTGCGTTTCCACACCGTGGACAACGACGCGCTGCTTGCCTTCTCCAAGGCCGACCCGACCAGCGGTGACACGGTGCTCTGCATCATCAGCCTCGATCCGTCGAACGCCAGGGACGGCATGGTGTGGCTGGACATGCCGGCACTGGGCTTCGGCTGGGACGAGCGGTTCGGCGTGCACGACCAGGTCACCGGCGAGAGCTACAGCTGGGGCCAGTCCAACTACGTCCGCCTTGAGCCCTGGCGCGCGGTCTGCCACATCATGACCGTCACCCGCCCGCTCACCTGAGCGACCGCTCCACACGGGTGACGGTGACCAGGGACAGCAGGCTGTCGAGCCCGGCAAAATCGCGGGGGTTCGTGGTGAATAGCGGCAGGCCCTCGGCACTCGCGACCGAGGCGATCACGAGATCCGCCACCCGCCGCGGTGCTGCCCGCTGCCACGCTCACCAGCGACATTGTGAGCCCGCCGCGCGGGCCTGTCGCAGGTAGGCGCTCGGCGTGGTGCCGACGACGGCCCGGAACTCGCGGCTGAAGTGCGCCTGGTCGAAACCAGCCCAGCTGGCAGGCCAACGCAGCCAGGTCGTCGACCACACCGGCGTCGATGGCCGCCGCCGCGTCCTGCAGCCGGTAACGGGCCAGCACCGCCTTCGGGCTCACCCCGACGTAGCCGGCGAACAGCCGCTGCAGCGACCGCACTCCCACCCCGGCGTGCGCGGCCACCTCGGCCACCCGGACCAGCGCCCGGTCGGCGGCCATCACTTCCAGCAACGCCCGCAACTCGGTGTACGCCGGGTCGGGCTCGGGCGCCGCCGGGGCGAGCAGCCCATCGAGCACCACCGCCCGGTCGGCCTCGTCCGGCTCGGCCAGCACCGCCGCCACCAGCGCTTCCGCCCGCACGCCCAGCTCGCCAGCCAGCGGCTCGACGCTGTCGCGGCGGGGCGGGTGGCCGGTGAACGCGGTGTATCCGCCGGGGTGAAACTTCACCGCCGTGACCGCCCCGGTGCCGGTCAGATCGAGCCGGAACCGCCGGGTGACCACGCCGTGCACCAGGGCCGAGGGCAGCGGGTGGCCGAAGCGGGGGTGGCTGCCGCTCTCCACGCTGACGTTCACGCTGGGGTGGGACAGCACCTCGGTACGGAACGGGGCCCGGCCCGTGCGGTCCCACCGCACCGACCAGTAGCGCTCCACGAACGGCCGCAGCCGGCGAGACCGGGTGGTCACGGCGCAGGTCCACCACGCGGGTGGTGTGCGCCGGGCGCAGCAGGCCCTTCACCGGCGCCGGCACCGGTGTCGCGTTCGTACAAGACCGCATGCCCCGATGGTAGGGACGATGTCCGACATGACGATCCGAGCTGGCCGCCCCGACGGCTACACCTCCCTCACCCCGTTCCTGGTCTGCTCCCCCGCCGCCGAGGCGATCGCGTACTACGAGGCGGTGTTCGGCGCGAAGACGGTCAGCCGGATGGACGGCCCGAACGGCACCGTGCCGCACGCCGAGCTGGACTTCGGGGCCGGCCGGTTGCAACTTGGCGACCCCAGTGGCGAGTACGGACTGCACGCTCCCGAGCGGTCCGACGACCGGGTCAGCTCCTCGATCTGTGTCTATGTCGCCGACGTTGACGCGGTGTTCGCCGAGGCGCTCGCCCGGGGCGCAACCGTGCGGGAGGAGCCGAGCACGTTCGTCACCGGTGACCGGTTCGCCTCGGTGTACGACCCGTTCGGGCACCGCTGGGCGATCATGACCCGCGTGGAGGACATCAGCCCTGACGAGGTGGCGCGGCGGCTGGCCGAGTGGGCCGCCCAGGGCGCCGGCTGAGCCCGCACCGGCCCGGTGTGGCGCTCAGGGGTCGAGGTGGCCGACTTGGGTGGGGCGTTGCGGGGTGAGCTGGGTGCGCACATCGTCCAGCAGGGTGCGCAGCAGCTCGGTGAGTGCCAGCCGCTGGTCCTCGCTGAGCGTCGCCACCAGCGCGGCTTCCCGGCCAAGGACGTTGTCGACGAGCCGCTCGACCATCTGGTGGCCGGCGGGGGTGAGGGTGACGAGCACCGCGCGGGAGCCGTCGCCCCGGGGGTGGCGTTCGACGAGGCCGTCACGTTCCGCCCTGGCGATGCGCTGGGAGATCGCGCCGGGCGTGACCAGGGTGCGTTCGGCGAGCTCGCGGGTGGTCAGCTGGTATGGCTCTCCGACCCGGCGCAGCACGCTGAGCAGGTCGAGTATCGCCGAGTCGCCGCCGGCCGAGGCCAGCACCCGGCGCCGCTCCTCGCCGAACAGCTTGGCCAGCTGCCACACCCGGGTGACGATGCCTATCCCCTCGACCGGCGTGCCCGGTCGTTCCCGCATCCAGGCCAGCGCTCGGTCGTCGATCGGGTCGTCCGGGTCCAGGCGCTGGCTGCTCACATGACACCGCCTTGTTTAGGCCTAAATATATGTTAGGTTTAGGCCTATACGTTAGCTGAAGGAGGGAACCATGACACGGACTGTTGTCGTCACCGGTGGCGGCACCGGCATTGGCCGGGCGGTGGCCGCGTGCTTCGCGCACCACGGTGACGCCGTGGTGATCACCGGGCGCCGGGGCGAGACGCTGCGCTCGGTCGCGGCCGAGCTCGGCCAGGGTGTGCGGGCCTCGGTGTGCGACGGCACGGACCCGGACCAGGTCGCCGAGTTCGCCGGTGGGCTCGAGTCGGTCGACGTCCTGGTGAACTGCGCCGGCGGCAACACCGACTGGGACCGGCCCGAGCCGGCGGATCTCCGCGCGCTCGCGGCCAGCTGGCGGGCCAACCTGGAGGCGAACCTGACCACCGCCGTGTTGATGACCGAGGCCCTGCGGGACCGGCTCGCGCCCGGCGGCACCGTGGTCAACATCGGCTCGATCGCGGCGGACAAGGGTGCCGGTTCGTACGGCGCGTCGAAAGCGGCACTGAACTCGTGGAACGTCGAGCTGGCCGGTCGGCTCGGCCCCCGGGGCGTGACCGCGAACGTGGTGTCCCCCGGGTACATCGCCGACACCGAGTTCTTCCGCGACCGGCTCTCCGAGCAGCGGGAGAAGGCGCTCGTCGCGGCCACCAGCACCGGGCGCGCCGGCACACCCGCCGACGTGGCCGGCACCATCGAGTTCCTAGCCTCCGGCGCGGCGCGCCACATCACCGGCCAGGTCATCGCGGTCAACGGCGGCGCACTGACCACCCGGTGACGCACGCAGGCCGGCGGCGAGCAGTTCGGCCACCAGGGACAGGTCGTGGTCGGTGCCGCCGAGCCGGGCGGAGTGCAGTGCCAGCGTCACGGTGCCGGTCCAGGCGAGCGCGGCGGCGTGTCGGGCCGCCGGGTCGGATGCCGGATCGGCCACGGCGATCACCTGGGTGGAGAACTCGACCAGCTCGTCATGGAATCCGTGCATACAGCGGGCCACCTCAGGATGGGTGTCCGCCTCACGCCACAAGATGGTCCGCACCAGGCTCGACTCGCGGCGCGACGCCTCCAGCCGGCGGGCCAACTCCAGAAGCGAGCCGGCCACCTCGCCGGGTATGGCAACCTCGTCGGCCCGGTGCGGCAGCGCCTTGGGCATCCGTTCGGCGAACAGCGCGGTGAGCAGGTCGATCTTGCGGCCGAAGTAGTAGAACAGCAGGCCCTTGGGCACTCCGGCGTCGGCCGCGATGGCCGCCGTGGGAGTGGCGTCGAAGCCGCGGTGGGCGAACAGCCCCTCGGCGGCGTCCAGGATCCGCCGCCGGCTGTCCTCGCCGGAGGCCGGGGCGCTCTCGACCATGCTCGCTCCTCCCCCGGCCGACACGGTGGTGCCCGGCGACGTTACCGCCTCCGGGCACCGGTGTGAGTAGAACACTGTCCAGCTCAGTGGCCGACCGCCGCGCGATGCATCCTGGCGCTCTCCGGGACCGCCAACAGGCCCAACGCCACCGCGATCACGCCGGCCACCCAGGACGTCCAGGCCGCGCCGGCGAACGCGGCGTACCCGAGCACCCACGGCGAGACGAACAACAGCACGCCAAGTACCGCGTGCCCGTACTCGGAGCCGACCGCGCCCGGCCGGGCCAGCGACCACAACGAGGTCACCAACAGCAGCACCCCGAACACGATCAGGGTCGCCGTCGCGGCCGAATTGGTCGCCGTCCATATCGGGGACAGCGCGGTGTATGCGCCGACAACCGCTACCACCCAGTCCTGCCACCGAGTCCATGTCTTGACATCTGAGGCACCACGAGCCATGACGAGCCTCCCGCTCCGTGCGTGAGAACTAAAGCTGACACCCCGAACACTAGGCCTGACTGACCGCCCGGTCAAGAATAGTTTCCCCAGGTGAGAGCGATCAGACACCAGCTTGGTCAGGGCCAGGTACCGGGGTTCAGCCGCGCCAGGAGTCATCTCCGGCGAGCACGGTGAGCCGCTGGGTGGCCCGGCTCAGCGCGACGTACAGCGTCCGCCGCCCGCAGCTCGACTCGGCGACCAGGTCGCTGGGCCCCACCAGCAGGACCGCGTCGTACTCCAGGCCCTTGGCCTCCAGGCTGCCGGCCACCCGCAGCCGGTCCGGGTACTTCTCGGTCAGCTCGCCCAGCCAGCCCGACACCTCGTCGCGCCGGGCCATCGTGGTGATCACTCCGACGATGCCCTCCACCGAGGCGAGCAGCTCTTCGACCTCACGCGGCACCGCCCCCGGTAGTTCGGCATCGGGCACCGAAAGGACCGACGGCGGCCAGCCGGTCGAGCGCACCGGCGTCGGCAGGTCCTCCGGTGGCACCTCGGCGCGGACCACCGAGGCGGCCAGCTCGAAGATCTCGGCCGAGTTCCGGTAGTTCGTGGTCAGCCGGAACAGCCGCCGCGCCTTCACCCGGCCCAACGCGGCCTCCCGGGCCCGCCAGGCCTCGTCAGTGTCCGGCCAGGAGCTCTGGGCCGGGTCGCCGACGATCGTCCAGCTGGCGTACTGGCCCCGCCGGCCCAGCATCCGCCACTGCATCGGCGAAAGGTCCTGGGCCTCGTCCAGGATCACGTGGCCGTAGAAGAACTCCTTGCCCCGCCGGCCCTCGCCGCGCTCCCCTGCCAACACCCGCAGCTCGTCCAGCAGCGCGACGTCGGCCACCGACCAGGACCACTCACCGTCCGGGCCCGGGCGCCAGGATGCGGACAGCGCCGTCAGCTGTACCGAGGTCAGCCCGCGCCCGGCCACCGAGGCCAGCCGGTCGGCGTCACCCAGCCAGCCGAGCACCTCGGTCGGGCGCAGCGCCGGCCACCATGCGTCCATGAACCGGTCGAACTCCGACCGGTCGCCCAGTTCCTCCATCAGCGCCTCGCGCCTCGGCCCAGCCGTTGGGGCGCCCGCGTGCTGGCCGGCGCGCCACAGTGCGTCCAGCACGGCGGCACCGGCCTCCCGCCGGGCCCGGTTGGGCACCACCCGCAGCTTGTGCACCGACTGCCGGACCTCGCTCAGCTTGGCGGCGCCCAGTTTGAGCACATCACCCCGGTAGACGATGCGCAGCTCGGTGGGCGCGCCCGGCGGGTCGAGCGCCAGCGCCGCCTTGAGCAGCCGGCGCATCCTGCCGGCGCCCTTCAGCTCGGCCAGCGGCTGCGGGTCCAGCGTGGCCGAGTAGACGCCGTCCAGCACCTCGCCGAGCGAGCGCAGCTCGACGGTGTCCTCACCCAGCGAGGGCAGCACCCGGGAGATGTACTCCATGAACACCGGCGAGGGCCCCACCACCAGCACACCGCCGGAGAACCGCCTGCGCTCGGCATAGAGCAGGTACGCGGCCCGGTGCAGCGCGACGGCGGTCTTGCCGGTGCCAGGGCCGCCGGTGATCTCGGTGATGCCGCCGGCCGGCGCGCGGACCGCCAGGTCCTGCTCGCGCTGGATCGTAGCCACGATGTCCCGCATGGCCGGCCCCCGCGCCCGGGACAGCTCGGCCATCAGCGAGCCCTCCCCGACCACCGCCATGTCCTCCGGCGCGGCGTCGGGCATCAACAGGTCGTCGGTCAGGTCCAGCACCCGCGCACCGAAGCTGCGGATCGCGCGGCGGCGCACCACGTCCATCGGCTCTTCCGGGGTGGCCCGGTAGAACGCGGCGGCGGCCGGGGCCCGCCAGTCGATCACCAACGGCTCGAAGTCGGGGTCCCGGACGCCGAGGCGACCCACGTGTTGCACGACGCCGTCGACCTTGTCCAACCGGCCGAAGACCAGCCCCTCGTGTTCGGTCTCCAGCTCGCGCAGCATCCGGCTGGCGTGGAACACCATCACGTCCCGGTCGAACAGCGCGCCCGGGTGGCGCTCCTGTCCCTTGCGATAACCGGCGGACCGCAGCTCGATCGCCTCCTGCCGCAGCTGCCCCAGCCGGTCGTAGACCCGGTCCACGTGCTGCTGCTCGGTCTCGATCTCGCGCTGTCTGTTGGACCCCGCAACCATCCAGCCGTCACCCGCACTCCTGTTCGAGACCCGAAACAACAACTCTAGAGGGGCGCGCCGGAGCCTGGTTTTGACCCGAGCCGGCATGGCAGGTACGAACACACCTGTCCCCTCCCGCTACTGGTCCTGGCGACTCGTTCGGCCAGAGGCTCGCCGAGCTGGGCGAGTTGTGCGTTGCCGAGTGGTTCAACGTCGGCCGACGCCCTTCCGCATGCTCGGCTTACGCCGCGTAGCGGGTGCGCACGGGATACGGTGGGAACGCAAGGGCAAGTGGATGCCCCCGCGCCGCTACGAACGACCGGGGGGCATGGACCGAGGATCGGGGCTCGGACGTGGACGATGCTACCGCCAACGACAACGGCGGTTACGACGACCGCACGATCGGGCGGCGTCTCAGGCACATACGCCAGTCCCGCAAGTTGTCACTCACCGTCGTGGCTGGCCTCGCTGGGACATCAGCGTCCACGCTGTCCCGGATCGAGAACGGCATACTGGCCTTGGACAGCCGAAAGCTGGTAGTCGCTCTAGCGAAAGCGTTGAGGGTGGCACCGTCTGACCTGACGAGGCTCCCCGTACCCGCACCCGCCAACGGCCACACCGACAGCGCTGTCGAGGCGGTGCGCGGTGCCTTGATGTCCGTCGCGGTTGGTCGCCCTGGTGGCCAAGTCCAGCCCGTGGGGCAGCTTCGGCAGCGCTACCAGGAGGCCGTGGACGGCGACTGCGCGATGCGCGGCACCGTGTTGCCGAGTCTCATCGCGGACATGCACACGACACTCGCTCAGCGTCAGGAGATGGTCGAGCTACTTCCCCTGACGGTCTTGCTACACGGTGTGGTCGCTCGGAATTTCTTGTACGTCGCCGCCGCGTCGATGGACCTGCGTTGGCAGGACGCCGTACTGGCCCGGCAGCTAGCCGAGGAGTTGGGTGATCCGATCATGCTGGGCATCGCCGCTCGCGGCGCGTCGAGCGTGATGTTGGGTAACGGCAGGTTCGACCTCGCGCGCGACGAGTTGGATGCGACCACCGTGCCGACGGCGACCAACGAGGGCATGCAGCTCAGCGGGATGCTCGCGCTGGAACGGTCGATAGTGACAGCTGCTCAGAGTCAAACGGCTGAGTCGGCTGCCGCGCTTGACTACGCCGACGAGCTGGCGGTCCGCACTACGGGTGACGCATTCGCGCTGGGTTTCAGCCCGGTTAACGTCGGCATGTGGCGCATGGCCGCGGCCTTGGAATGCGGTGAACCGGACGAAGTAATTCGAGTCGCCCAGACCGTGAACCCGCAAGAGCACCCCTACCCTGCGCGTCGAGCAGCGTATTGGGCGGACTATGGCCGCGCCCTGACCAGTGTGCGGCGCCGAGATGAGGCGGCACGCGCCCTACTGCGTGCCGAGAAGATGCATCCGGTGAAAGTGCTGCGTAACTCGTTCGCACGGGACAGCCTCGCTGAACTGGTTGCCCATTCGAAGGACGATGCATTGGGCCGTGAGATTCGGGGTATGGCGTACCGCGCTGGGTTGCCGGTGTAGACCGACTAAGGGACTTTGCAGCGCAGCAAAACCCGGGCCGTGACCGTGTCTAACGTCACTTGACGTGTCTCGGACCCCGTTACTCGTGTGGCAGACCTCGAAGGCTGACGAGCATCTCGTCCGTGTCGGCTCGCTACTCGATCCGCCTTGGCCGCGCTGTACCCGCTGCTGTGAGGTAGTCGCGCCTCGGAAGCGGCGGAGGCGGATCGGCTGGCTCGCGTGATGGGATCGAGCGGCGCAGCGGCCGAGAGTGTGGCTGAAGATCCCCCGACGACGGCTGTGTCAGAGGATGGAGAGCCGCCACCGGAATGGGAGCGGCGGCGCGGCGGCAAACTCGTGTGGACGGTGCACGTCACGCTGGTCGACGAGGTGCGCCCGACCGAAGCTGTGTTCGGCAGGGAGCAGGCGGCGTGCACCCACGCCCGCGCAATGTCGAAGGACACCGGGGTCCTCGCCGCCAGCGTCGTCCGGTTCGCCATCGACGAGCTCGGCACCCGTAAGGGGGTCGCGATGTTCGTGCAGGGCGAAAGGCAGATGGTCCCCTACGTGTCCGATTGCAGGTCCATCTATGCGGGTGGCCGCAGGCAATGAGGAGACTGATCGGCCGCTTCGAGGTGTCGAACACACGTGACTTGACCTCTGCCTCTACCCGCTTCGACCCCGCGCGGAGACAGGGACGCCGGAGCGCGAACCCGCCGACGGTCCCAGTAGGCCGGCTGGCGGATTCGCCTCGCCGCCGTTCCCCTCAGACCCCCAGGTGCACGGCACTCTCCCCCAAGACCCGCCGCGACCGTAGGAGAACCTGTGGGCCGACGAGGACACCGGCTGCCTGTGGTTCTACGCGCCCGCCGAACGGGCAATCGCCACACTCGACACCGCCAACGGCAGGCCCTACGGAGTCGAGCAGACCGGCACACGGCAACTGTTCGACGAGATCGAAGCCGCCTACCGCTGGTGGCAGGACGCGGGCGAACCGGCAGTCACCGACTGGCTGGTCACTGTCGACGGCCGTGGCCAACGGATCGAATTGGAAGCGTGAACAGTCCGCTATGCACCGCGACGAAGACAAGAGCACAAGGGGACGGCATGCCTGGCGACACGAACCATCCGATGCCCACCGGTAGGGAACTGACGGTCCGTGTGGTGTCGGTAACAGAGTTTTGACCAGTAGCGACAAACCTGCTACCAGCACACACCAGGAGTCCAGCCCACCATGTACGCGACCCGCAAGACCAGCAACGGGGCCACCGTCACCCAGTACGTGGCGCCCGTCTCGGCCGTGATCACCTCGTCGATTCTCCTCCCGGTCTACCTGGTCAAGGCCCTTTCAGGGCTGGCCGTCGCCTACGCCGCCGCGTCCCGGCACCACCAACACACCCACCGCACCCCCGACTGTTTCTGGTGCCGAGACGCCTACGACCAGATGGTGTACCAGGAGCAGCAGGACGCCAAGCACGCCGCGACGAGCGCGAAGATGCGGCGTCGCTAAGACAACTCACCTCAGCTGGAGCAGCGAGCGAACGGTGTTCGCCCCGTGCGGTCTACTGGACATGCTGAGTCAGCACGTGGCGACCCAGGGTGTCCACGAGCAGACCGCGTGGTTGTGCACCGGCCGCGACGGCAAGCCGTTGCACCAGAATGTGTTGTCTCTTCGGTGGGCTCGACCGCGCAACACGGTCAACCCGGCGCACCTGCGCCTGCACGACTTGCGCCACTACTACGCGTCGGGTCTTATTGCCAGCGGCTGCGACGTTGTGCAGGGTTCAGACGAGTCTGGGCCACAGCAACGCCGCGATCACTCTCCGGGTTTACTCCCATTTGTGGCCGACAGCTGAGGACCGCACGAGGAGCGCCGCAAGCCAGCTCATGGACGCGGAACTCTGCGGCCCTGCGGGCTCGGTGCGGACCAGCGAGGGTGGTTAAGCCGATGACCAGCGTAAACACCGCCTAGACAGGAACCGCGCGCACCCATGTCGATCGACGCCCAACCCTCCGCCGACTCCGGCGGTGAGCTGTCCGAGCCACAGGCGCAGGACTTCCGGCATGCCAGGGCGCTACCCCTGGAACCCGACTGGTTCAAACGCGCGGTGTTCTACGAAGTGCTGGTCAGAGCCTTCTACGACTCCAGCCGGGACGGCACCGGCGACCTGCGGGGCCTGACCGAGAAACTGGACTACCTCTCCTGGCTCGGCGTGGACTGCCTGTGGCTGCCGCCGTTCTACGACTCGCCGCTGCGCGACGGCGGCTACGACATCCGGGACTTCCGCGCCGTGCTGCCCGAGTTCGGCACCGTCGAAGACTTCGTCTACTTCCTGGACGAGGCGCACAAGCGCGGCATTCGGGTGATTACCGACCTGGTCATGAACCACACCTCCGACCAGCACCCGTGGTTCGAGGAGTCCCGCCGCGACCCGGACGGCTACTACAGCGACTTCTACGTGTGGTCCGACGACGACTCGCGCTACCCGGAGGCGCGGATCATCTTCGTGGACACCGAGACGTCGAACTGGACCTACGACCCGGTGCGCGGCCAGTTCTACTGGCACCGGTTCTTCTCCCACCAGCCGGACCTGAACTACGACAACCCGGCCGTGCAGGACGCCATGATCGACGTGCTGCGGTTCTGGCTGGACCTTGGCATCGACGGGTTCCGGCTGGACGCGGTGCCCTACCTGTTCGAGCGCGACGACACCAACTGCGAGAACCTGCCGGAAAGTCACGCGTTCCTGCGGCGTTGCCGCAAGGTGATGGAGGACGAGTTCCCCGGCCGGGTCATGCTGGCCGAGGCGAACCAGTGGCCCGCCGACGTCGTCGAGTACTTCGGGGAGCCGGCGACCGGTGGTGACGAGTGCCAGATGGCGTTCCATTTCCCGCTGATGCCACGCATCTTCATGGCGGTGCGCCGGGAGAACAGGTTCCCGATCTCGGAGATCCTGGCCCAGACTCCGCCGATCCCTTCCGGCTGCCAATGGGGCATCTTCCTGCGCAACCACGACGAGCTGACCCTGGAGATGGTCACCGACGAAGAGCGCGACTACATGTACACCGAGTACGCCAAGGACCCCCGGATGAAGGCCAACATCGGCATCCGGCGGCGGCTGGCTCCCCTGTTGGACAACGACCGCAACCAGCTCGAGCTGTTCACCGCGCTGCTGCTGTCGCTGCCCGGCTCGCCGGTGCTGTACTACGGCGACGAGATCGGCATGGGCGACAACATCTGGCAGGGCGACCGCGACGCGGTGCGCAGCCCCATGCAGTGGACCCCGGACCGCAACGCCGGCTTCTCCACCTGCGACCCCGGCCGGCTGTACCTGCCGGTGATCATGGACCCGATCTACGGGTACCAGGGGGTGAACGTCGAGGCGCAGATCAACTCCACCACGTCGCTGCTGCACTGGACGCGGCGCATGATCGAGGTCCGCAAGCGGCACATGTCCTTCGGGCTGGGTGAGTTCCACGAGATGGGTGGCTCGAACCCGTCGGTGCTGTCCTACGTCCGTTCGATGCCCGGTGAGGGCTCCGACGCCGAGAGCGGCCAGACCGACACCGTGCTGTGCGTGAACAACATGAGCCGGTTCCCGCAGCCGGTGGAGCTGGACCTGTCCGCATGGCGCGGCTGCACGCTGTACGAGCTGACCGGCGGCGTGCCGTTCCCGCAGATCGGGGAGCTGCCCTACCTGTTGACCCTGCCCGGTCACGGGTTCTACTGGTTCGCCATCCATTCCACTGGGGAGACCAGGTGACACCGCATTCTGAGGTCCTGCTCGACCGGCTCACCGAGTGGCTGCCCCGGCAGCGCTGGTTCGCCGCCAAGGGGCGCGCCATCTCCCGGGTGCGCATCGCGCAGTCGGTGCGGCTGCGCGACCGGGAGCCGAACGCCGACCTGATGGTGCTGGCAGTTGAGTTCGGCGACGGCGGCTCGGCCGAGCACTACCAGGTGTTGGTCGGGCGGCGGGAAAGGCTGCCCGCCGAACTGGAGCACATGGTCATCGGACCGGTTGCCGACATGATCGCCTACGACGGTGTCTGGGACAGCGAGCTGGCCGACGACCTGCTGAAAGCGATGGCCGCCGGCGAACAGCGCGACTGGCTGCGCTTCGCCCCGGAACCCGGCGAAGACATCCCGACCGACCTGCACGGGCGGGTACTCGGCGCGGAACAGAGCAACACCTCGATCGCCTACGGCGAGCAGCTGCTGCTCAAGCTGTTCCGCAAAGTGGCACCAGGCATCAACCCGGACCTCGAGCTGCACCGTGCGCTGCGCAGCGTCGGCAGCCAGGAGGTAGCCCCGGTGCGCGGGGCCATCGAGGGCACCCTGGACGGCGAGGCGGCCGTGTTCGGTGTGCTGCAGGACTTCGCGGCGAACTCCGCCGAGGGCTGGTCCATGGCGCTGATCAGCATCCGCGACCTGCTCGCCGAGGCGGACCTGCGCGCCGACGAGGTCGGCGGAGACTTTGCCGGCGAGGCCACCCGGTTGGGCAAAACCGTGGCGGTCACACACCAGGAGCTGGTCAGCGCCCTCGGCAGCGGCACCGTCTCCCCCGAAGTGGTGGCCCAAGGCATGCGCGAGCGGCTGGACCGGGCGCTACTGGTGGTACCCGAGCTGGCGGAGCTGTCCGGGCCGCTGCGCGCGACTTTCGACGCCGTCGCCGGGCTCGGCGAGCCGCTGGTCACCCAGCGCATCCACGGCGACCTGCACCTCGGCCAGACCCTGCGCACCCCACACGGTTGGCTGCTGATCGACTTCGAGGGCGAGCCGGCGCGGCCGCTCGCCGAGCGCCGTGGCTTCGAGCCCGCGCTGCGCGACGTGGCGGGCATGCTGCGCTCGTTCGACTACGCCGCCTACCACCAGCTGGCCGAGTGGGGCGAGTGGGTCGGTCCGACCGATGCCGACCCGGAGAGCCAGCTGATCTGGCGGGCCGAGGAGTGGACCGCGCGGAACCGGTCCGCGTTCTGCGAGGGCTACGCCGGCGCCGCCGGCCACGACCCCCGCGACTCGAACGTGCTGCTCGACGCCCTCGAGCTGGACAAGGCGATCTACGAGACGGTGTACGAGACCCGCAACCGCCCCACCTGGCTCTCCGTCCCGCTCCGCTCCCTCCGCCGCCTACTCGCCTCCTAACCTTCCCGCGAGTCGGGACTCTCAGCACTGAGTCGGGGCTCTGAGCACACGGTGAGAAGCTGGACGGTGTGCTGAGTCGCCCGACTCGGCGTGCGGTAGGGCACCCCTAGGGCTGGCGGCGTGCAAAAAGGACCGCGCCCGGAAGGTTCTCGTCCGGGTCGAGCAGCAATTGCGCCTCGACCGTGAATCCGGCCTCGCGCAGCCAGGCCGCCACGTGGTCAGGCTGGCGGCGGTGGACGCAGACCTTCATCGGGTGGCCGCCGTAGCCCTGTGTCTTCAACTGCGACTCGTTGCCGACGTGAAACAGAAGCTGCAGGGGTCCGCCTGGACGCAACGCCCGGCGGAAGTGCCCGAACACAGCCGGCACCTCGTCATCAGGGACATGGATCAACGACTGCCAGGCGAGCAGGCCGGCCACCGAGGCGGCGGGGAGGTCCAGGTCCGTCATCGAACCCACTTCGAACCGCAGGCCAGGATGGTCACGCCGAGCCACGTCGATCATCCCGGGTGAAAGGTCGATACCGAAAGCATCGATACCCAGCCCATACAGGAGGGCGGTGACGTGTCCTGGTCCGCAGCCCACGTCCGCCACCGGCCCGCCGCCGGCGGCGCGCACCGTGTCGGCGAACAACGCCAGCGCCGCTCGCAGGTACGGCAGCCCGGCCATCGCGTCACGCACCTGGTCGGCATAGCTGACCGCGACCGTGTCGTAGGAGGTCCGGGCGGCTGCCAACCAGCCGTCAGCGTCCACGTCCGCCACGGTATTCCACGATCACGAGCTCGTACCACCGACGCACCATACGACCATCACCGAGGAGCCCGATACTTCGCTATCGCCAAGGACTTCGGGATTCTCAGCGCAGTTGGCAATCTGGACTATGTGCCGAGACGCCCGACTCACTGTGCTGTCAGCCCCGGCTCGCGGAGGGTCTCTAGCCGGCCGGTCCTGCCGAGGGCGGGATGCTGTGGCCCGGTTGACCTCCTCCCCGTGACTGCGGGGGAGCTCGCGACGGCGCTTGGCGACCCTCCCGCCACCGAGGGGGTGCGGCTGCTCGTGCTGCATGGGTCGCGGGCGCGCAACGATCACCGCGCCGACTCCGACTGGGACTTCGGCGTGCTTGCCGACGACCAGGTCGACACCGTGGCGCTCTGGGCCGAGCTCACCGCGATTCTCGGTACTGACTTAGTGGACCTCGCCGACCTGCGACGCTCCGGCGCACTGCTCCGGTACCGGGCGGCACGCGACGGCGTGTGCCCGTGCTGGAACGTCCTGAGGGCGAGTTCCTGCGCTTCCAGCTCGAGGCGGTGCAGTTCTGGTGTGATGCCGGGACAGTGATCCGCGCGGCGCAGGAGTGGAGCGGCACCTTCGTCGAGTGGCCGAGTACCTGCCCGAGGATGCGGCGGATCTGCAACCTATGAGCACGGAGACCGACGCGGTCGTGCTACACCTGTGGCAGGCGGTACAGATCGTGCTCGATCTTGCGGTGTCCAGCTGCGTACGGCTCGGACTCGGCAGCCCACCGAGCTGCGGAGATGCATTCCGGCAGCTCGCCGTCGAGAGGGGCATCGACCGCGATCTCGCCGAGCGGCTCGCCAGGGCCGCCGGCTTACGCAACCTGATCGTGCATGCGTACGCGGACCCCGAGCTGCACCGGGTGCACGCGGTCGCCTCAGGCGGGCCAGCCGACCTTCGCGCCCTGCTGGCCCCGCTGCGCGATCACCAGGGCTGAGTGCTGGCCGCCAGCCCGGCAACGACTCGATCTCGCTGTCGGTCATATCGGAGACGCTCGGCCGACCAGGCCCGAGGAGCAGCTCAGTGGCGTAGGCCGGAGTCTGGGCAAGGCCGGGCACCATCGCCGGCAGCCACGCGGCGACCCGCTTACCCGGGACTGGGGCCAACCGAGCGGAAGGCCGCCGCGCGTACCAGGCGGAGCCGTGCGGCAAGCTCGCCACGTTTCCCGTCGACCATGCGCACCAACGTCCCTTATTTTGTCGCCAACGTCGCCCCCTCCGGTAGCAGGTCAACTAGCTCAGGGCGCACGCCGACGTACTCGCTGCAAGGAATGGCGTGGTGCCACGCCGCATCCCTGGCGTAATTGGCAGCCACGATACGTGCCGGATCGTGCACAGGCTCAACACCCAACCAGGTCCCGTTGTCGTCATAGTGCATGTCCACCAGCCGATGCGAGTCGTAGAGCCAGTAATCGTGCCGAGGAACATCGGCCGGCCAATCCTGTCCCTCGGGCACCGGGATGATCCGGACGTCCTCGCCGCCCCGCACGCCGTACGGATAGGCCCGGCACAGCTCGAACCGGAGACAGTCACCAAGCGGCTCAGTAACCAGGTGTACCCGTTGCATCACGCAACCGAGGTCGGCATTCCGCTGAATCAGCTGGACCCAGTCCCACATCTCCGCTGCAGGCGGATGCGCCGCTCCTACCCGCAACGCAGCCACTCCGGCTTCCTCACCAGAGCCTCGATACACGGGTAGCGTCACGCAAGCACCGTGTTGACCTTCGTCGACGGCGAACCAGCCTGACCCGATGGTTCCGAACTAGAACGCGACGGCGCTCTGGGCCGCACTCGGGTGAGCTCCGTCCGGCGGGTCAGGTCGGGTCGGCGAGGGTGTGGTAGAGCGGGCGCAGCAGTTCGACCAGCGGGCGGTCGCGGGCGGAGAGGCGGACCACTGGCAGCTCGTCCAGCACGGCGTCGATGGGCGTGCCGGCCGGCGCGAGCGGCTCGGGTAACGGCGCGGCCGGGCGGTAGTAGCTGTCCAGGCAGTCGACCAGAGCCGGGGTGACGGCCCGCTGGGCCACCGGCGCCGTCTCGGCGGGCCCGGCCGGGACGACCTCCCGCCGGGCGCGGATGTTGTCCAGCAGGGTCTCCTGGTCCCGGCCGCGCAGCGCGAGAATCTCGAAAGGATCCTCGTCGAACGACTCGGCCAGCAGGTAGCACACCGCGGCGAGGTGTTTGCACGGCACCTCGTGGTCCGGGCAGCTGCAGTCCAGGCTCAGGTCGCGCACCGTGGTCGGGAAAAGACTCAGGCCCACCGAGCTGAACACCTCCTCGATGTCGGTGGGCATCTCGCCGGCCAGCAGCTTCGCCGCGTACCACGCGCTGTCCGCCATGGCCTGCTCCACCTGGGCCCACTCCGTCTTGCCGAAAGTGGTCAGCCCGATCCGGACCCGGTAGGGCTTCGGGCGGCTGCCCTGCACCTTGGCGAGCACCGCGCCGGCGGTGCGCCGCAGCTCGGTCACCTGGCCGGATCGGGCGTAGGCACGACCACGGCTCAGCCGGCCACCCAGCTCCAGCGACTCCAGCACCTCGATGAACCGGGCCGACCACCAGCTCTGCCCGATGGCTCCGCGCCGGCTGCGGGCCTTGATGCCGTCGGCCACCGTGATCGGGCGGGTCGGCTCGCGATCCCACCATCTTGGGTCGTCACCCTTCACCGAGCGCCTCCCCACCCAGCTCGAACAGCTCGCGCAGCTCCCCGGTGGACAGCTCGGTGAGCCACCGTTCCCCGTCGGAGATCACCAGGTCGGCCAGCTCCTTCTTCTGCTCGATCATCCGGTCGACCCGCTCCTCCAGCGTGCCGGCGCAGACGAACTTGCGGACCTGCACATTGCGCCGCTGGCCGATGCGGAACGCCCGGTCGGTGGCCTGGTTCTCCACCGCAGGGTTCCACCAGCGGTCCAGGTGCAGCACGTGGTTCGCGGCGGTCAGGGTGAGCCCGGTGCCACCTGCCTTCAGCGAGAGCAGGAAGATCGCCGGACCGGAGTCGGACTGGAACCGCCGCACCATCTCGTCCCGGCGGGCCCGTGGGGTGCCGCCGTGCAGATAGAGCACCTCCTGGTCGAACCGGGCGGAAAGGTGCGGCACCAGCAGCTCGGCGAACTCGGTGAACTGGGTGAAGCAGATCGCCTTGTCGCCCTCGGCCAGTATCTCGGCCAGCACCTCTTCGAGGCGGATCACCTTGCCGGAGCGCGCACCGATCGGCGAGCCGTCGTGCAGCAGCGCGGCGGGATGGTTGCACACCTGCTTGAGCTTGGTCATCGCGGCGAGCACTGTGCCCCGCCTCTCGATGCCGTCCGCGCCGGCGATCTTCTCCATCATGTCGTCGACCACCGTGCGGTACAGCGAGGCCTGCTCCACGGTGAGCCGGTAGTCCTGCACGATCTCGATCTTCTCGGGTAGGTCGTCGATGATGTCGCGGTCGGTCTTGAGCCGGCGCAGCACATACGGCCGGGTGACCCGGCGCAGCTGCTGGGCCGCGTCGGCGTCTCCGTAGCGCTCCACCGGGACGGCGTAGCGCTGCCGGAACCGCTCAGCGGTGCCGAGCATGCCCGGGTTCAGGAAGTCCAGCACCGACCACAGCTCGGCCAGCCGGTTCTCCATCGGCGTACCGGTCAGCGCGACCCGATGCTCGGCGCGCAGCCTGCGCACTGCCTTGGCCGCCTGCGAAAGGCTGTTCTTGATCGCCTGCGCCTCGTCGAGCACCAGCCGGCGCCAGTCGAGCTCGGCGAGCTCGCCGATGTCCCGCACCGCGGTGGCGTAGGTGGTGACCACCAGGTCGGCACCGGCCAGGTGCTCGGCCAGCTCCGCGCCGTGCCGGCGGGCCGTGCCGTGGTGCGCGTACACCCGCAGCGACGGCGCGAACTTGGCCGCCTCGCGCTGCCAGTTGCCCACCAGCGACATCGGGCACAGCAGCAGGGTCGCCCGACCGGGCGCGTCGGCACGCTCGGTGGCCTCCAGGGCGAGCAGCTGGATCGTTTTGCCGAGGCCCATGTCGTCGGCAAGGCAGGCACCGAGCCCGAGCGAGGAAAGGAACGCCAGCCATGACAAGCCGCGCTGCTGGTAGGGGCGCAGCGTCGCCAGGAAGGCCTCCGCCGGGCGCACCGGACGCACCGTGCGGTCGGCGGCGCCGGAGAGCAGGTCGGCCAGCCAGCCGTCCACCTGAGCCGAGGTGATCGGCAGCGGGGTCTGCTGCTCGGCCTGCCCGGTGGCCAGCGCGAGCAGCTGCGCGGCGGAGACCGGGTCGGACGGCGCGGTGCGCAGGAACTCCAAACCCTGGCGCAGCCGTTCCTGGTCGATCGCCACCCACTTGCCGCGCAGCCGAACCAGCGGCGCCTTGGTGGCCACCAGCTCGGTGATCTCCTGCTCGGTGAGCACCTCGTCACCGACGGCCAGCCGCCAGTCGAAGTGGCCGAGCTGTTCACGGCTCAGCCCGCCGGAGGTGACCACACCCTCGACGCGCGTGGTGCTGGCGGACACCGCCAGCCCGAGCTTGTGCGAGGAGCCCCACCAGGATGGCAGCAGCACGCCGAAGCCGGCCTGGTGCAGTCGCCCGGCGGCCTCGGCAAGGAAGTGGTGCGCGCCGGCCACATCCAGGTCGAGCCCGCTGGGCGTGCGCCCGCGCAGCGCGGTGGCCAGCTCCGGGTAGAGGACGCTGGCCCTGGCCAGCTCCGCGAGCAGCACCTCCTGCGGCCGGTCGATCCAGCGGCGCACGCCGTCCGGCGCCGACCAGACCTGTTCCGCCGGCACCAGCAGGCTCGGGTCGTGCACCGAGCGGAGCAGGAACTCCAGGCGCCAGATGGTGTCCGGCAGGGACAGGTCCGGGTCGGCCGGGTCATCCGGCGGGACCAGCTCGGTCAGCCGGAAGGTGGCCCTGGCCGGGCCGGACGGCTCGGCGCCCACATCGGCCCACGGACGCAGCGCCCGCTCCAGCGTGGCGATCTCCGACGGCGCGCCGGTGAAGCTGCCGTCCCCGGAGCACAGCGCGGCCAGCCAGGACGCCACCGCCGTCGACCCGGTGGAACGGCGCGGCCGCGCCGGCGCGGCTGGCCTGCTCAACCGGTCCCGCACGGCTCGGTCGACCAAGGC
>DASYBQ010000002.1:0-36146 GCA_036500625.1 Pseudonocardia sp. | reverse complement strand
TCGATGTTGCCAATAGCCACATCGCGCGATCCGGCGCGCGCGATGTGTACTTGGATATTGTGCTTTAGCAGCAGTCGCTGGACCTGGAGGTCGTCGAACAGATCTGCCTTGGAAGCCGCTTCTCCCTGCAACGTCGTGATGTGCGCGAAGGGCAGCGTTAGGCTTCCCGATCCGGCCAGGCCCACCATGCATGCGACAGCGAGGGTGACTGCCACGGTGAAGGCGCGGAGGGAGCCTCTGTCGAAGAACGGCATGTGTCGCACCGTCAGGACCGGTATCTCGGCCGACTGCTGGTCCTGCTCGTCGGCCATCGCAACCCCCTGGGCTACCGCACCGGCATCATACCTGCGCGCGTACGCCGACCTGTGGCGCCGATGGTACGGCTGGTGCGGGTGGCTCGCGGCGAATTAACGCAGGCGGTCCGGTGTGCGCGCCGAGGTGGCTCGACTGTCAGTCGTTGAAGCTGTCGATCTGCCAACGGCCCGGGCCGGCGGGTGTCAGCGTCAACCGCTGGCTGACGGTGCGCACCTGGCCTGAGGTGGTGGTCAGGCGCAGCTGGGTCAGTACCGAGTGGGCCTGCGGCGTGGCCTTGGCGTCCATTACCCGTACCGAGCGGTAGGCCCGCCAGTACCTGGTGAACGCGCTCGACCCGCCGAGCTGGGTGCGTGCCGAGGCAGTCAGCAGGGCCCACGCCGAAGGCGGGTCGGTGGGCAGCAGCGCGTAGTAGCGGCGCACCGAAGCGGCCAGGTCGGCAGCGTTGGCCGCGGCAACGGCGTCGCTGGTCTGGGTCACCGGGCCGGGTGGCACCGGCTGGCCCGCCGGCCCGCCCAGCGCGAACCCGACCGCCGTCGCGACGACCAGCACCACGGTCCCGGCGAGCACCCCGAGTGACAGGCGGCGCTTGTCCGGCTTGCGGCGCCGGTGCGGGCCCGGGGTGGGCGGCAGGTGGCCGGGCGGCCCGGCCACCCGCGAGGCGGGCAGTGCCGGTGCGACCGGCCGCTGGGCCAGCGACTGGGTGGCGCGACGCGGCGGCGGGATGGCCATCGCACCGCTGGTGCCGCGCTCTGCCTCGGCCAGCAGCTCTCGTGCCTGGCGGGCGGTGGGCCGCTGTGCCGGATCGGCGGCAAGCAGCATGGACAACACCGGCCCCAGTCGACCGGCCTGTCGCGCCGGGCGGACCTGGCCTGCGGCGACCGCGTGCATCTTGGCCAGCGCGTCCTTCTCCAGCCCGAACGGCGGCTCGCCCTCCACGCTGATGTAGAGCGTGGCGCCGAGGGAGAACACGTCGGCCTCCGGGGTGGGCGGCCCGCCCCTGGCCACCTCCGGCGCGAAGTAGTCCGGAGTACCGGTGAGCACACCGGTCTGGGTGACCGTGATGTCGCCGGCCGCCCTGGCGATGCCGAAGTCGGCCAGCTTCACGGTGCCGCCCTCGCAGATCAGCACGTTGCCCGGTTTGATGTCCCTGTGCACGATGCCGGCCTGGTGCGCGGCGTCCAGCGCGTCGGCCAGCTGCACCCCGATCCGTGCGGCGGCCCGGTCGCCGAGCAGCCCGTCGCTGGTCAGCACCTTGGCCAGGCTACGGGCCCGCAGGTACTCCATGACCAGCCACGGCTCGCCGTCGTGCATGGACACGTCGTAGATGGCCACCGCGTGCGGATGCTGCAGCCGCGCCGAGATGCGCCCCTCCCGCAGGATGCGTTGCCGGGCCTCGGACGCCTGCCGCAGGTCGAGCCCTGGTTCGAGCACCACCTGCTTGAGCGCCACCTGGCGGTTCAGTCGCAGGTCGGTGCCCAGCCAGACGGCGCCCATGGCGCCGACCCCGACCTGTTCGACCAGTCGGTAACGCTCGGCGATCAGCAGGCCCGGGTGGGCAAGTGCCACCGTCGCCGAAGGCCAGTACGGCCAGCTCACATCGGTCATCCCTGTAGTCCCCTCGGCTCGGTTGCGCTCGGCCCCACTCGGCCCGCTGGGTGTGCGTGCGTCAGTCGCCGAGCAGCCCGGATACCGCGCCGCCGAGACCGCCGCCGGAGCCTCCGGCGCTGGAGTGGTGACCACTCGAGCTGGAGTGGTGGCTACCCGAACCGGAGTGGCGACTCGAGCTGGAGTGCCGCCCGGAAGAGCCGGAGTCCCCGCTGTCCGAGCTGGCGTGCCGCCCCGAACCGCCGAGCAGTCCGCCGACCGTGTCGCCATGGGTTATCGGCTTGGTCAGGCTGCTCAGCGCGGAGCCGGCCGGGGACGACTTGGTGTGGCTGGACCGCTGTGCCGCCTTGGTCGCGACACTGTGCCGCCCACCGCCGCCGGTTGCCTTCGTGACCCCGGTGGCGCCCCCCAACAGGCCGTTGACCGTGCTTCCCGCTGTGGCCACCGTGTGGTCCAGCGCGGCCCCGGCGGCCTTACCGGTCTCCGTTGTGCCGGATCCCAGCCCGTCGACGGCGCCACCGACGGCCCGGACCGGATCACGCAGCGGGCCGCCTGTTGCGTCGCCAAGCGCGCCCATCGTGCTGCCCAGCGAGCTCACCGTCCCGCCAACCGCGCCGCCACCGCCGCTGACCATCTGGTCCATCGCGCCACCGATCGGGCTTCCGGACGGTGCCGCCGCGGTCACCGGAGACGTGGGGCTCGTGGCGCCGGGAGCGACGGCGGCGAGTGGTGTCGCGCCGGATCCGCCGGTCGGGCCGAGAGCCGGCGCCGGCGGGAGCAGGTGCGGCCCGGCGGCGGAGGACGCCACGGTGCTCGGGACCGAGGGCGGGCTGAAGACCACCGGGGTGAAGCCGGCCGGGGTGCCGGGGTTCCCGTCGGCCACGCCCGGTATCGGATCGTCCGGCCCCGGCCGGCCGGGCAGGTTCACCGTCCCGCCCGGGGCGGGGAAGGTGCCATCGGCGGTGGTGCCGGCCGGCCCGGGCACGGTGTGCCCGAGTAGTGCGGCGGCCCCGGCGAGCGAGCCGACCGCGACGACCGCGCCCGCCGTGTTGGCGAGCTTGCGGCCCGGGGAGGAGGACAACCCGGTCGTCCGCTCGGCCCGGGGGCCGAGCGGACAACCGGTGTGGTGTGGTGTTCGGCCCTCACGGCGCATGAGCGCGCCAACGGACACGGCCGTGCGCATGCCGGGGCGCCCGTTCTGGGCGCCGACCGGTGCGGATCGCCTGCCGAGCAGATCGGCGACGGTGATCACTGACCGGATGGGCTGACCACCGCGCTGGGGAGCGAAGTCTGCCACGATCGAAGTTCCTCCTGGGGATGAACGGTCCCCAGATGTGTACCGGAGCGTGACCGTCAAGGCCAAGTGTTGGGTAGTCGCTCAGTCTTCGTCACCAATGTGGGCTAGTCGCCACTCGCAGTCGGCTACCGACCGTTCAACTCGAGGTATTGTCGGCTGATCCGGGTGAGCCCTGATAGTCCTGACTCCGCTGTGTTGTGGATCCACGCGTGTGGGTGAGGCGGGGGCCTGGGTGGAGGGATGCACGTCGGGCGGGAGCCGGTGCGGCCCAGGTCAGTCGGGTAAGTGGCTGGGGACGGCCTCGATTGTCCGACCTGGCGCTGCAGGAACCGTGCCGCTCGCCGCTCGGCCCGGGTGGTGCCCCGTTCATCGAGCCGGCTCGGCTGATAGCTCCGTGAACGGTGCGGCCGGGTCGCCGCAAGCTGCGCCCGGCGGTGTGCGTGGTGCCCTCCACCGGCAGGTCGGCCGGCACAGTTTCATACCGGGGAACTGGTCAGAGGCTGCCTCGGAACTCGCGCTGGGTGCCGCGCAGCGCGAGGTAGCCCGCCACTCCGGCGCCACCGGCGATGAGCAGGCCGATAATCTGGAGCGCCTCGGTGTTGGCGAGCGTGAGCAGGAACCCGGCAACCGCGGCCACGGTGAACGCCACGCCGAGGTTCCGGTGACCCCGCACGTAGGTCACGGTCGCCTCCCCGGACTGGCCGCGTTGGTTTGCCGCCGAGGACAGGATGGCCAGATAACAGGTGTTTGCCGCTGCGGCGACCATGCCGACCAGCGCAACCAGGAACGAAAGGATACTTATCACGTCACTCATCCGCATACAATGCCACAGCGCGGTACAGGCCCGCCGCTGTATACCTGGGAAGGTCAGGCCCGGCCCAGCCTCCCCCGGCCGAGGCGCAGCAGCATCATGCCCAGCTCGCGTCCCTCCGGGCCCAGCTCACGGAAGCGGGCAAGCACGGCCTGTTCCCGGCTGAGCACGATCCGGGGGCCGCCCTCGGCCCGGCGGATCTGGCCGATCTGGCGGGAGACCTCGGTGCGCCGCTGGATCAGCCGAAGGATGTCGGCGTCCAGCTGGTCGATCTCCAGGCGTAGCGCGGTGATGTCCGGTGTCGGCACCATCGGGTCAGTCACCGCGACCTGAGGTTCCGGTTGGTCGTGGGCGCTGGCGTGGCTGGTCACGGGTACCTCCTGATCACGATGATGAACACCCCTCGGCGGCGTCGGCCCGTGACAGGCAAGTATGCCCCGGGTCCTCGGACTCCGGGGCGGCGTGGCTGGTGCGTGCCTAGTCGGCGGCGCGGTCCACAGGCACCGGAACTCGGTCCCCATAGCTGAACTCGCGCACGCACGCTGACACGTCGGCCAGTTTGCCACACGGACGCGCAACGCACACGCAACCGGCACCGTCGAGGGTGGCGGTACCGTGGTCGCCACGATGAGTGCGTTGTTCGAGTTGCCGTCCGAAACCGTGCCCGGGTCCAATGCCGCGCAGGCCAACTCGGGGCACCGGTCCCCCAGCCGTGACCCTGAGGAACTGCTGCGCGGGCTCAACTCACAGCAGCGCGAGGCCGTGGTGCACGCCGGCTCCCCGCTGCTCATCGTGGCCGGCGCCGGCTCGGGCAAGACGCGGGTGCTCACCCACCGGATCGCCTACCTGCTGGCCGCGCGGGACGTGCACCCCGGCCAGGTGCTGGCCATCACGTTCACCAACAAGGCGGCGAAGGAGATGGCCGAGCGGGTTGCCTCGCTGGTCGGGCGGCGCGGTGCCGTGATGTGGGTGTCCACCTTCCACTCGATGTGCGTGCGGATCCTGCGCCGCGAGGCGAAGACGCTGGAACTGGGTTCCAGCTTCTCCATCTACGACGCCGACGACACCCGCAGGCTGATCGGCCAGGTTGCCCGCGATCTCGACCTGGACGTCAAGCGCTACCCGGCACGCGGGCTGGCCGCCCAGATCTCGAACCTGAAGAACGAGCTGCGCGACGCCGAGGACGCCGCCGGCCGCGCCGGTAACGACTACGAGCGGCGGGTCGCCGAGGTCTACGCGGTCTACCAGCGCAGGTTGGTGCAGGCCAACGCGCTGGACTTCGACGACCTGATCATGCGCACAGTGCACATGCTGCAGGCGTTCCCCTCGGTGGCCGAGTACTACCGGCGCCGCTTCCGACACGTGCTGGTCGATGAGTACCAGGACACCAACCACGCCCAGTACATGCTGATCCGGGAGCTGGTCGGGCACCCCGCCACCGAGCCGGCGGACGAGAACGGTGCGCACCGTGGGCTCGAGCCGGCCGAGCTGTGCGTGGTGGGCGACGCGGACCAGTCGATCTACGCGTTCCGCGGCGCGAGCATCCGCAACATCGTGGAGTTCGAGCGGGACTACCCCAACGCGCGGACCATCCTGCTGGAGCAGAACTACCGCTCCACCCAGACAATCCTGTCCGCCGCCAACGCGGTGATCGCCCGGAATACCGACCGCAGGGACAAGCGGCTGTGGTCGGAGGCCGGGGACGGGGAGAAGGTAGTCGGCTACGTCGCGGACAACGAGCACGACGAGGCCGCGTTCGTGGCCGCCGAGATCGACCGGCTGGTGGAGTCCGGCGAGTACCGCAACTCAGACGTCGCGGTGTTCTACCGGACCAACTCGCAGTCCCGGGTGTTCGAGGACGTGTTCCTGCGCGTCGGGCTGCCCTACAAGGTGGTCGGCGGCGTGCGCTTCTACGAGCGGCGCGAGGTGCGCGACGCGCTGGCCTACCTGCGGGTGCTGTCCAACCCGGAGGACACGGTCAGCCTGCGCCGCATCCTGAACGTGCCGCGCCGGGGCATCGGCGACCGGGCCGAGGAGGCCGTCGCGCTGTACGCGGAGAAGCACCGGATCTCGTTCGCCGCCGCGCTGCGCCGCGCCGCCGAGGGTGAGGTACCCACGCTGGCCACCCGGTCCCGCAAGGCCATCGCCGGCTTCGTGGATTTGATGGACGAGCTGCGGGAACGGGTGGTGGCCGGCGAGCCGGTGGCTGACCTGTTGGAGTCGGTGCTGGCCCGCACCGGGTATGCCGTCGAGCTGGAGGAGAGCGAGGACCCGCAGGACGAGTCGCGGCGGGAGAACCTGGCCGAGCTGGTGACGGTGGCCAGGGAGTTCGCCGGCGACGCCGCCGCCGACCCGGACGCCATCGAGGCGGCGCTGGAGCAGGGTCTGCCCGCGCCCGGGTCGCTGGCCGCGTTCCTGGAGCGGGTCGCGCTGGTCGCCGATGCCGACTCGATCCCGGACGGCGGCGCCGGTGTGGTCACCCTGATGACGCTGCACACCGCGAAGGGCCTCGAGTTCCCGGTGGTGTTCAGCACCGGTTGGGAGGACGGGGTCTTTCCGCACATGCGCGCGCTCGGCGAGCCGAAGGAGCTGGCCGAGGAACGCCGGTTGGCCTACGTCGGCATCACCAGGGCCCGGCAGCGGCTCTACCTGTCAAGGGCGATCGTGCGTTCGGTGTTCGGCACGCCGTCGACCAACCCGCCGTCCCGGTTCCTCGACGAGGTCCCGGCCGAGCTGGTGGACTGGCGCCGCTCGGCGCCGGAGCGCTCCGCGCCGGTCGGCATGCTCGCCTTCGGCCGGCGCGAGTCGACCGGATGGGGCGGCGGCTCGGGTGGCGGGGGCGGCTCCAGCCGGGGTAGCTGGCGTCCTGGCGCGGCGTCCACGGCGGCCCCGACGCTGTCGCTGGACGTGGGCGACCGGGTCAGCCACGACAAGTACGGCCTCGGCACCGTGGTGGCCACCGACGGGGTAGGGGCGCGGGCCAACGTCACCATCGACTTCGGCAGCTCCGGCACCGTGCGCCTGATGCTGATCGGCGGAGTCCCGCTGCAGAAGCTGTAGCCAGTGGTGCTGCTCGCCGCTGAGCAGTGTCACACCTCGATGTTCTAGCTCAAGCGCAGCGATGATTCTGGATGGTTCGACCACTACGCGCAGAGCTTCGACGCCATCTGGGCCGATGCGCGGCCTTGGGAAGCCTGATGAAAGGGTTAGGTCATGGGCAGGATCGAGTATTACTTCGACCCGAAGGCACCCAAACCGAATTCGCTCGTGGTGGCCTGCAATCTGTTGGTCACGGACGAGTCCGGGGCGATACTGCTTCAGCGCCGCCGGGACACCGGCCAGTGGGCGCTACCTGGCGGGGGCATGGACATGGGCGAGACGGCGGCCGAGTGCGCCGTCCGCGAGTGCGAGGAGGAGACCGGCATCAAAGCCGAGGTCACCGCGTTCCTGGGTGTGTACAGCAACCCGAATCACATTGTCGCCTACACCGATGGTGAAGTACGTCAGCAGTACGAGAACACCTACATCGGCCGACCGGTGGGCGGTAAACCCGCCATCAACGACGAAGCCGATGGGGTGGCTTTTGTCCCGCCCGGAGATCTGGACAAGTACGACATTCACCCGAGCATGCGCGAGCAGATCGGCGACTACCTGTCGGGGAACTATCCCTACCTCGGGTGAGTGAGGACGTAGCGGCCCACTCGAATGCCACAATCACGCGGTGAGCCATGACTCCGAGATCTGGGCTAGTCCCGGCCCGCGCCGGTGCCGCCACCGCTGAGGTGGATGCCCCGCAAAGCCAGCCACGGGACCGGGTTGACGGCCTGGCCGGCCGGGTTGTGCACCTCGAAGTGCAAGTGCGGTCCGGTGGTCTGGCCCCGGTTGCCCACCTCGGCGATCTGCTGTCCGGCGCGGACCTGTTGGCCGACTCGCACGAACGAGCGGTTGATGTGGCCGTAGATGCTGATCCATCCGCCAGGATGCAGCACCCGGACCCACATGCCGAAACCGGATGCCGGCCCTGAGGAGATGACCGTGCCGTCGGTGACCGCGTAGATCGGGGTGCCGATCCGGGCGGCGAGGTCGATGCCCTTGTGCACGGTGCCCCAGCGGCCGCCGAAACCGGAGGTGAACACGCCGCTGGTCGGCATCACGAACTCCTGGCCGCCGAACAGCGCGACCTGCCCTACCCCGTCGGCCAGCGTGCCGGAGAGCCCGGCAGCCCGGCGGGCCAGCCGCTCGCCGACCTTGACGGCCTTGGTCAGGCTCGCCACATCCGCGACGTCGCTGTCGTCGTCCATCGCCGACAGCTCAGGCGTCTGACGGGTGTAGCGGGTGCCGGCCGGGGTAGTGGACTTGAGCCGGCTGGAGCGGTGGTCGGAGTCGGTGCTCTGGACCAGCGCGCTGCTGTCCGCCATCGCGATGTGCGCGAGGCCCTCGGGGGGAGCCAGGTCGCCGACGCTGTAGCCGGCCGCGATCGTCGCGCCGGTGGCCACCGCGGCGATCGCGGCGTGCCCGCGAGACTGCGCGTTGGGCGCGGAGACCCGATGGTGCCCCCTGCGCACCGGGGGCACATAGCCGCCCAGCGCCAGGGCGGGTTCGGCGCCGCGTGGGGAGCGGTCGAGCGCCAAGACCTGCCTGTTTCCTGGTCCAGGGTCTCAACGGCGTGTTCTCGCGTTGTCCCGAGCGGTTCGGGGCCTGCTCGAGACCTAGAGGGACGCCGCCGTGACCTGTCTGTGACACGGACAGCCGAAACCTAGTCCCGATCACCCGGAGTAGGCAAATCGCCTGGTCCAGGGATGTCGTCACGGCGCCGCGGTGCGGTCGCCGGGACAGCCGAAGTGTCCGGCTGGTCCTCGTCCAGCCGGGCGAGTGAGCCGGCAACCCAGTGCACCGTGCGGGGGTGAATGGGTAGCGACATGTGTCCCACGTCGGGCAGCTCCAAGGTGTCCACCGTCAGGTCCGGGTGGACCAACCGGGCGTTGCGCTGCGGGAGAACCAGCTGGTCCAGCCGGCTCCAGACGACCAGGAACCGGGCTCGGCAGCGCGGCGCCGGCGCGGCCAGCTCGGTGAGCAGCTCGGAGCCGGGCAGCAGCTGTCTCGCGAGGGGGGTTGGCACCAGGTACGCGGCGACCGAGCCGCCGTGCGGGGTGCCAAGGGTGACCACAGTGTGCACCGTGCGGTCGCCGCCGAGGCGCTGCACGTAGTAGCGGGCGATGAGGCCACCGAGGGAGTGGCCGACCACGTGCACCCGGTCCGCCCCGGTGCGTTCCCGCAGCCGGTTGACGTGCCGGCGCAGTTCGTGCGCCGCGGTCCGGATGTCCGAGGTGAACGCGCTGTAGTTCACCGCATGCATCACCCCGAAGCCGGCTTTGCGCAGCGCCCTGCGGAACACGGTGAAAACCGACCGGTTGTCCATCAAGCCGTGTACCAGCAGGATCGGGGTACCGGCCGCGGTGATGTCGGAGAGCATCAGGCTGCGCTGTGTCGGGCTGAGCGAGTCCGTGCGGTACCGGGTGTGGCCGCCGTCGGGCTGGATCCGCTCGCGGACCAGCCCCAGCGGATAGCCGGCCAGGTGCGCGGCGCACCAGGCGGCCTCCACCGCGACGCCGCGAATGCCGGCCGGGCTGCAGAACGTGCGCAGCGCATACCCGGTCGCATCGGACACCGTATGGGTGAGCGTGTCGACAACGCTGCCGCTGCCGAGATCGGCGGAAGGCGGTTCGATCGAGCCCGGTGCGGGGCGCACCGAGCGGTGCTGCCGGGCCGGTGTCCCGCACTCGTCCCCTGCGGGAACCGGCCCGTCCAGGGTGTCGTTGTCGTCGGCGACAGACATGAGCTGACGGTACGACAATCGCACAGGTAACACACCATTGTGCAGGCAATCGTTTCCGCAAAACGCCCACTGACGGGCGCTCAGCTGCCTAAATCGGCCGGGTGCACTAGCGTCCGCCGATGCGCCCCGGACGCCTGAGGTGGCCCACCCCGGTGGCCACCAGCGGTGTGGTGTGTGGTGGCCTGCTGCTTGCCGCCGGACCGAGGTACGTGCTCGCCAGGGCCTCCGACGGCGCGGCGGTGGGTCCGGCGCTGCGCATCTGGCCGTTGTTGACAGTGCTCGCGGCGGTTCCCCCGGTGATCGCGGTGCTGCTGCTGTGCGCGGTGCGCAGCCGCCGCCCGGCGTTCGCCCTGATCCTCTCGCTCGGCGCGGCGGCCTGCGGGCGGCTGCTGCTGGACCTGCAGCTGGTGTTGGACCCGGCCAGGGCGGCCCGCGCCGAGCTGGTCGCGCCGGAGGGCATGGGCGCGCTGTCCCCGGGGCCGGGCGCCTGGCTGCAGGTCGCCGGCCAGCTCGCCACGGTGGTCGGCGGGCTGGCGGCGGCCACCGAGTTCAGTCCACTCGGCCCGCCACGGCGGCGGCCAGGTACACCCCCGCCGTGGACAACACCGGCCCGTACCCCGCTCGTGGTGGCGCTGGTCGGTCTGGGCTGCGCGGTGGTCGCCGGCTACGGGATGCTGACCGCGCCGTTCGCCTCGAACGATCCGTACCTGGTGCCGCGCGCCACGCTGGATGCACCCGGCTGGGTGGCGATCGGCCAGTTCCTATTGGCGGCGGCGGTGCTGCTCGCCGTGCTGCTGGCCGGTTCCGCGCCGGAGCCGAGGGTGGCGGCGGCCGGCATGCTCGGCGCCGCGCTGGCCGTACTGGGTGTCGCGCTACCGAGGGTGGTGGTGGCCGCGGCCGTGGAGTCGCTGCGGGTGACCGCCGGCCCGGTGCTGGCGGTGCTCGCCGCGTTCGGCCTGGTCGTGCTGTCGATCTGGGTGGCCGCGCGTGCCGGGCCGAGGCGGTCGGTCGAACCCCGCTCGGCCGCGATCCGACCGGTCGTGCCGCGCGAGGTGCTGGCCCAGCGCTGGCGGCTGGCCGGGGGCGGGTTCGCGGTGTCCGCCGGCGGTTGTGTGGTCGCAGGCGGCCTGGCCAGCCCACTGCTGCTGGACTCGGACCTGCCGAACCCGGTGCTGACCCAGATTCCGCTGTTCGTGCTGACCGGCCTTGCCGCCGCCGGTCTCGGGCTGGCCACCATGCTGGTCCCGGAGGTCCGTGCGGTGTTGGGCGTGGCGCTGGTCGCGGTGCCGATGGTGGTTGCCGAGCCGGTGAGCGAGCTGGTGGCGGCGCTCGGGCTGGACGGAGTGCACCCGGGGGCCGGCTTCTGGTTGCTGCTCGGCGCGGCGTTCCTGGCGCTGGCCTCGGTGGCGGCAGTGTTGGTGGCCGGCGGGTTCGAACGGTTCGAGGCGGACCTGACCCGGACCCGGTTCGAGGGCCCGGCCGCACCGGTGGCAGCCGCCGCGGCGGTGCTCACCCTGCCGGCGTTCCTGCTGCCGCTGTCCGACTCGGCGGGTTGGGCCGGTACCGGCACGCTGCAGCCCACGTTCGGACTCTCGACGTTCCGCCTGCTGGCCGCGTTCGGGGTGTGCCTCGGCGCGTTGCTGCTCGCTCCCCGGTGCCGGTCGGGCCAGGCCGCCGGGCTGTACGCCGGGGTGGCTGTGGTGTTGGTACTGCGGTTGTTGCGCGCGGTGCCCGGTATCGGGCAGCTTGGGGCCGGCGCATTGGGCACGGGTGGCCTTGGCGAGGGCGCGTGGGCCAGCGGGCTGTGTCTGGCTCTCGTTCTGGTTGCGCTCGCCGTGACAATGCACACGAGCACCGATCACGCCTTAAGCTCCGAGGACATCGATCGGGACGCAGGGAGGTAGCTCGGTGAGCGAGCGGATTCGCGTGGTGGTGGCCAAGCCGGGCCTTGACGGGCACGACCGGGGAGCCAAGGTGGTGGCCAGGGCGCTGCGGGACGCCGGCATGGAGGTCATCTACACCGGGCTGCACCAGACGCCGGAGCAGATCGTGGAGACGGCGCTGCAGGAAGACGCCGATGTGGTGGGGCTTTCGGTGCTCTCCGGCGCGCACATGACGCTGTTCCCCCGGGTGATCGAGCTGCTCAAGGAGCGCGACGCCGAGGACGTAGTGGTCTTCGGCGGAGGCATCGTGCCCGAGGCGGACATCGCGAAGCTGCACGAGATGGGCGTCGCCAAGGTCTTCACCCCGGGGGCGACCACCACCGAGATCGTCGAGTGGGTACGGCAGAACGTGTCGAGCGCGGAGCCCGCCGAGGCCTGAGGACAGCGGTGCAGGATGCCACCGAACGCCGGATGGCCGAGATCGTGTCCGCCGCGCTGAGCGCCGGGGAGGCAGCCGAGCTGGCCCGCCTCGCCGAGGGTGTGCTCCGGGTGGCGAAGGCGTCGGCCGCGCCCGAGGGGCAGTCTTTGTCACCCAATCCGGTAACCGCGTGCAGACGTGAGGGGGTTCACCGAGGTGATCCCGGTACTGGGCGCCGGTCGCCGATAAGGTCGTCCGCGCAGCTCACAGCATGGGCCCGCGCGGCATCAGCGGCCCGCGACCAAACGTGGCAGGAGATTTGAATGGACCTGTACGAGTACCAGGCGAAGGAGCTTTTCGCCGCGCACGATGTCCCGGTCCTGCCGGGGCGAACCGTGACGACGGCCGAGGACGCGGCGGCCGCCGCCACCGAGATCGGCACGGCGGTTGTGGTGAAGGCCCAGGTGAAGACCGGTGGCCGGGGCAAGGCCGGCGGCGTGAAGCTGGCCAAGGATCCCGACGAGGCGCGGGAGAAGGCGGCCGCGATCCTGGGTATGGACATCAAGGGTCACACGGTGCACCAGGTGCTGGTGACCGAGGCCAGCGACATCGCCGAGGAGTACTACTTCTCCTTCCTGCTCGACCGGTCGAACCGGACGTTCCTCGCGATGGCAAGCGCCGAGGGCGGCATGGAGATCGAGCAGTTGGCCGTGGAGCGCCCCGACGCGCTGGCCCGGGTGCCGATCGACCCGATCGCCGGGGTGGACAGGGCCAAGGCGGACGCCATCGTGGCCAAGGCGAAGCTTCCGGCCGAGGTGGCCGAGGGTGCGGCCGATGCCATCGTCAAGCTGTGGGACACCTTCGTCGGCGAGGACGCCACCCTGGTCGAGGTGAACCCGCTGGTGCGTGGCCCGCAGGACAATGTCATCGCGCTGGACGGCAAGATCACGCTGGACGAGAACGCGGACTTCCGCCAGCCGGGCCACGCGGCCCTCGTCGACGAGCGCACCGAGAACCCGCTGGAGGCCAAGGCCAAGGCGAAGGGGCTCAACTACGTCAAGCTGGACGAGGGCCAGGTCGGCATCATCGGCAACGGCGCGGGTCTGGTGATGAGCACCCTGGACGTGGTGGCCTACGCAGGCGAGAGGCACGGCGGGGCCAAGCCGGCGAACTTCCTTGACATCGGCGGTGGCGCCTCCGCCGAGATCATGGCCGCGGGGCTGGACGTCGTCCTGGGTGACCCGGACGTCAAGAGCGTGTTCGTGAACGTGTTCGGCGGCATCACCGCGTGCGACGCGGTGGCAACCGGCATCGTCGAAGCCCTGAAGATCCTGGGTGACCAGGCGAGGAAGCCGCTGGTGGTGCGGCTGGACGGGAACAATGTGACCGAGGGCAGGCGGATCCTCGACGAGGCGAACCACCCGCTGGTCACACAGGTGGACACGATGGACAACGCGGCCGACAAGGCCGCCGAGCTGGCAGCCGCGGGGGCCTGAAACACCATGTCGATCTTTTTGAACGAGCAGAGCAAGGTCATCGTCCAGGGCATCACCGGTGGTGAGGGCACCAAGCACACCACCAAGATGCTCGCGGCCGGCACGAACATCGTCGGCGGGGTCAACGCCCGCAAGGCTGGCCAGACGGTCAGCATCGGCGGCAAGGACCTGACCGTGTTCGGTACCGTCGAAGAGGCCATGAAGGAATCCGGGGCGGACGTCAGTGTGCTGTTCGTGCCGCCGAAGTTCGCGAAGGACGCGGTGATCGAGGCGATCGACGCGGAGATCCCCCTTGCGGTGATCATCACCGAGGGCATCCCGGTGCACGATTCGGCGTACTTCTGGGCGCACGCCTGCGCCAAGGGCAACAAGACCCGGCTGATCGGTCCGAACTGCCCGGGGATCATCTCCCCCGGTAAGTCCAACGCGGGGATCATCCCGGCCGACATCACCGGTGCCGGCCGGATCGGGTTGGTGTCCAAGTCCGGCACGCTGACCTACCAGATGATGTACGAGCTGCGGGACATCGGTTTCTCCAGCGCGATCGGCATCGGTGGTGACCCGGTGATCGGCACGACGCACATCGACGCGCTGGAGGCGTTCGAGGCGGACCCGGACACCGACGCGGTGGTGATGATCGGCGAGATCGGTGGCGACGCCGAGGAGCGAGCCGCCGACTACATCAAGGCCAACGTCAGCAAGCCGGTGGTCGGCTACGTGGCCGGGTTCACCGCCCCGGAGGGCAAGACCATGGGCCATGCCGGCGCGATCGTGTCCGGTTCGGCCGGCACCGCGCAGGCCAAGAAGGAAGCTCTCGAGGCGGCCGGGGTCAAGGTGGGCAAGACGCCCAGCGAGACCGCCGACCTCATGCGGGAGATCATCAAGTCGCTCGCCTGACCGGCGGGCGCATGCTGGGCGGGAGTTCGCGATGACCAGACCCTCGGAAGAGTCGACCGGGCCCGGGGGGACCGACCCGTTGGCCGGGCCAGTCCGGGGACTGGTCATCGCGGGCCTTGTGCTGGCGGTGCTCGGCTACGGGCTCGGTTTCCTGGACGGCGACTTCGCGGTGGGCACGCTGCTACCCGGTGCCCTGCTGCTCGGCGGTGGGCTGCTGGCCGGGACGACGCTGCTACCAGCGATGCCGCTGCTCGGGTCCATCCCGTCCGGCGCCGGGCCCGACCGGCTGCTCGCCGTGGCCGCGGTGCTTGCGGTGCTCGGGGTGTTGCAGGAGGTACTGATCGCGGGCGTCGGCCCGGTGCTGGTGGGTCCGCTGGTGATCGTCCTGCTGGTACTGGGTGTGCTCTCGGCGCTGGCCCTGGTCAGCGCGCTGCTGGTGGCACGGGGGGTGCTCACCGCCGGCGGCTCAGGTGGCGGGAGGTGGGGTCGAGGGCGCTCGGCTGACGGGGGCTCCGGTGGCGGCCGTTCGGCGCGGGCCGAGCACGGGCAGCAGCACCAGGGGCAGTACCCGCCCGGGCAGTACCCGCCCGGTCACTATCCGCCGCCGCCGCCACCGCCGGCCGGTCAGGGTGCTCCCGGGCAGTACCAGGGTGGGCAGTACCAGGCGGCGCCCGGTTCGTACCAGGGTGCTCAGCAGCAGGGCGGATTCGGCCAGTACCAGGGGGGCCAGTACTCGGCTGGGCAGTACCAGCAGGCCGGGCCGGGGTCATACCAAGCCGGCCAGTACCAGGCCGGCCCGTCCGGGCCGGGCTATGCCGCGAGCCCGTACGGCGTCCCTCCTTACCCGGCCGCCTCGCACCAGGGAGCCGAGGGCTACTCGGGTGTCTCGCCGTACGCGCAGCCGCCTTCCGGCAGCCAGGTGAGCCAGTACGGGTCGCCGCCGCACGGGAATCCTCGGGAGGAGCAGCCTCGCTCGGAACAGGCTTTGTTCGACCAGCAGACCACACCGTGGCTGGCCGGTGCTCCCGCGCCGGCCGGGTCCCACCCCGCGGCCGGCGCGGCGGAACCGACATCGGCCGGCGCGGCGGAACCGACATCCGCCGGGCCGTCGGCCGCGCAACCGACCAGGCGGTTGCCGGTAGGCGCGCCGCCGGAGCACGAGTCGTCCGCCGCGCAGGATCCGCCGGGGCCGGCCCCCGAGGGCCAGGATCGGCCCACCTATCCGGAGTATCCCGCTGCGCCATCGCGTCCGGAGCACGGCACGCAGCCCGGCGGCGGTGCCGGATCCGGGCAGTCCGAGGGACCTGGGAGACCCGGCTGAGGCGGTCCGAGGCAAGACCCGGCGGCCGGCGGCGTGGCGTTGCCGACCGGGGCCGGTACGGTCGGGCACCCTCGAGGCATGTTCCTGGCTCGTCGACCACCCCACCGACGTCCGCTGCCCACCCGGCCACTGAGCTGGCGGGCTGAGTGCACCCCGCCGGGCTGCCGTCATGGCTGAGCGCACCGAGCCGCCCGCCCGCTCGGATGCGCAGACGGCCCCGGGGCCGGGTGTCGGCGAGCCCGGTGGTGCCCGGCCCCCAGCGGGCGGCCGGTTGAACATCGACCCGGACGCCGACGGGCATCCCGCGAGCGATCCTCAAACCGGCGATCCTCAAACCGGCGAGCAGCAAGCAAGCGGCCCTCAGACCAGCGAGGACCAGGACGGTCAGCGTCGTGGTGGTGAGCCGGCTCGGGTGGGCGCGGCGCCTGCCACCGGGCCGCACTCCGGTGCCCGCGCCAGCGCGGCGGCGGCGGCGCGCCGCGCGCCACGCGGCACCGGCACGCCCACCCGCGCCCGGACCGCGCCCGCCCGCGCGGTCGGTGGCCGAGCGCCCTTGGAAAGGCCGGCGGATCGGGTTCGCGCGGTCGCGGCCTCCACGCTGGCCAGCGTGACGCTCAGCTATCTGCTGATGGTGCTGGTCGCGGCGCTGGCTGGGCTGACGGCCGGGGCCGGCCCTGCGGTCGGTGGACTGTTCGCCTCTGCCGTCCCGCTGTGGCTGGCCGCGCACCAGGTGCCGCTCGTGCTCGGTGGGGCCCCACTCGGGGTGCTGCCGCTGCTGCCGACGGTCGGTATCCTCGCGCTGGTCGCCAGAACCTCCGGCCGTACGACCGCGCGGCTGGGTGGCCGGGTACGCGAGGACGCCACGATCGTGGTCGCCACCCTGACCGGCGCGCACGCCTCGGTCGCGGTGCTCGCCACGGCGCTGCCGGCGGACGGCATCCGGGCCACGCCGTGGGCGGCGTTGCTCGGCGGTGGGCTGGTCGCCGCGGCCGGTGCCATCTTCGGCGCGTTCCGGGTGGCGGGGCCGCCGCTGTGGTGGTCGGGTGCGCCGGAATGGGCCAGGGTCGGGCTGGCCGCCGCCCGCGTCGGCGCGGCCGCGCTGTGCGCCGCCGGGGCGTTGCTGCTGATCGCCGCACTCCTGGTGGGTGCCGAGCAGCTGCACTGGCGGTTCGGCCCGGATAGCCCGGATTTCGAAGGGATCGGTACCGGGTTGGGCGTGACGCTGCTGTCGCTCGGTTATCTGCCCAACGCCCTGCTGGCCTCGGTCAGCTGGATAGCCGGGCCGGGGGTGTCCATCGGCGCGGTCACCGCCTCGCCACTGTTCACCACGCCTGGCCCGCTTCCACCGCTGCCGCTGATGGCTGTCATGCCGGCGTCCCGTCCACCGGCATGGACGGTGATCGTGTTCGTGCTGCCAGTCGTGGCCGGGGTGCTGCTCGGCCGATACTGCCGGCGTGCCGGTCCGGACCCATTGGCCCGGCTGTGCGCGATCACCCTCGCGGTGGGCACCGTCGCGGCAGGCGCTGGTGTGCTGGCCTCGGTCTGTAGCGGCCGGTTGGCCGGCGGCCCTTTCGACCCGGTGGATATTCCGGCCACCGGTCTCGCCGCCGCCGTGCTCGGATGGCTAGTGGTCCCGGCGCTGGCGGTGGCCTTGCTGCCGCACCGGCTGGCCCGGTTACGCTGAACGTGCCGCCGAACCGGGAAGTGTGAGGAGTCCACGCTGAGCACGTCGTGCACCTGCTACCGGCTCGAGTTGCCGGTGCCCGCCCGCATCGTGGTCCTGGTATCTGGTTCGGGCACGCTGTTGCAGGCGCTGTTGGATGCCTGCGCGCGGCCGGACTACCCGGCCGGTGTGGTCGCGGTGGGTGCCGACCGGGCCGGCATCGAAGGCTCGCGGCGCGCCGAGACCGCCGGGTTGCCCAGCTTCACCACCGTGCTGCGTGAGTACCCGGACCGGAGCTCGTGGAACGATGCACTCAGCAAGGCGGTCGCCGAGCACCGGCCGGATTTGGTGGTCAGCGCCGGGTTCATGAAGGTGCTCGCCCCATCGTTCCTGGCCGGAGTCGGCTGCCCGGTACTGAACACCCACCCCGCACTGCTGCCAGCATTCCCCGGGATGCACGCGGTGCGCGACGCGCTGGCCTACGGCGTGAAGGTGACCGGCGCCACGGTGCACCTCGTCGATGCCGGCGTGGACACCGGGCCGGTGCTTGCCCAGCAAGCCGTGCCGGTGCATCCGGGGGAGACCGAAGAGACCCTGCACGAGCGGATCAAGATCGAGGAACGGCGGTTGCTGGTGGAGACCGTGGCCGAGCTGGCCAGCCGCGGCGCCACCGTGACCGGACGAGAGGTGAGTATCCGGTGAGTAGCACCACACAGGACACGCGGCGACCGGTTCGGCGCGCGTTGATCAGCGTCTACGACAAGGCCGGCCTGCTGGAGCTGGCCACCGGGCTGCATGCGGCGGGTGTGCAGATCGTGTCCACCGGCTCCACCGCGCAGCGCATCGCCGACGCCGGTGTGCCGGTGACCCGGGTGGAAGAGGTGACCTCGTTCCCGGAGTGCCTGGACGGGCGGGTCAAGACGCTGCACCCGCGCATCCATGCCGGTCTGCTGGCCGACACCCGCAAACCCGAGCACCTCGAGCAGCTCGGCCAGCTCGGGGTCGCGCCCTTCGACCTGTTGGTGAGCAACCTCTACCCGTTCACCGACACGGTGGCCTCCGGCGCCGCTGTCGAGGAATGCGTGGAGCAGATCGACATCGGCGGGCCGGCGATGGTGCGGGCGGCGGCGAAGAACCACGCCAGCGTCGCGGTACTGGTCGACCCGGCCCGCTACGGCTGGGCGCTGGCGCAGATCGCGGCCGGCGGGTTCTCACTCGCCGACCGCCAGCGGCTGGCGGCGCAGGCGTACCGGCACACCGCCAGCTACGACGTGGCGGTGGCGTCCTGGATGGGCGACGTGTTGGCCCCGGAGCAGGGCGAGGCCGAGGCCGCCGCTGAGTTCGCGTCGTGGATGGGCGCGACCTGGACCCGGCGGGCCGGGCTGCGCTACGGGGAGAACCCGCACCAGGCGGCGGCGCTGTACTCGGCAGGGACCGGTGAGGCGCCCGAAGGGCTGGCCGGCGCCCAGCAGCTGCACGGCAAGGAGATGTCGTACAACAACTACGTGGATGCCGACGCCGCGTGGCGGGCCGCGCACGACCACGAGGCGCCCTGTGTGGCGATCATCAAGCACGCCAACCCGTGCGGGATCGCGGTCGCGACGTCGGAGGCGGACCCCGGTTCGGCGATCGCGCAAGCGCATCGCAAGGCGCACGCCTGCGACCCGGTCAGCGCGTTCGGTGGTGTCATCGCGGCGAACCGCGAGGTCAGTGTTGCAATGGCGGAGCAGATCGCCGAGGTGTTCACCGAGGTCGTGGCCGCGCCGGGATACGCCGACGGTGCGTTGGAGGTGTTGAGCCGCAAACGCAACGTGCGGGTGCTGCGGGTGGCCGGCGCGCCCCGAGCCGGGGTCGAGATGCGCGCGGTGAGCGGAGGCCTGCTCGTGCAGAGCCGCGACCTGGTCGACGCGCCGGGCGACGACCCGTCCAAGTGGGAGCTGGCCACCGGCGAACCGGTGGATGCCGACACGCTGGCGGACCTGGCGTTCGCCTGGCGGGCGTGCCGGGCGGTGAAGTCCAACGCGATCCTGCTCGCCAAGGACGGGGCGTCCGTCGGTGTAGGCATGGGACAGGTCAACCGGGTGGACGCGGCCGGGCTCGCGGTGCAACGGGCCGGTGACCGCGCGGCCGGTTCGGTGGGCGCGTCGGACGCGTACTTCCCGTTCCCGGACGGCCTCGAGGTGCTACTGCGGGCAGGTGTGCGGGCGGTGGTCCAACCGGGTGGGTCGGTGCGCGACGAGCTGGTGACCACGGCGGCGGCCGCCGCCGGTATCTCCCTGTACCTGACCGGAACCCGACACTTCGCCCACTGACACTCGCTGTCTGGTTTTCGAGGCCCGGGGCACCGTCCGCCGGAGAGACGGCTGCCACCCGCCGGTGCCTATCCGCCGGACGGGTCGAATCCGCCGCCGGACGGTGTGTTGTCGCCCCCTGACGATCCGCCGCCGGATCCGGGTGAGTCGCCGCTACCGTCCCCGCTGTTGCTGCCTCCGTTGTCGCCGCTGGAGCCGCTGGAGCTACCGGAGTCGCCGCCGCTCGGGCTGCTCGGGTTGCCCTCTGAGGAGCCGTCGCTCGGACTCGGTGTGGGGCTGGGTTCCGGTGTGCCGGGTTCCGGTGTGCTGGGCTGCTGGGTCGGCTTTGGTGGTGCCACTGGCTTCGGTGCCGGCCGAGCCGCGCAGTCGCCATGCGTGATGACCGAGGTGGGGCTGGTGGCAATGTTGTTTCGTGCGTCGGTTGCCATGATTCGCCAGGCGATGTTGCTCCCACTGCCGGAACCCAGCTTGCCGACGTAGACGCCGCCGCGGGCTTGCATGGGTTGGTTGGGGCGGCCGGGGCTGACGAGCATCACTCGGATCGGGGCGGACTCGTCCCGCACCGTGGCGCTGATCTCGGACGTGGTGGGACAGCCGTAGCCGCCGATCCGGGTGTTGCTCGCCCGTGGGTTGAGAATCGCCGGTGGTCGTTCTTCGCGCAGTGCTATCGCGATCGCGCCCTGACTCTGGTCATCCGAGGAGGAGACCTTCAACTGGGTGCGCCCGTCACCTTCCGGCAGCGCGCTACGGTCGGCGGTGACGGTGAGCTGTTGGGACTGGCCGCCGGCGAGCGTCCCGGTGGCCGGATTCACTTTCAGCCAGGGATCCGCCGGGTTCGCGTGCCAGGCAAGTTGGTGGCTGCCGGTGTTGGACAGTGTGATCACCGCGGTGGAGTTGGCCGCGCCGAGATCGACCACTGTGGAGGACAGCGCAAGCTCGGAGGACGGCCCGAACCGGACCGCGATCACCGGTCGGCGCTCCATGCTCCGATGGATGAACAGCACCGACCCGACGATTACGACGATCACGGTGACTACGGTGGTGATCCAGGCGCCCCTGGTGCGTGGCCGGGGTAAACCCTCGTGCGCGGAGATCAGCGGTGTCTGGCGCAGGAGCTCACTGCGCAGCTCCGGTGGCGGCGTGGTGAATGGCACCGCCATGCGCAACGGCGACGGGTTGTCGTCGGTGGTGCGCTCGTCCACCGGGGCTCCCGAGGGCGGGGTGCCGTTGTCCGAAGGGCCCCGGAACGCGTTTACGCCGCTGAAAGCACCGCCGGCGGCGTGACCGGCGCCGAGGCGCCCCGTGAGGAGAGGCTGCAGCGCCGGTTCCAGCCGCGGCCGGAGCTTCTCCAGCCTGGTGCGCGCCCGGCGACCGGACAGACCGATGATGGCGCCGGCCTCCGACCGGTCTATCCCGTGCCGCAGGTGCAGGGTGAGCAGTGCTCTGTCGCGCTGGCTGAGCTTGGCGGGCAGCGCCCGCCACATCGGCATCTGGGAATCGTGGCTGGGCCTGGCTCCGGGGGGCCAGTTGAATGCGCCACCGTAGCCAGGTTGCGAACCGGGCTTGCGCCGTCGGCTGGCCTGGCGATAGGCCATCGTGTAGAGCCAGGACCGGAGCCCGGTGGGCTCGCCGAGGTGGTTGAGCTCGGTGACGGCCTGCCGGAACGTCCGGTAGGTGGCCTCAGCGGCTTGATAGGGATCACGGAGCAGCGCCAGGTGGAAATCGTGGATCCTGGCCGCGAAGCGATCGTAGAGCGCGGCGAATGTCGAATGGTCTCCGGCGAGCGTGCCGAGCACCAGCCCGCCGTCGCTGCCCACCTCGACCAACGTGCTACTGCCCGTGGCCACCGTGCTCCCCTCCTGAGGCCTCCGACTACCAGGCCCTTGACTGTGGGTGCTGTCATGCGATTATCATACTCGAACATACGTTCGATATCAATGGTCATTAGTTTAGGGGTGTGCGATGAACGAGTCATCGGCAGTGGTGAATGTTGCAAATGTGCTCTTAGGTGAGGCACCGAGTCCGGCGGTGAGCTCGAGTACGGCGCATGCGCGAGCGGCGCGGTTGACCAGGGCGAGGAACGTGCTCGGACAGGCGACCAGGCGCTGGGAGGGGCGGTATCGAGCCTCGCCGGAGTACGGGCGGGAGCGTGTGTTGCCGGTGCCGGCGCCGTTGTGTTCCCTGTTTCCCGGGAGAGGTTTGCGGCGCGGCGGCACCATCGCGGTGCCCGCCTGCACCTCACTGCTGCTCGCCCTGCTGTCCGAGGCGTCCGCGCAGGGCTCGTGGTGCGCGGTGGTGGGGCTGCCGGAGCTGGGGATGGTGGCGGCAAGTGAGGCAGGGCTGGTGCTGTCCAGGGTGGCTCTGGTCCCACGCCCGGCGGGCGAGCTGGTGGCGGTGACCGCCGCGCTGTTGGAGGGGATCGACCTGGTGGTGCTGGCCGGCGTGGCACGGCTGCGGGCCGGTGACCGGCAGCGGTTGTCGGCCAGGGCGAGGCAGCGCGGCGCGGTGTTGGTTGCGGCTGGGTGCTGGCCCGGTGCCGATCTGGTGGTCAGTGGCTCGCCTGGGCACTGGCAGGGCCTTGTCGGGGGAGGCGCGGGTCGGTTGTGTTCCCGACGGGTGCGGGTGCGGGTCGATGGCCGTGCTGCGGCCCACCGGCGCGGGTACACCACGGTCCTGCTGCCCGGGTCCTCTGGAGCGTTGGCCACCGCCGAGTGGTCCGGGTCGGTCTCGGTCTCGCCGGCAGCTGCTTCGGCGGGGGTGCGGGAGGCGGGGTGATCGCCGTGCGGAACGGTGGCCAGGTGGATGAGGTGATGCCTCGGGTGTTGGTGTTGTGGTGTCCGGACTGGCCGGTGGTGGCGGCCACCGGCGCGGCGGGGATCCCTGCGCACCGGCCTTCGGCGGTAGTGGCGGCCAACCGTGTGGTTGCTTGTTCCGCGCTGGCAAGGGCCCACGGGGTCCGCAGGGGCCTGCGGCGCAGAGAGGCTCAGGCGCGTTGCCCGGAGCTGGTCGTACTAGCGGCCGACCCGGAGCGGGACGCTCGCTGGTTCGAACAGGTCGCGTCGGCGGTGGAGGAGCTGGCTCCTGGGGTGGAGGTGGTTCGCCCCGGTCTGGTTGCGTTGCTCGCGCGGGGGCCGGTGGGGTACTTCGGGAGCGTTCGGGAGGCTGCTGAGCGACTGATCGACCACGTTGCCGCGCGGGTCGGGGCGGAGTGTCAGGTCGGCGTCGCGGACGGGCTGTTCGCGGCGACGCTGGCCGCGCACCGAGGGCTTGTGGTGGAGGCGGGGCGCAGTGCCGAGTTCCTCAGCTCGCTGGAGGTCGGTGAGCTGGACCGCGAGCCGGTGGCCGGCCGGGCAGAGCTGATCGACCTGTTGCGCAGGCTCGGTCTGCGTAGCCTCGGGGCCTTCGCCGCGCTCCCGACGGTCGAGGTGGCCTCGCGGTTCGGCTCCGATGCGGTGCTGGCGCACCGACTGGCCCTCGGGCGCGACCCGCGCCCGCCGATGCGGCGGCGGGCGTCGAAGGAGCTGGCCGTCGAGGTGGCGCTGGATCCGCCCGTCACCTCGGTCGACGCGGCCGCGTTCGCCTCGAGAGCGCTGGCCGAGCGGCTCCACTCGTTGCTCGCCGACCACGGCCTGGCCTGTACCCGGCTCGGCATTCAGGCGCGGACCGTGGGTGGGCGTGAGCTGGCCAGGGTCTGGCGCTGTGCGGAACCGCTGGCCCCGGCCGGCACGGCGGACCGGGTGCGGTGGCAGCTGGACGCCTGGCTCACCAGGCAGCTGATCAGCCGAGGCCGGTCGACCTGGGAGCCGGGCCTCGATGGCGCGGATGGCGCGGACGGCATCGGGGCCCTGCGGTTGTCCGGCGAAGAGGTGGTGGTGGCCGGCTCCTTGCAGATGGGGCTGTGGGGTGATGTCGGGGAGGCGCAGGCGCGCGCCGGTCGTGCCTTGGTGCGGGTGCAGGCATTGCTCGGGCCGGAAGGGGTGTACACCGCGACGCTGGTAGGGGGGCGGGGTTCCTCGGAGCGGGTCCGGCTGGTGCCGTGGGGAGATGAGCGGGGGGACGAGCGCGGTGCCATGGCACCCCGGGCGGGAGAGCTGGAGCCGCCGTGGCCAGGGCGGCTGCCCGCTCCGTCGCCCAGCGTTGTGCCGGCCGGGTTGCTGCCGGCCGAGGTGTCGGGCGTGTCCGGTCGACCGGTCGTGGTCACCGACAGGCACGCGCTCAGCGCGGTACCGGCCACGGTCCGGGTGGACGGTCGGGATTCTCGTCAGGTGCGAGCGTGGGCCGGCCCGTGGCCGGTGGACCAACGCTGGTGGGACGCGGCCCTGGAATGGCGAGGCATCCGGCTGCAGGTCGTGCTGGCGGGGACGGGCGGTGAGGAGGGTGGGGACATCGCCGAGGCCGATGCGGAGACCGCGTTGCTGCTGTTCTGCGATGCCGAGAACCGGTGGTCGGTGCTCGGCGGGTACGACTGACGCTGCCTGGCGCGGCGGTGGACCTGTCACTGGACAGAGCGCCGGATCGAACGTAGTATCGAACACATGTTCGAGTTACAGGGAGAGGCAGCCGCTCCGGCGGAGGGCGTCGCGCACGGGAGCGTGCCGACCGCCCCGTGCCGGGTCTACCCGCTGCTGGGGCGCCGGGCTGGGTGGACGGTGTCGGAGCACCCCAGCGGCATGATCATCTGGCACGGCCCTGCTGGTCGGCATTACCTGCAGCGCCCTCCCGCCGGGCCTCGGCCGGTCGGCGGCGGTGTCTGTGACTACCCTGCCCCGGCGAGTTGAGGGATCGTTATGGGTTTCACCAATCCCGAGGTCAGCTGGGCCGAGTTGGAACGGGCGTTGTCCGGCAGGCCGCGTGATGGCGCCAGCCTCACCGGGGCGACACCGATGGGGGCACCCGGCGATGGTGGGGACAGCCCGGCATGGTCACGCAAACGCACGCCCTACCAGCCGTCCAGTGAGCTGACGAGCTCGCCGGTCGTCCCGAGCGCGGTGCCGTACGCCGAGCTGCACTGCCATTCCAACTTCAGCTTTCTGGACGGTGCCAGCCACCCCGAGGAGCTGGTCGAGCAGGCCCACCGGTTGGGGCTGGAGGCGATCGCCCTCACTGATCACGACGGTATGTACGGGGTGGTGCGGTTCGCCGAGGCGGCCGCCAGGCTCGGGATGCGCACGGTGTTCGGTGCCGAGCTGAGTCTCGGGCTCACCTCGGCACAGAACGGGGTGCCGGATCCGGAGGGGAACCACCTGTTGCTGCTGGCCCGGGATCCGGAGGGGTACCGCGCGCTCTGCCGCACGATCAGCACCGCGCAGCTGCGCGGGCGGGAGAAAGGACGGCCGATCTACCGGATCGATGAGGTTGCGGGCGATGTCGCCGGCCACGGCATGGTGCTCACCGGCTGTCGCAAGGGGACGGTGCGCCGGGCGCTGGAGCGGCACGGCCCGCCGGCGGCCGCCGCCGAGCTGGGCTACCTGGTGGAGCTGTTCGGTGCCGAACAGGTGGTTGTGGAGCTCACCGATCACGGCCTGCCCACCGACACCGAGCGCAACGACGCGCTCGCCGCGCTCGCCGAGGGGGCGGGCCTCCCCACGGTCGCCAGCAATGCCGTGCACTACGCCGGTCCGGAGCGCTATCGGCTGGCCACCGCGTTGGCCGCGGTCCGAGCCCGCCGGGGGTTGGACGAGGCGGATGGTTGGTTGCCCTCGGCGGCGGTCGCGCACCTGCGCAGCGGCGCGGAGATGGCCGCCCGGTTCGATCGACGATACCCGGGAGCGGTGGCCAGGGCCGCGGCGTTGGGGCGGGAGCTGTCCTTCGAGCTGCGGTTGGTTGCCCCGGATCTGCCGCCCTTTCCGGTGACGCCCCCGCACACCGAGGCCTCGTGGCTGCGGCGGCTGACCTTCGAGGGGGTGGCTGTCCGGTACGGCAGCCATGCGGAGAACCCGGAGGCGATCGATACCGTCGAGCATGAGCTGAAGGTGATCGAGCAGAAGAACTTCCCCGGTTATTTCTTGATCGTTCATGACATTGTCTCCTTCTGCCATCGGAGCAATATCCTCTGCCAAGGCCGGGGGTCGGCCGCCAACTCGGCGGTGTGTTACGCGCTCGGCATCACCGCGGTCGACGCGGTCGGGCACGGGCTGCTGTTCGAGCGGTTCCTCTCCCCGGCCAGGGACGGATACCCCGACATCGACCTGGATATCCAGTCCGATCGGCGTGAAGAGGTCATCCAGTACGTCTATCGGAAATACCGTCGAACGCATACCGCCCAGGTAGCGAACGTGATCTCCTACCGCCCCCGGTCCGCGGTGCGGGACATGGCGAAGGCGCTGGGTTTCTCACCCGGCCAGCAGGACGCCTGGAGCAAGCGGATCGAACGCTGGGGCCCTTCGGTGGGGGAGAGCGTGGGAGAGAGCACGGCCAGCTCCCTGACCGATCCGGACGGCATCCCGGGCAACGTGCGCGCGCTGGCCGACCAGCTGCTCGGTTTTCCCCGGCACCTGGGCATCCACTCCGGCGGCATGGTGATCTGCGACCGGCCGGTCGCCGAGGTCGTCCCGGTGGAGTGGGCGCGCATGGAGAACCGCACCGTTGTGCAGTGGGACAAGGACGACTGCGCCACCGCGGGTCTGGTCAAGTTCGACCTGCTCGGCCTTGGCATGCTCACCGCGCTGCACCGGATGCTCGACCTGGTGGCCGAGCATCACGGCCGTCGGCTCGAGCTGACCGACCTGCCGCCCACCGACCCGTTGGTCTACGACATGCTCTGCGCGGCCGACTCGGTCGGTGTGTTCCAGGTGGAGTCCCGCGCGCAGATCGCCACCCTGCCTCGGCTCAAGCCGCGCAAGTTCTACGACCTGGTGGTCGAGGTCGCGTTGATCCGCCCTGGTCCGATCCAGGGAGGCTCGGTGCACCCGTACATCCGGCGGCGCAGCGGCCAGGAAAGGGAGAGTTACGACCATCCCAAGCTGAAGAACGCGCTGAAGAAAACTTTGGGTGTACCGCTGTTCCAAGAGCAGCTGATGCAGATCGCGGTGGACGTGGCCGGATTCTCCGCCGCTGATGCCGATGAGCTGCGCAGGGCGATGGGCTCCAAACGCTCCACGGAACGGATGGAGCGGTTGCGGCAGCGGTTCTATGCCGGGATGGCGGCCAACGGGATCACCGGCGAGGTCGCCACTCGAATCTTCGAGAAGATGTTGGCGTTTGCCAACTTCGGTTTCCCGGAGAGCCATTCGATCAGTTTCGCCTCGCTGGTCTACTACAGCTCATGGTTCAAGCTGTACTACCCGTCGGCGTTCTGCGCGGCCCTGCTGAACTCGCAGCCGATGGGTTTCTACTCGCCGCAGTCGCTGGTTGCCGATGCGCGGCGCCACAAGGTCGTGGTTCTCAGGCCTGACGTCAACAGTTCTGGTGCCGAGGCGGTGCTGGAGCCCTCGGAGGGCAGCGCCGGGGGTCGGGCGGTCCGGCTCGGCCTTTCCAGCGTGCGGATGATCGGCGACGAACTGGCACGGAAGATCGAGGCCGAACGGGGTGAGCACGGCCCGTTCACCGACCTGCCGGACTTCGCCCGCCGGATTGAGCTCGCCGTCGCCAAAGCCGAGGCGCTTGCCACCGCGGGCGCGTTCAGCTGCTTCGGGACGGATCGCCGCGCCGCGCTGTGGGCGGCGGGAGCGCTGGCCGGTCAGCGCCGCACCCAGCTGCCGGGCACCACGGTGGGGGTCACCGCCCCACCGCTGCCGGGTATGACCGACGCGGAGCTGACCGTCTCGGATGTCTGGGCAACCGGGGTCAGCCCGGACAGCCACCCCATCGAGCACCTGCGGGACCGGTTGGCCGCGCGGGGAGCGCTGCCGATCGCCGCCCTGAAATCGGTGGAGGAGGGCCTCAGGGTCCAGGTCGGCGGCCTGGTGACACACCGACAGCGGCCGGCCACCGCGGCGGGTGTCACCTTCCTCAACATGGAGGACGAGACCGGAATGCTCAACGTGGTCTGCTCGCCCGGGCTGTGGGTGCGTTACCGGTCGGTGGCCATGGGCGGATCCGGGCTGCTGGTCCGGGGCAGGCTGGAGCGCACCGAGGACACCCCCTCGGTGCTGAACCTGTTGGCCGACCGGCTGGAGCGGTTGTCGCTGCATGTCGAGGTCCGCTCCCGGGACTTTCGATGAGCGGCCGCTCGGTGCACTCAGTTCATCCTCTCGGCGATGTGGTCGGATGGAGCGGTGACCGACGCGACACCATCCTCGAGCACCGAGCACATGCAGCCCGGCGACGACTGGGACCTCGGGGGCAACTGGTCCGATCCGTCCGCGCCGGACCAGCCGATCGTCGGTCTGGATCTCACCGACCAGGTTCTTGCCGGTCAACGCTGGTCGGGACGCCGGTACGTGGCGTGCCGGTTCATCGAGGCGGACCTGCGCGGCCTGCATACCGAGCGGTGCGAGTTCACCGAGTGCGACTTCACCGGGGCCGACCTCGGCGACTCGGTGCACCGGGCCACCGCATTGCGGACCTGCGTGTTCGTCAGGACAACCCTGTCCGGTGTGCGGCTGAACGGATGTTCGCTGCTCGGCTCACATTTCACCGACTGCAGGCTTCGTCCGTTCGAGGTCCGCGACAGCGACCTCAGCCTGGTATCGCTGGGCCGGATCGACCTGCGGAACACCGACCTGAGTGGCCTGCGGCTACGGGAGGCAAACCTGGTCTCGGCCGACCTGCGCGGGGCCGACCTGCGCGGCGCGGATCTTTCCGGAGCGCGGCTCGCCGGCGCCCGGTTGGAGAATGCGGACCTGCGCGGGGCCACGATGGAGCCGAGCACCCTGCTGTCCACCCAGTTCAGCGGGGCCCACCTCGACCTCACCGCGGCGATCGGATTCGCTCGTGCCCATGGGCTCCGGGTCGAGCTGGCCTGAACGTCGCGCCCGTCCGGGGTCCGCCACCGAGCCGCTCACCGAGCACCTCACCGAGCACATCGCTGACAGCCGTGGTCGGTTGCTCCGTTGCTTCCGCCGTGCCGGGTTCTGCCAGGATGGCGGGGTGACCGAGACACCGCCGTTCGGCAAGGCCACCTGGAGCGCGCAGCCGAGGGAGCATTGATGGATCTGCGGCGGAGATTGGCCGATCGAATGCCTCTGCACTTCGCGATGAGCGTCGTGATGGTGATCGCGACCGCTGGTTTCGTCCGGGTGCTTCAGGAGCATTGGCGCGAAGGCAGCGGCCTGGTCGGCGGTGCGTTGCTGGTCGCGGGGGTGGCCAGGATCGTGCTCCCGGAGGATCGCGCTGGTCTGCTCGCGGTGCGCAGCCAGGCTGTCGACGTGCTCTGCTACCTCGGGTTCGGGGTCCTCATGGTGGTGCTGGCCGCTACCATCCCACGCATTGCCCTCGTCATCGCCTGAGCGTCAGTCGTGTGCTCAGTCATGGTGGGCGGCGTGGTGCTCGCCCAACAGGTCAGCGCCGAAGTCGCCTTCCGGGTCCCGCCACACCGAGTGCGCGTGGTTGGCGTGCCGCTGGGTGTTGTCGTACTCGATGAGCAGCCGGGGCCCCTGCAACCGGTAGTAGCAGCCCTTGCCCGGTTCGAGTGAGCCTGCCCAGGCGAAATGCACCTGGTCGAGCAGCGGCCCCGCCGCGTACCGGGCCGCCTCCTGTTCCGCCAGCTCATCGGGCACCCGGCCGGTGTAGCAGCCCAACAGTGCGCGCAGCAGGTCGCGCTGGTTCTCGCCGAGCGCGGCGGCCGGCACCCCCTGGGGAGTGGCCCGCAGCTGCACAGCCGAGCGGTCGGCCTCGGTGATGCCGTAGTGCCGCTCGGCGGTCTCGTGCGATGCGTCCATCCGCCGTTCGTGCTCCGGGTCGGCGAACCGTTCGCGGAACAGCCTGCTCAGTGGGATCACCCGGTCGCCCGCCGCCACCGCCGGCCGGTTCGCGGTGACGATGTCGACCGGCGGGCGTGGGGTGAGCACGGCACGCGAGCGCTGCGCGGGGTCCAGCGACCGGGCCAGCGACCGCCCTAGATCCTGCACCGCTCCGAGTGGCCGCAGCGCGGCACCGCCGAGCAGCGGGGAGGTCGCCGGGTCGGCGCCGAGGAAGCACGGCGTGCAGGACACCAGCTCGCCGTCCACTACCAGGTTGTTGAGCGAGACATGGTGCCCGCCGAACCGCCAGCCCCACTCCCGTTCGCCCGGCTGGCCGAACACCCGCAGCCGGTACTGCAACGGGTCGCGGCCGCGCTGCCTGGCAAAGCTGAACCCGGCGAAACCTTCGGTCCGGTCGAGCACGTTCTCCAGGCCCATCACTGTGGAGACCGTGCCGTAGCCGGCTTCGGACAGGCCGCTGGCCACCAGCTTCATCGTGCGCTGGTGCTGCTGGGCGGTCATCGCGGCGAGAGGCAGCCCGCCGTGGTCGGTGGGTGTGTAGAACCACCGGCGCCGCTCCCGCTCGGAGCCCTCCGACCAGCTCCAGCCGGTCAGTGCCCGCTGGTCACGGTCAAGGCCGGCCAGCACGGCGGAGGCGGCGTCGACCATCCGGTCGGCGACGTCTCGTGCCGGGCTGGGCTCGGGCATGGCGGGAGCGTCGACCGGGTCAGAAGTCCGCGATAGCCGCGTTGAACGTGGCGCTCGGGCGCATGATCTCGTCGGCCTTCTTCCGGTCGTAGTAGTAGTGACCGCCCAGCTCCACCGGCTCGCCCTGCACGTCGTTCAGCTCACCGACGATCTTCTCCTCCTCCGAGGCGAGACGTTGTGCCAGTGCGGCGAAGGTCTCGGCCAGCTCGTCGTCCGCGCTCTGTTCCGCGAGCGCCTTGGCCCAGTACAGCGCCAGGTAGAAGTGGCTGCCCCTGTTGTCCAGCTCGCCGACCTTGCGCGAGGGGGAGCGGCCGTTCTCCAGCAGGGCTCCGGTGGCATCGTCGAGGGCCTTGCCCAGCAGCTTGGCCCGGGCGTTGTCGTCTTTGTCGGCGAGGAACTCCAGCGAGACGGCCAGCGCGAGAAACTCGCCGAGCGAGTCCCACCGCAGGTGGTTCTCCTTGGCCAGTTGCTGCACGTGCTTGGGCGCCGAGCCGCCGGCCCCGGTCTCGAACAGGCCGCCACCGTCCATCAGCGGGACGATCGAGAGCATCTTCGCGCTGGTGCCCAGCTCGAGGATCGGGAAGAGGTCGGTGAGGTAGTCGCGCAGCACGTTGCCGGTGACCGAGATGGTGTCCTCGCCGGCGCGGGCCCGCTCCAGGGTGTACCGAGCCGCCTCGGCGACCGGCATGATCTCGATGGCCAAGCCGTCGGTGTCGTGCTCGGGCAGGTACTCGCGGACCTTGCGCAGCACCTGCGCGTCGTGGCTCCGGGACTCGTCCAGCCAGAACACCGCAGGCGCTCCGGTGTCACGGGCCCGCTCGACCGCGAGGCGCACCCAGTCCCGGATGGGGGCGTCCTTGGTCTGGCAGCCGCGCCAGATGTCGCCCGCCTCGACCTCGTGCTCCAGCAGCGTGTCGCCGGCGGAACTCACCACACGCACCGTGCCGGGTGCGTCGACCTCGAAGGTCTTGTCGTGGCTGCCGTACTCCTCAGCCTTCTGCGCCATCAGGCCGACGTTGGGGGTGGTGCCCATGGTGGTCGGGTCGAACGCGCCGTGCTCGCGGCAGTGGTCGACGGTCTCGGCGTAGAGCGCGGCGTAGGACGAGTCGGGGATGACGAACTTGGCATCCTGCAGCTCGTCGTTCGTGTTCCACATCTGGCCGGAGGATCGGACGGCAGCCGGCATGGACGCGTCGATGATCACGTCGCTTGGCACGTGCAGGTTCGTGATGCCCTTGCTCGAGTCGACCATCGCGAGCGAGGGGCCGTCCTGGTAGGCGCGCTCGATGGCCTGCTCGATCGCAGTGCCCTTGTCGCCCGGTAGGTTCGACAGCGCGGTGAGAATGCTGGCCAGGCCGTCGTTGGGGTCCGCGCCGACCGAGGCCAGGTCGCCCGAGTACTCGGCGAACACCTCGGCGAAGTACTGCTTCACCGCGTGGCCGAAGATGATCGGGTCGGAGACCTTCATCATGGTGGCCTTCAGGTGCACCGAGAACAGCACGCCTTTGTCCTTGGCGTCCGCGATCTGCTCGGCCAGGAAGGTGTCCAGGGCGCGGCGGCGCATCACCGCGCCGTCGACGATCTCACCGGCCGTCACCGGCAGCGAGTCCTTGAGCACGGTCACCGTGCCGTCCCGACCGACGTGCTCGACCTTCAGCTGGTCGGCATCGGAGAGTGTCACCGAGGTCTCCGAGTGGCGGAAGTCGCCCTCGCTCATGGTCGAGACGTGCGAGGCCGATTCGCTGGACCACTTGCCCATCGAGTGCGGGTGCTTCTTCGCGAAGTTCTTCACCGAGGCGGGGGCGCGGCGGTCGGAGTTGCCCTCCCGCAGCACCGGGTTGACCGCGCTGCCCTTCACGTTGTCGTAGGCCGCCCTGGCGGTGCGCTCTTCGTCGGTGCCGGGGTTCTCCGGGAAGTTCGGGATGTCGTAGCCGGCCTGCCGCAGTTCCTTGATCGCGGCTTTGAGCTGCGGGATCGAGGCGCTGATGTTGGGCAGCTTGATGATGTCGGCCTCGGGCGTCTTGGCCAGTTCGCCGAGCTCGCCCAACGAGTCCGGCACGCGCTGGGCGTCGGTGAGCCGGTCGGGGAACTGGGCAAGGATGCGGGCCGCGAGGGAGATGTCACGGGTCTCGACGGTGATCCCGGCCTTGCCGGCGAACGCCTCGATGACCGGCAGAAAAGAGTGCGTCGCCAGCGCCGGTGCCTCGTCGGTGTAGGTGTAGATGACCTTCATCGTTGCTGTGCCCTACCTGTGCTCGTGGTCGGATCTTCGCCGGCGGGGCGCACTGGGCGCCCAGCCGGACACGCTAGCGCTTCCCCAGGCGTACCGCGTCCGGAGTCGCGCCATCCGCCGAAGGTGGATGGCATGTCAGGGTGCCGAGCCCGACCTTAGCAGTACGCGCGTCCTGTTATCTCGTCGCGAGCCGAGATGTCTCAACTCGGCGGCCGGTTTAGGGCGCGGAGCCGCCACGTGGTCGGCCGGACGCGGTAGCGTCAGGTTGTTGCTGGTCATGTCCGGGTGGAGACTTGCTGTGTTCAAGGTCAAATGGGGCAGACCGAAGGTCAAGGGCTGGCCGTTCGCGGGGATTTGTGCCCTTGTCCTCGGCGTTCTGGTGCTGATCGACAAGGGGTCGGTGACCACGAGCTCGGTCACCGCCGCCGCGTGCCGTGTCGAGGTGACGGTCGACAATCTCGTCGAGCACGCCAACCCGGACGGGACGTCGGGAGTCGCGCGCACGCTGCACCGGGGCGACATCGTGGATGCCACCACGGCCGTACAGAACAACTACCGCAAGATCCAGGACGGCAACTGGGCGCTGGACGACTTCCTGCGGCCGCTGCCCGGCAGCAAATGCCTGGCCCAGTAGCCGTCGCCGTGCGCGGCCGCCGAGAACCGTATTGGCCACGCAGATGCTAGGTCTATGAAATAGACCCAGCTGAGTCGCCGGGGCGACACAATCGACCTAGTGTGCTGGGGTGGCTGATTTTTTGTCCCACCCCGAAACCCCGCCGTCCGAGGCCGCGTTGCGCCGCGCGCTGCGCCGTGCCCGCGACGGGAAAACCCTCAACGCCGACGAGGCGGCCGTGTTGCTCGCCGCCAGGGACGGGCAGCTCGACGAGCTGCTCGGCATCGCCGCCCTGGTCCGTGACGCCGGCCTGGTCGCCGCCGGTCGCCCCGGCGTGGTGACCTACAGCCGCAAGGTGTTCATACCCCTGACCCGGCTTTGCCGGGACCGCTGCCACTACTGCACCTTCGCCACCGTGCCGCACCGGCTGCCGGCGGCGTACCTGGAGCGCGACGAGGTGCTGGAGATCGCCAGGCAGGGCGCGGCGGCCGGCTGCAAGGAAGCGCTGTTCACCCTCGGAGACCGACCCGAGGACCGTTGGCCGGCCGCCAGGGAGTGGCTGGACGCGCGCGGCTACGGCTGCACGCTGGACTACGTGCGGGCCTGCGCGATCGCAGTGCTGGAGGAGACCGGGCTGCTGCCGCACCTGAACCCCGGCGTGCTGTCCTGGGACGAGCTGACCAGGCTCAAGCCCGTCGCGCCCAGCATGGGCATGATGCTGGAGACGACCTCCACGCGGCTGTGGTCGGAGAAGAGCGGGCCGCACTACGGCAGCCCGGACAAGGAACCGGCGGTGCGCCTGCGCACCCTGACCGACGCCGGCCGGGTCGGCATCCCGTTCACCACCGGCATCCTGATCGGCATCGGGGAGACCCGCGCCGAGCGGGCCGACTCACTGTTCACCATCCGCGCCGAGGCACGGTCACATGGTCATGTCCAGGAGACGATCGTGCAGAACTTCCGGGCCAAGCCGGACACCGCGATGGCGAACGACCCGGACGCGGACCTGGCCGAGCTGGCCGCCACCATCGCGGTCGCCCGGCTGGTGCTCGGGCCCAAGATGCGACTGCAGGCGCCGCCGAACCTGGTCGGCGAAGAGTTCGAGCTGATGCTGCGGGCCGGCATCGACGACTGGGGCGGGGTGTCCCCGGTGACCGCCGACCATGTCAACCCGGAGCGGCCATGGCCGGTCATCGAGGAGCTGGCGGCCCGCAGCGCCGAGGCCGGCTTCACCCTGCGCGAGCGGCTGACCGCCTATCCGCGCTACGTGCTGGCCGGGTCGCCGTGGATAGACACCCGGCTGCACGGGCACGTCGCGGCGCTCGCCGACCCGGCGACCGGGCTGGCCCGCGAGGACGCGGTGCCCACCGGTCGGCCCTGGCAGGAGCCGGACGGCGGGTTCGTCTCCTCCGGCCGGGTCGACCTGCAGGCGAGCATCGACACGACCGGGCGCACCGGGGACCGGCGCGGCGACTTCGACTCGGTGTACGGCGACTGGGAAGAACTGCGCGGCGAGCTGGCCGCCCAGCAGCGCACCGCCCCGCAGCGGCTGGACTCCGACGTCCGCGCGGGTCTGTCGCTGGCCGCCGAGAACCCGGCCGCGCTGCTCGACCCGGCGCACGAGTCGGCGGCGATGGCGGTGCTCACCGCCGACGGCCCCGCGCTGGAGGAGCTGACCCGGATCGCCGACGCGGTGCGCGCGGACGTGGTCGGCGACGACGTCACCTATGTGATCAATCGCAACATCAACTTCTCCAACGTGTGTTACGTCGGTTGCCGGTTCTGCGCGTTCGCCCAGCGGGAGCGGGACACCGACGCCTTCCGGCTGTCACTGGACGAGGTGGCTTCGCGGGCCGCCGAGGCCGCGGCCGGCGGTGCCACCGAGGTCTGTATGCAGGGCGGCATCGACCCACAGCTGCCGGTGACCTTCTACGCCGACCTGGTGCGCGCGGTGCACGCGGCGGTGCCCGGCATGCACGTGCACGCGTTCAGCCCGATGGAGATCGTGTCGGCGGCGGCGAAGGCCGGTGTGTCGATCAAGGAATGGCTGACCGAGCTGCGGGACGCGGGACTTGGCTCGATCCCGGGCACGGCCGCCGAGATCCTGGACGACGAGGTCCGCTGGGTGCTGACCAAGGGCAAACTGCCGGCCGCGCAGTGGATCGAGGTGGTCAGTACCGCGCACGAGCTGGGCATCGCGTCCTCGTCGACGATGATGTACGGCCACGTCGACGAGCCACGGCACTGGCTCGGCCACCTACGTGTCCTCGGGTCGATCCAGGACCGCACCGGGGGGTTCACCGAGTTCGTGCCGCTGCCGTTCGTGCACCACAACGCGCCGATCTACCTGGCCGGCCTCGCCCGGCCCGGTCCGACCGAGCGAGACAACCGGGCGGTGCACGCGTTCGCCCGGCTGGCTCTGCACGGGCGGATCGACCATGTGCAGTGCTCCTGGGTCAAGCTCGGCGACACGCTGTCGGCGGACATCCTGCGCGGCGGCGCGGACGACATGGGCGGCACCCTGATGGAGGAGACGATCAGCCGGATGGCCGGTTCGGAGAACGGCTCGGCGCGAACTGTCGCCGAGCTGACCGAGATCGCCACTCGGGCCGGCCGCCCGGTCCGCCAACGCACCACCACCTACCGGGGCCAGGTACCCCGCCTCACCCCAACCGCCGGCCCCCGCCCACCTCTGCTCCCGCTCGCCTGACCGCCCGCATCCCACCCGAGGGGCGGGGCTCCCGGCACACCGAGTCGGGATTCTCAGCACACCAGATCCGGGCTCCGGGGCGAGGGGATACCGTGGCGGGCATGGGCATGCTCGGCAAGCTTTTCGACGACGGCAAATCGTTGCGGGACGAGAGCGACCAGGACGGCGAGGGCACGCTGTACCGTC
>DASYBQ010000001.1:0-15211 GCA_036500625.1 Pseudonocardia sp. | reverse complement strand
CCCCGACTGCTCGACGACGTACTGGCCGTGTTCACCGGCGACGACGCCCGGCTCTGGTCTGAGACCGTCATCGCCCGCCTCGCCGAGGCCAACCCACACGCCTACGACGGATGGACCTCCACCGACCTGGCCACCTGCCTCAAGCCCTACGGCATCACCACCGGCCAAGTCTGGGGCCAGACACCCGAAGGCCAAGGCGCCAACCGGCGCGGCATCACCCGAGACGCCGTGCTCGACGCCCTCGCCCAAACCCTCGACCGACCACCACAGGCCCGCTAGCAGCCCGCTAGACCTAGCGGCCACCCCGCTAGGTCTAGCGGCCCCGCTAGACCACTGACCAGCGCACTAGCGGCCTAGCACCCGTCCGCACTACCCAACAAGAACGGAGGTATCGCCAGTCCGATGAACAAGCCGCAACCGATCCCACACACCCGCAAGGAGGCAGCCCAACTACCAGAGAAGCCACCCTACGACCGGCCCCCTACCCGATAGGAGGTGATCACTTTCAGCCGACCGGGACGACTGACCCGTAGCCCCGCGGTCCGCCCTACCGGGGGGCCATCCGAGCACCAGAAGAGGTGACCAGCCCACGCACCGTCACACGACACGAGGAGGTGATGACCCGACGATGACACCCAGCCTTGAACCCGACACACCTGGAGGTGACGACCGGACCGACTGCACTTACTACGTTGACAACCAACAAAAGGAGGGAACTAGGGAAAGCGAGTCTTCCGCTGACCTAGTCCAGAAAGCGATTGACGAAATAGTCGCCTCTGCGCCACCGCTGACGAATTCTCAACGCGACCGACTGGCCACCCTCCTACGCCCAGTTCCATAAGACCACCTCGGGTCGACCGAACGGATTAGCCAATCCTAGGCACTATAAAAACTTCAGAATATAAGTTCTGTCACAGATCAGTCTTCCATTCAACCTCAACCGTCTCCGGACGGAACGTGCGGACACCGCGGCCAACCGCCTGCAGCCGGACGATCATGAGGGCATCGACCACCGCTCGACGCCGCTCTACGTTCAGCGCCGCCCAAGCCGCCGACACGTCGTCAGCCTGAACGAGAGGCCCAAGTAGGTCCACGCGGCCCGCGTCGGCGATCTGAGCCTCAATCTCGGCCACTCTGGCACGCACAGGGAAGCGCATCGCGCGGTACTCGACCGGGGACGTGTCGGGGTCGGCGCCAAACTCGGCGGCCATGGCCTCAAGCCGGGCCCGCAACGCATTCGCCTCATCACGGAGCGCGGACACGTTGGACCGTCGGTGGTCAATAAGTAATTCACGTGCGTCGGGACGACTCAGACGGGCCACGACTATGCGCATGACGTAGTCGTCTACCGGACCCGCCAGACGGTTAACGTGCGTACCGGGCAGGTTCGGCCGCTCGTGAGGGAGCAGTGTCGAGGTCCGGCAACGATAGATTGACTTGCCGTGTTTAGCCCCTCCCCCATGCACCGGGTAGCCGCATCCGTCAAGACCGCATAGCGCCAGACCGGTAAGAAATTGCCGCGCCGCGACTCCAGCTCCTCCTCTGTTCCTAGTCGGGGAATTAAGTAATGCTTTTGCGGCTCGATAAGTGTCGATCCCGACGATGCCGTCCCAACACGCCTCACCCTTTTCTTCGCCCCGAAAGGCGCGGATACCGGCATATCGAGGGTTGATTAGCACACGGCGCACCGAGTCACCGCGCCATGGCGACTTCTCCCCTAGATGCGTCCGACGCCAAGGTGCCTGACCCGTCCTGAGGCCCATGCTGTTCCATTCATTCGCAATACCTCTCAGCCCGACACCGGAGAGCAAAGCAGCGTAGCCTGCGCGGATCGCATCGGCTTCGCGCTCAATAATCGTCACACCATCGGACTCGTAGCCGAAAGGTCGACGACCTCCAATCCATATACCCAACTCGGCAGCCTGTTCAGCTGCGCGTGACTGTCGATCGGACTTCGTCTCGATTTCAGCCTGGGCGACTTCACCAAGAAGACCTATGAGCATCCGCCCACTCGGGGTAGTTGGGTCTAGATCTGATCCGCGCACGAGCGCGATTCTCACACCGTGATCGCGGCAGGTCTCTACGAGCGCAAGACGATCGCGGGCATTGCGGGTAAGCCGGTCCAATGCCCACGCGACAATTACGTCTACCGAGCCCGCTGCCACCGCAGCAAGCAGAGCACGAAACTTCGGGCGTGGCTTACGCCCGGAGGCCGAGGTGTCGTTCTCCACGAACGGCGGGTGTGCCATGACCCATCCTCGCGCAGCCACCAACTTTTCACAGTCTTCGCGCTGTCGTTCGACGCCGAGGCTCTCACCAGTGCGATCCTGCGACATGCGGAGGTACAGCGCTGCTCTCATGTGCGCTAGGTTACAGCCCAAGTGGTACGCAGTGCGCGGTCGGCCCCTCGCGCGGTCAGCTCGCCCCGGTTCAACGCGTTGTCCAGCGGCGCCACCACCGAGCGGGGCAGCCGAAACCGCTCGCGCAGCACGGTGCCCGGCACCTCGGCATTGGTCAGCAGCCCAAGGTCTGCCCACCGGGCCTCGGCGGCGGCCCTGGCGGTGCGCACCCGGGCCGCCACGGTCGCGGTCGTTTCCGACCACTCGCCCGCGCCGTAACCGAGCGTGGTCAACGGAGCGAGCGTGGCCCGCAGATCGACCCGGTCCAGCAGCGGACCGGACAGCCGGCCAAGGTAGCGGCGCCGGACCCGCGACGGGCAGATGCAGTCCCGGTCGTGCGCGGGCGCGCAAGGACAGGGGTTCGCCGCCATCACCAGTTGGAAGCGGGCCGGATAGCGCACCGAACCGTCGGCACGGGCCAGCCGCACCTCACCGTCCTCCAGCGGAGTGCGCAGCGACTCCAGCAGGTGGGCGCCGAACTCCGGCGCCTCATCGAGGAACAGCACCCCCCGGTGCGCCAGGGAGACCGCGCCGGGGCGGGCCAGCCCGCTGCCACCGCCGATGAGCGCGGCGATCGAGCTGCTGTGGTGCGGCGCAACGAAAGGGGGCCTCCGGGACAGCGGCCCTTCGGTGGGCAGCCGGCCGGCCACCGAACGGATCGCGGCCAGCTCCAGCGCCTCTTCGGCATGCAGCTCGGGCAGCACCCCGGTGAGCCGCTGCGCAAGCATCGTCTTGCCGGTGCCGGGCGGCCCGACCAGCAGCAGGTGGTGGCCGCCGGCCGCCGCGATCTCCACCGCGGTCCGTGCTGCCTCCTGGCCGAGCACGTCGGCCAGCTCGAGGCCAGCCGGCCCGGGACTTACCGCGAGCGGGCCGGGCCGGGCCAGTTCGGCCTCGCCCGCCAACCAGGCCAGCACGTCGCGCAGGCAGTGCGCCCCGCGAACGTCCAACCCGGGGACCAGCGCGGCCTCGGCCAGCGTGGCGTGTGGCACCACCACGGTGCGGTACCCGGCCCGCCGCGCGGTCAGCAGGCTGGGCAGCACACCGCGGACCGGGCGCAGCCGTCCGTCCAGCGCGAGCTCGCCGACCAGGACGGTGTCCCGCAGCCTCGGGGCCAGCGCATCGTGCACAGCGGCGAGTACCGCGCAAGCGAGCGCCAGGTCGAAGCCACTGCCGGTCTTGCGCACGGTGGCGGGCGACATCCCGAGAGTGATCCGCTGGTTGGGCCAGTCCCGCCCGGAGTTGACCACCGCCGAACGGACCCGGTCCTTGGACTCGTGCAGCGCCGCATCCGGCAGGCCGACCAGGTGCACGCCGGGCAGCCCCTGCCGGACGTCCGCCTCGATCTCGACCAGCAGCCCGTCGACCCCGTACAGCGCGACCGACCATGCGGTTGCCAGCGACATCAGAACGCCGCCTCGTAGTGCCGCAGCACGACACGGCCGCCGGGCGGGGCGAGCACCGCCACCACGTCGAACCGGACCTCGCACCAGCGCACGCTGTGCGTGCCCATCCAGACCTGGGCAACCCGGCGGATGCGCGCGGCCTTCTCCGAGGTGACCGCCTCGGCCGGATCCCCGAAGCCGACCCCTGACCGGGTCTTGACCTCGCACACCACCAGCCGGCCGGCATCGGTGGCCACCACGTCGAGCTCGCCGTCGCGGCAGCGCCAGTTCCGGCACAACACCACCAGACCCCGCCGCCGTAGATACTCGACCGCGAGGTCCTCGCCGCGCCTGCCCAGCACATCCTTCGTCGCCATGCGGACCACGGTGCTCAGCAACGGCCGCCGCTGCCAGCACGAAGATCGACATCCTGTGGACAGAATTCTATTGTGGACAACTCGGCCCTCAGGACCGCTCAGCGGGCGGAACACCCCCACCAGTCGGGTATGATGCCGATCCCGACCGGGCGCTCAGCCGAAGGTTTCCCCCCCGGGTAACCTGAGGTCTGGTTTGTCCAGCTCCTCGACATGCACGTCCTTGAACGTGATCACTCGGACGTTCTTGACGAACCGCGCGGGACGGTACATGTCCCACACCCAGGCATCCGTCATCCGGACCTCGAAATAGATCTCGCCCTCGGAGTTGCGCGGCGCGACGTCCACCGTGTTCGCCAGGTAGAACCGCCGTTCGGTCTCCACCACGTAGGCGAACTGGCCGACGATGTCCCGATACTCCTTGTAGAGCGAGAGCTCCATCTCGGTCTCGTACTTCTCAAGATCCTCGGCGCTCATGACTCCACCCCCTGGCCGGCTGCTGCCTGAACCCCGTCCGCGTCACCGGCCTGCGCGCCGATGCCGCTCCCACCAACTACTCGGGCATTGTCGCCCACACCCGCCACCACCCGAACAGCGCCGGCCCGAGTGGCACTCCGGCTGACACTCCGGCTGACACTCCGGCTGACATTGACGAACGAGAACCGGTGCACCGGACTCGGACCGTACTCACGCAGCATCCTTTCGTGCGCCGGTGTGCAGTAGCCCTTGTGCTCGGCGAAGCCGTAGCAGGGCCACTCTTCGTGCAGCGCAACCATGATGCGATCCCTGGTGACCTTCGCCAACACCGAAGCCGCGGCGACGCAGGCGGCGGCCTGGTCACCCTTGGGCACGGCGAGGTTCGGCACCCCGAGCCCTGGCACCCGGAACCCGTCGGTCAGCACGTAACCGGGCGGACGGCCCAACCGGGCGACGGCGCGGCGCATCCCGGCGACGTTGGCCGCGTGCACTCCCCGACTGTCCACCTCGGGTGGTGGGACGATCACCACCGACCAGTCCACCGCACGGCGCACGATCAGCTCGTAGAAATGCTCCCGTGCCGAGGCGGTGAGCAGCTTGGAGTCGGTCAGTCCTTCCCATCTGGCCGCGTCACCCGGGCGCGGCACGCAGGCGGCGATCACCAGCGGTCCCGCGCAGGCGCCCCGCCCTGCCTCGTCCACTCCGGCCACCGGCCCCAGACCGTAGCGGTGCAGCGCCGACTCCCATGCCCAGATGCCGGTGGAGCCTCGGATCACCGCGCGTTGCGGCCGGGGCCACGGCGCGACGGGTGCCTTGCCTGGTCGTGACATCGGCTCAGCCGGCCGGGCCAACTCGGTCGCGGCGTTCCCGCCGCCGTTGCCAGTGCCGTCGACGCCGTTGCCACCGCCGACCGGCGGCCAGCGGCGCGGTACCCAGCACACCCAGTGCCAGCGGCGCGCCGACCGGCGTCGAGCCACCGGCAGGCGCGGACAACGACACCGTCTGCGGGTTGCCGTCGGGGACCAGCTTGATCCGGGACAATGGCAGCACCACGAACCGCGCCTTGCCGATGACGTCGGCCACCGGGATCGGGCCGAAGTGGCCGGGGAAGCGGGAGTCCGCCGAGTTGTTCCGGCTGTCCCCCATCATCCAGAGCTGGCCTTCCGGCACGAGGACCGGACCGAACGTGGCCTGCCGGGGCGGGCCGGCGTCCGGCAGGTAGTAGATGTAGGGCTCGTTGAGCGGCTTGCCATCCACCGTGACCCGGTTCTGCGCGTCACAGCAGGCCACCGTCTGACCGCCGACGGCGATCACCCGCTTGATGAAGTCCGCCTCGTCCGGCGGCGCCAACCCGATCAGGGACAGGCCGTTCTGCAGGCCACGCAGGATCGGGTTGTCCGAGCGCGACGTCGGCGGCTCCTCCTCGGCCCAGTTGGGCGGCCCGACGAAAACGACCACATCGCCCGGCGACGGCTTGCCGAACCGGTAGCTCAGCTTGTCCACCAGCACGCGGTCGTTGTTGCACCCGGAACAGCCGTGCAGCGTCTTCTCCATCGACCCGGACGGAATCTCGTAGACCCTGGCGAGGAACGTCTGGATCAGGAACGTGAGCAGCAGCGCGACCACGACGAGCATCGGCAGCTCGCGCCAGAAGGTGGACCGGCGCCGTCTGCCACGCTTGGGTTTCTTCCCCTTGGTCGCGGTCCGCGCCGTCGACGGCCGTTCCTCGGGGTCGCTGTCCCGGTAGCGGTGCGCTCGGCCGGAGTCAGCTCGCCACCCGGGCAGCGTGAAGCGACGCGCCGGCTCCGGGGCGTCGTCGAGCTCCTCGGGTTCGGCGGCCGGCTGCTCGCGCTCGTCATCGGGCCGGTCGGGCGTTTCCGTGCGCCCGCGTCGGTTCGGCTCGACGACCGGCGGGACCAACAACGGCGACAGCTCGGTGTGCGCAAGCGCGGTGACCGGCACGCCCGAGGAAACGCGCAGCTCGCCGGCCCGGCGCGGGGCCGCGCCGGTCACCTGGCCGACGCTGGAGCCGGCGGCGGGCCGGTTCACCGGGGGCCGGCGCGGGGCCGGCGGTGGCTCGGGGGGCAGCCCCAGCGAGCCCAGCTGGTCGGGTCGAGGCGGGCCCGAGGGCACGCCGGGCGGCGGGCGGCGGATGCCCGGCCGCTCGGGGTAGCCGTCCGGGCCTGCCGGCGGAACTCGCGGCGCCACCGACTTTCCCGACCGGCCGGGCGGCCCGTCCTGGCCAGGGGGCGGCTGGCGGTACCCGGACAGACCCGGGTCGACGGACTGGCCAGGCGGCGCTGACTGGTTCGTCGGTCGGGACAGGTCCCGTACCGGGGGTGCGGCTGAGCCGGCGCCGGTCAACCCGGCGGGGAAGGTACCTGTCGAGGGCTGCCGGTGGTCGGGCGGTGCTGCCGAACGGCCGTTGCGGCCGCCGCCTCGCGGTGGCACCGGTGCGACAGAACCGGTCCCGCTCAACGCACCCGGCGGCATGGGGCGCCCGGTCGGCGGCGGCGGCGAAAGGGGGCCGCTCCGGTCCAACACGGCCGGCGGGGTGAGTCGGCCGCCCGCCGGCGGCGCGTGGGAGCCGGTCCCGTTCGACGGGGCGGGCGAGTTGGGGCGGCCGGGCGGTGACATCGGCGTCGACGGCGGCGGCGTGAAGGCCCCGCTCCCGTTCAACGCGGCCAGTGGCGTCGATCGCTCGGCCGGCGGTGTTGGCCGGTGCCCGGTCGGCCGCCTCGGCCGTTCGACCGGTGGCGTTGGCGGCGGCACGGTCGGGATCCCGGGCCCGGACCGCTCGACCGCCGCTAACCCGGCGCCCGGACCAGCGGTGGTCTCCGGTAACGCCCGGGGGATGTGGTTACTGCCCGGCCGCGCACTGGGCGGATCCTCCGGCAGCACCGGCCACGGCTGCGAGTGTCGGCCGCCGCGCGCCGCCTGGTCCGGCGTCGAGGGGCCGGCGGCCTGTTCCCGCTTCGGCGCGCCGTTACGCCGGGCCGGGGCTGACGAGTCCGCGTCGCGGCGTCTCGAGGAGCCGGCCCGTTGTGCGTTCCTCCGCTGGGCCTCGTCGTCCCACTCCCAGCCCTCGCCGAGGGGATCCTGCAGCGGATCACGCCCGCCGGAGTACCCGCTGCGTGGCGGTGGCGGGCCGTCGTGGCGCACCGGTGGCACAGCGAGGCCGCCGTTGTGTTGCGGCGCACCGGGTGGCTCGGTCGGTGTGCCGTGCCGGGTACCCGAGGCCGACGGCGCGCCGTGCCCGGCCGCTGGACGGGCCGGGGTCGGGGCGCCGTGGCGTGGTTGCTGGCCATCGGGGCCACCGGTGGGCTCAGCGGGCGGCGTGCCGTGCCGAGGTGTATATCCGTTGACCGCCGGGCGCCGGGCCGAGCCGTTGGCCTCCGGCGCGGCCCTCGGCGCACCCGCGCCGTGCCGGGTAGGGGGCAGCGGAGCGGCACCGTGCCGGGGGACGTGGCCGTTGGCGGAGCCATGACGTGGTGCCCGATCGGGCGAGCGCCCGAACTCCGAAGGGTCCGAGTCCTCGGGGAGGTCAGTACGACGCGTGGACCTGCTGCTGACAGAAGGCCCGCTCTCGTCGTACGACTGGTCCCGGGACATCAACTCGCGGCGGTCGGACACACGTCGCTCATCGTGGTCAGCCCCGCTCCTATCGTCATCCAACCCAACTGGCACAGCCGCAGCGCCCCGCCACCGATGAGATCGGTGCGTGACCCACGCCACCCGGAAGCATCGGGGACAACCACAAATGCGAGGCTACGGCACCGCCGACGAGCACGTGAGCGTCAGGAGGCTGACGGGGTCTCCCGCTTCTCCTTGATCTTGGCAGCCTTGCCGCGCAGCTCACGCAGGTAGTACAGCTTCGCCCGGCGCACGTCGCCTCGGACCGCGACCTCGATCTGCGCAATGTTGGGCGAGTGCACCGGAAAAGTCCGCTCGACACCGACGCCGAAGGACACCTTGCGCACGGTGAAGGTCTCACGCAGCCCGGCGCCCTGGCGGCGGATCACCACGCCCTGGAAGATCTGCACTCGGGAGCGCGAGCCCTCGATCACGCGGACGTGCACCTTCAAGGTGTCGCCAGGCCGAAAGTTGGGGATGTCGGAACGCAGCGACGTCGCGTCCAGCTCGTCCAGGGTGTTCATCGGGCGGATCCGTCCTCGAGTTCGTTCGATCTTGCTGCTCCGGTCGGGATGGACCGCGCGCTCAAAAGCTCGCGCCGCACGTACCGGGGCACTGGCAACTTGTCCAGTGTGCCAGACGCACATCTCGGACTCCGCATCGGACGGCCGAGCGATAGCTCACTCTTCTGCCGAGGACAGCCCTTTCAACAGCTCACGGTCCCGGCGGTCCAACTCCCCCTTCGGCAGCGCATCGATCAGATCCGGCCGGCGGCGAATGGTGCGGGCCAGCGACTGGTCGCGTCGCCAGCGCGCGATGGCCGCGTGGTCGCCGCCGCGCAGCACCTCCGGCACGGCCAGCCCCCGCCAGGTTTCCGGGCGGGTGTAGGCCGGGCCCTCGAGCAGGCCGTCGGAGAACGAGTCCTCCTGCGCCGAGCGGGGATTGCCGAGGACCCCCGGCAGCAGCCGGGCCACCGCCTCCACCATGACCAGCACCGCGACCTCACCGCCGACCAGCACGTAGTCGCCGACCGAGACCTCGTCCACGGTCATCCGCCGCGCCGCGTCGTCGAGCACCCGCTGGTCGATGCCTTCGTAGCGGCCACAGGCGAAGACCAGCCAGGGCTGTGTCGCGTACTCCCTGGCCACCGCCTGGGTGAACGGCCGGCCGGCCGGGGTGGGCACCACCAGCCGGGGCGGCGGCGCGCCCGGCGGGTGCGCGCACACCGCGTCCAACGCCTCGCCCCACACGGTGGGCCGCATCACCATTCCGGGGCCGCCACCGTACGGGGCGTCGTCAACCGCCTTGTGCACGTCGTGCGCCCAGTCCCGCAGCTCGTGCACCGCCAGCGTGATCCGGCCGGCCGCGATCGCCTTCCCGACCAGCGCCTCACGCAGCGCGGCCAGGTAGCCGGGAAAGATGGTCAGCACGTCGATCCGCATCGAAGCGCAATCCTGCCAGCCGCCGGCTCACGCCCCCTTCGCGCCCGGCGAACACCCGGCCACCCGCTCCCGGACCTGCTCGAGGGTCCAGCCGCGCTCGGCGAGCAGCCGTATCCCCGGGCCGGGCACGCGAGCAGCCCTCTCCGCCCAGCCGAGCCGTCGGTACTCCTGGTGCACGGCTCTGGCATTTGCCACCTGCAGCTCCTCCAGCCACTACACCAGTAGCCGCGGCGAGGCAACAGCGGCCAGGGCCACCTCGGGGTCCTCGCTGCCGGCCGCGGCCGCCACCCGTGTCGCATCGGTCATGAGTGTCAAATCAGCTTGACTGTCGCATTCCGTCAAGCCGGGTTGACGAGTTGCCGACCAGCTCGTGCGCCAGCGCGACCAGGTCGGCGACCCTCGGATGGGTCGGCGGGTCATGCCAGACCAGCGAGACCGGCAGCGGCGGCGCATCGCGCAGCGGAAGGTAGACCACCCCGGGGAAGGGGTGCACCTCGCCGGTGGCCTCGGCACTGACCCCCACCGCGCGGCCCGACGCCACCGCCACCAGCCACTCCTCGGTGTCGTGCACCTCGATGGTCGCCGGCCGGATCGCGGCGGGCCACAGCCGGGCGGTGGTGGTGCCCGAGACCGGGTTCACCGCCACGGTGTGCCCGGACAGCTCCGCCAGGGTCAGCTCGGTGCGCTCGGTCAACGGGCCGCCGGCCCGGCACCGCCGCGACCCTGCGCTCGTCGCGGAGCCACTCGACCCGCGCCCCCGGCACCGCGACCCGGCCGCGCAGCACCGCGACGTCGACCTTGCCCTCGGCAAGACCGGCGCCCCGTTCGTCGATGCGCACCAGCTCCAGCGGGACCTCGGGATGAGCCAGCCGCCAGCGCCGCAGCAGCGCGGCGGTCTGCTCCTCCATGGCCGACCAGGCATGGCCGAGGCGCAGTGGCCAGTTGCCGAGGCGCGCCGGGTCGAGCAGCGCTTCGACGTCGGCCAGTACCCGCTTGGCCCAGCCGAGCAGCGCCCTGCCGGCCGCAGTCAGCTCCAGGTGGTGCGTCGAGCGGTCCACCAGCCGCACGCCGAGGCGCGTCTCGAGCTGGCGCAGCGTGCGGGACAGCGTGGGTTGGCCGGTGTGCAGCACCGAGGCGGCCGCCGTGATGGTGCCGTGCTCGCCGATGGCCACGAAGGCGCGCAGGTGGCGCAGCTCGATGCTCATGCGCGCCGAGCATAACCGCTGTTTGATCGGCATTTCCCGCTGCCGGGTCGGGGCAATAACGTCCTCGAGGTGTGCAACCCCTCGCCGTCCCCGCTCGTCGAGGGCCCTCGGACCTCGCCCGCACGCGGTGGCCGGAGCGGGGCGGTCGCGCTCATCCTCGGCGGTCAGTTCTGCACGCAGTTCGGCGCCGCGGCGGCCACGTCGCTGTTCCCGCTGGTAGGCGTCGCCGGCGCGGTCACCCTGCGACTGAGCGTTGCGGCGCTGGTCCTGCTGGCGGTGGCGCGGCCGAGCCCGAGGGGCCGGACCGCCGAGGACTGGGTGGTGGTTGCCGCGTTCGGCGTCGTACTGGCCGCCATGAACCTGCTGTTCTACAACGCGCTGGACCGCATGCCACTCGGCGCGGCGGTGACCATCGAGTTCCTCGGACCGCTCACCCTGTCGGTACTCACCGGCCGGCGGGCGCTGAGCTGGCTGTGGGCCGCGCTGGCGCTCGGCGGGGTCACGCTGCTCGGCCGGGACGGCTTCGCCGGGAGCACTTTTACCGGCACGCTGTTCGCGCTGGGCGCGGCGACCATGTGGGCCTGTTACATCCTGCTGTCGCGGGGTACCGGAGCGCGCTTCCACGGGCTGGCCGGGCTGGCACTGGCCATGTCGGCCGGCGCGGCGGCCAGCCTGCCGTTCGGGATTCTCGACGCGGGCGCCGCGCTGCTGCGACCCGGCTCGCTGGTGCTCGGTGGCCTGGTCGCGGCGCTGTCCTCGCTGCTGCCGTACTCGTTCGAGCTGATCTCGCTGCGTACCGTGCACCCGGCGACATTCGCGGTGCTGCTCAGCCTCTCCCCGGCCGTCGCCGCGACCGCGGGCGTCATGGTGCTCGGCCAGCCGCTCACCCTGGCCGCCCTCGGCGCCATCGCACTGGTCGTCACGGCCAGCACCGGCGCGATATGGGCGTCCCGCCCTCGTGAGTGAAAAGGAACGCCAGAGCGTTCCTTTTCACTCACGAGTCAGTCGAGCAGGCCTTCGGGCGGGGTGAGGACGACGCGGCCGGCGGGTAGGTCGACGGTGGGCACGATGTCGCGCACGAACGGGACCAGGGCGTCCGGCAGGTCCGGCCTGGCCAGCACCAGCAGTTCGCCGCCCGGGCCGTGCAGCACGTCGCGGACCGTGCCGGCCGTCGCACCGTCGGCCAGCTCGGCGCGCAGGCCGATCAGCTGATGATCGTGGAACTCGTCCGGGTCGTCAGGGTCGGGCAGCTCGTCCACCGGAACGGTCAGTTCGGCGCCGCGCAGGGTCTCGGCCTCGGTGCGGTCGGCGACCCCTTCGAGGCACACCAGCAGCATCCCCTTGTGCCAGCGGGTGGCGGCCACCGTGACCCGGCGACCGGCATCCAGCTCGAACACAGTGCCCACCGCGAACCGCTGCTCGGGCTCATCGGTCGTCACCACCACGCTGACCTCGCCGCGCACACCGTGCGGCCGGCCGATCCGGCCGACCGCCACCATCGAACGTTGTGCCACCGTCGGGGTCAACGGTCGGTGTCGACCACGTCCACCCGGACGCCGCGACCGCCGACACCGCTGATCACGGTGCGCAGCGCGGTGGCCGTCCGGCCGCCCCGGCCGATCACCTTGCCGAGATCGTCCGGGTGCACCCGTACCTCCAGGGTGCGACCCCGGCGGGTGGTGACCATCTCCACCTGGACCTCGTCCGGGTGGTCGACGATGCCCCGAACCAGGTGTTCGAGGGCGTCAACGAGCGTGCTCACGATCCTTCGGCCGGTGAGTCACCGGCCTTCTTCGCAGTCTCCTTCGGGGCGTCCTTGGCCGAGTCCTTCGCGGCGGCGCCGCCAGACTTGGGCTCGGTCTTCTTCTTCGGTGTGGTGGCCTCGCCGGTCACCTCACCGCCGGCCTCGGCCAGCGCGGCGTTGAACCGGGCCAGCTTGTCGACCTTGGGTGCCGGCTGGCGCAGGGTGCCCTCGGCGCCGGGCAGGTTGTGGAACTTCTGCCAGTCGCCGGTGACCTGGAGGATGTTGCGCACCGGCTCGGTCGGCTGTGCACCGACGCCGAGCCAGTACTGCGCACGCTCCGAGTCGACCTCGATGAAGCTCGGGTCGGTCTTCGGGTGGTATTTGCCGATGGTCTCGATGGCGCGGCCACTGCGGCGGGTGCGCGCGTCGGCCACGACGATGCGGTAGTACGCAGCCCGGATCTTGCCGAGCCTCATCAGTTTGATCTTGACTGCCACGGGTTCTTGCTGCTCCTCGCGGATCGTGTTGCTGGTTCAGGTTATTGACGTCTCGAGTCGCGCTCGCCCGGCGTGGGGTTCCGGGTGGGCCCAGCTCGATGTCAACCACGGCGCGGGAAGAGGGTCCGGCCACGGCGGTCAGCCACTCATTGTGCCAGACGCGAATGCGGCCAGCGGAACTCCCCGGTCGAGCAGGCCCGCGCGGACCGACCGGGCCAGCTCGACGGCGCCGGGGGTGTCCCCGTGCAGACACAGCGAGCGGGCCTGCACCCGCAGTACCGAACCGTCCACCGCGACGATCTGCCCCACCTCGGCCAGCCGTACCGCCCGCTCCACCACGGCCTCGACGCCGTGCAGCAACGCGCCCGGCGAGGAGCGAGGCACCAGGTGGCCCTCGGGGGTGTAGCCACGGTCGGCGAACGCCTCCCGCACGGCGGGCAGCCCGGCCCGTTCGGTCGCGGCCAACAGCTCGGAACCGGGCAGGCCGAGTACCGGCAGCTTGCCGAAGGCCCGCGTCCCCTCGACCACGGCACCGGCCTGTGCCCGGTGCGCAACCGTCGCGTTGTACAGCGCGCCGTGCGGTTTGACGTAGCCGACCCGGGTGCCTTCCGCCCTGGCCAGCGCGTCCAGCGCGCCGATCTGGTAGAGCACCTCGTCGGCCAGCTCGCTCGGGTCGACCTCGATGAACCGCCGACCGAACCCGGCAAGGTCGCGGTAGGAGACCTGGGCGCCGACGGTGACACCTCGTTGCGCGGCGTGCCGGCAGACCCGCCGCATGGTGGGGGCGTCGCCGGCATGGAAGCCGCAGGCGACGTTCGCCGAGGTCACCACCTCGATCAGCGCGTCGTCGTCGGCCAGCCGCCAGACGCCGAAGCCCTCGGCGAGGTCGGCGTTCAGGTCCAGCTCGCCGTTCACTGCTTGATTACCCCCAGCAGCACCAGCAGCAGCGACACCGCGGGCAACAGGTTGTTCAGCTGGTGGGCGATGATGCTGGCACCCAGGCGGTCGGTGTAGAACCGGGCCAGGCCGATCGGAACCGCGATCACGAACAGCAGCGGTGTGCGGCTGAACTCGAAGTGCGCCAGCGCGAAGCACAGCGTGGTCAGGCCGAAGGCCCACCAGCGGTTCGCGGCGTGCCGGCGCACCGCCCCCCAGAGCAGGCCCCGGTAGACGATCTCCTCGCAGATCGGCGCAACCAGGGCCACGACCAGGAACACCGCGACGGCCATCGGCACGGTGAAGTGCTGGTTGGCGAAGAGCTCCGCGACCGCCGAGTTGGCATTGGTCGGGCCGACCAGCTTCGACCAGATCGCCGCGGCCGGCAGGGTCAGTACCAGCCCGGCGCAGCCGAACAGCACACCGATGCGCAGGTCCGCGACACTGAAACTCAGGCCGAGGTCCAGCCGAGGCCCGTTGCCCCGCAGCCGGGTGGCCAGCAGGGCGACCGTCGCGGCGAGGATGGTCGGCACCGCCAGGCTCACCAGCAGCATCCACGGCGGCGGCGTGCTGTGGCCGCGCCCCAGGTAGGGCAATATCAACAGCAGCGAGGAGCCGAGGAACACCGCTTCCACGAGCAGGTAGGCGCCGAAGCCCCACCGGTGCCTCGGCACGGGTGGCGGCGGGGCAGTGGGAAGGGCCGCCACCGCGGCCGAGGTGTCCGCCAGACCGGACCTCGCCGGAATCGGTTCCCTCGGCTCGCTGGCCGCCTCGGGCGGACCGGCTGTGCTCACATCCACCTCCAGCGCTCGTCCCACCGACGCTACCGGCCTAGTCGCCGGCACGCTCCGTAATGTGGGTTACGGCGCGCCCCGCCCGAACGGACGACACGGATGGTGCAAAAGTGACAAAAGTGGGCGACTGTTCTCAGTTGCGCATCGGCTGGCCGCGCAGCACCACGAGGTCGGGGGTGGCCAGTACGGCCAGGTCCGACCTCGGGTCGCTCGGGTAGACCACCAGGTCGGCCGGCTCCCCCTCGGTCAGGCCCGGGCGGCCCAGCCAGTCGCGCGCCGCCCAGCTCGCGGCACCCAGCGCCGCCGAGCCGGTCAGGCCGGCCTCGTG